>JBAXXX010000247.1:0-1010 GCA_037127695.1 Verrucomicrobiia bacterium | reverse complement strand
AGCGCAGGACATGTTGGAGACCGAGGTTCCGTTTGAAGCAGAGGCAGTGATGACTTGAGAGTACCGAGATCTCGGGTGGGGAGCTTCAAGCTGCCAGGTTGATTCCCTCGGACCTGGACAGGTCGAGCCGGTCGCGGGTGAATTTCACAAGGATTGAGGGCTGACCGGCAGTTAGGAGAAACTCCGGGAGGGTATTCCGGAGGGCGTTGGCTACGACCTGTTCGGAGGGGGCGAGCCCGGGCCGAGCGGTCCGGATCCAAGAGCCGAAAGACCGCCAGACGAGCTTGGGGGTCGCGGCGGAGAGGATCTGAAGGAGCCCCTGGGTGATGAGCCCGAGCTGGATGTGGCGATGGTAGGCGGCGAGCTTCCGGCGGACTGCGTCGCGGTATGAAGCCGACCTGTGGTGCAGGTACTGGTTACCGCTAACGCGTGGTAGCCGAGCCATGGCCGCCATCCAGAAGTGATAGGCATACGTACCGATGACCCGGAGGGCCTGTTTGAAGGACACCTCGATCTTGAATCGCAGGCCATAGAGTTCGATGATGTCGAGGGCGGAAAGGGTGAGGTCGGTGCACATCAGGAGGATGGTGCCGCGACTGGGATGGTAAACGGCGACGAAGCGGACGGGGATGCCGACCGGGCGCCACAATAAATCGGCAGTCCGGAACCGGAGGATTACCCCCTTCTCGCCATAGACGGGACTGGGAGCCTCCTGGAGGAGGTGGGCCTCTTCCAGTAGGGCCGCGACCTTGATCTTCAACCCGTACTTTGCCGGTCTACCCTTGGGCCGTGGCCTCTGCGCATCAGGGGGTGTCGCCGGGAAGAACGCCACGCTGTTGGACTTGACCCGGGTGACGAGATGGTTCCGCTGGGCGAGGAGCCCGCGAACGATCTTGCCAGTGGCGTAGTAGGCGTCGGCGACAAAGTAGAAGGGCTCGTTCAAGTCCAGCGAGTCGATCAGCAGGATCATCTTGTCGAGCAGCGTGCGCTTGTCGCGGTTGGAGAAGACG
>JBAXXX010000246.1:0-1048 GCA_037127695.1 Verrucomicrobiia bacterium | reverse complement strand
GTCCTCCATGGAAAAAGACTCATCGAACTCGCGCAAAAAGCGGCCAGCGCCGCTCCATCTCCAACCGCAGGGTAGTGAAAGTGGTGTCACGGCGGATTCATACCCCACAAATCCGGGGTCCGAGCCGGACGGGCAGATGCCCCCCGGCCCTGCAACCAGCTTTCCCGAACTCCGTCCGATTGCGATTCGTGTCGTGATCATGAGCCGGAGCCGCCAGCGGTCGATCACGACGCACCGGCTTTTCCCGGCGGCCACTCTGGTAGTGCCGGAATCCGAAATCGCCAGCTACGCCCACGTCCCGCTTGAGAAAGTCGGGATCCCCGACACGATCAGCGGGGTGAGTGCGGTGCGGAATTGGATTGTCGCCCAATTTCCCGAGGAATGCCTGGTCATGATGGACGACGATATTTCGGCCGCCATGTGCATGGTCGCTCTGAAGGTTCGGAAGCTCTCGGTCGAGGAAACCGCCGCCATGGTGGAAAACACGGCCCGTTGTGCGTTCGGGGCCGGGGCACGGCTATTCGGATGGCACCAGCGCAGCGATCCCCGGCTGCTCCAGCGCAACGATCCGTTCGGAGTGCATCACTGGATGGGTGGAGCAGTTGGGATGATCGGCAAAGACGTGAAGTGGGACGAACTCCTCAAGTGCAAGTGCGACATCGACGCCACTCTGACCGAACTGATGATCAACCGCCTCGTCTGGAACGAAGCCCGGTTCTGTTTCGCCCAGGAACGCGACAAAAACCTCGGGGGCAATTCCCTGTTCCGGTCGGAGGAACGCATCGCTGCGGAGAAGCGATACCTGAAATCAAAGTGGAAGGCCCACATGCGGTTCGAGAAATACAAAAGCCAGGACCGGGTGGTCGTGGACGTTCACCGGCGGCAGTCGGTTCACCTGGACGCCTGAACATGCCGCACCTTCAAAGCACCCCCGGAACTGCTACGGCCCCGCGCCTGCCCCGCGCTATCCTTTCAGTGATGAAGGAAATGGTGACATTCAGCGATGGACTCCACGTTTTCTCCGCGAGAGGAGGAAGGCATGGGAACA
>JBAXXX010000245.1:0-1070 GCA_037127695.1 Verrucomicrobiia bacterium | reverse complement strand
CACGAAAACGAGCAATAAAACGGCCTTTTTCTCGTCTCATAAGAAACTTGGGCTAGGCCGGTCATCGTCGGCTCTCCGCCAGATAAGCGGGGAGTAGTGTGCGCCTCCAGCTACGAGGACCGGCCCCTCCGGCTTCTCGGCCTGGGGGTCACCGGCCTTGTGCCCCGAGCCTACAGATCCCTCTGCCGCTTTGAGCCGGGCGGGTAGCCCTATTGGTCAATCCGGAGCATGACCTCGTTCCGGCGCAGGAACAGCGGCGTCCATGGAGGGTCGAAGTAGGCATACACCGGGGCCGCTGATGCCTTGAGGTGCTGATCGGCTACCCACGCTTTCAGGCGCTCCAGATGTTCGGTCTCCTGCTGGGGGCTGCGGGCACCGCTGTACCGCAGCACGGCAAAGCGCCCCGCAGGCATCTCCCTGATAGTCACCGACCCGTCCATCGGATGAGGCACCTCCCCCAAGTCAGCAGGCATGACAAATGCCATCGTGCTATCGCCGCCGGCCATGAATACCGGTGTCGTCATGGCGATTTTCTTCCCGGCGAGATTCCTGCCGGTGATGTAGCGGAACAGCCGGTTGAAACTCCCGCCCGATCCCCCGTCCTTCATCGCGGTTTCCACCACCTTGAGCGCCGGGTAGTCCCGCAGCTCAAAATTACCATCCGAACGAACGACACTGTAAGGTGCGGACTTGTAGCCTGACCGGGAGGTGCGGCAGCCGGCGATTGCCAAGAGCACTCCGACCACAAGCATCACGACCAGCAAAAGCAATTTTCTCATGAATGCAGGGTAGGCGAACGCCGGAAAATTGATAGCCCAAGGCCGAAGCTTCTTCCGCTACGCCGCCAAGAGGAGTTCGTCACAATCCTCCATCCCGGGGATCGAGGAGAGTTCCTCGGCCGCAATGAGCATTCCTCTTGGAGCTCTTCATCTCCCCAATAAGTTGGATCAGCCTCTCCCGCAGTTTGGGAGGTGGGAAAGATGCTTTTTACACCGCGAAACATCAGAAAACTTCGGGCCTCGTCAGCAGAATTTGTGTGAGCAAGGTGGCTCTGGCAGCTTTGCAAGTGC
>JBAXXX010000244.1:0-1089 GCA_037127695.1 Verrucomicrobiia bacterium | reverse complement strand
AGAGGGAGGCGACGCGGGTTCTGCGTTTGAGTTCCTGATTGACGCGTTCGATGGCATTGCTTGTGCGCATGCGGCACTGGTGGGCGGTCGGGAGGGAAAAGACCGCGAAGCCTTGAGGGAGGTTGTCCTCCATCCAGGCGGAGAGCTTTGGGGCCGACTTGGAATAGGCATCCACGAGAGTTTTGAGGCGGGCATGGGCGGAGGCGAGATCCGGAGAGTTGAAGATGGAGCGGATGTCGGCGGCGACGCTGGCGCGCATGTCGAGACGCGGGACGTAAGCCTGGGCATTGAGCTGGAGATGGAACTGGCAACGCTGCCAGGGGACGGAGGGGAAAACGGCCATACGGGCAGCCGAGAGCCCGCAATGGGCATCGCTAACGATGAAGAGGAGGCCATGGAGGCCGCGTGCCTGAAGGGAAGCCAGGAATGTGCGCCAGTGAACTTCGGCCTCGCTGAGGGCGACGCTGACGCCGAGGATGGAGCGCTTTCCATCCTGCCCGATCCCGATGGCGATGAGAACGGCGCAGTCCAGGAGTTGCCCGCCTTGGCGGACCTTCTCGTATCTGGCGTCCAGGATCAGGTAGGAATAGCTTCCCAGGGGGCGATCCCGCCAGGATTGGAGTTCGACATCGAGCTTGGCGGCGCAGGCGCTGACCTGGGTAGAACTGACGGAATGACCGCAGAGTTCCTCGACGATTTTGGTGACTTTGCGTGTGGAGACACCTTGGACGTACATCTCGGCGAGGGCGAGCAGGAGGGCCTTTTCGCTGCGGGCTCCCTTTTCCATGGCGCTGGGATAAAATTCCACGCCGTCTCGAACCTGAGGAATACTGAGCAGGAGAGGGCCGACACGGGAGGCAAGGGTCTTTGGCTTGAATCCATTGGCTCGCCCCAGGCGCGCCTCGCAACGCTCGTAGGGGCGAGCTTGGAGGACGGCGGAGCGCTCCTGGACCATGGCCTCGTTGACGAGCAGGCGCAGCCCCTCGGCAAAGCCAGAGGAACATTCGGTGGTGAGGAGTTGCAAAACGGTGTTTAGAAGTTCAGGTTCAATTCGGTTGGTCATGTGTGTGTTTTTGTTGGTTGTGTTTG
>JBAXXX010000243.1:0-1089 GCA_037127695.1 Verrucomicrobiia bacterium | reverse complement strand
CCGGAGGTTGTTGTCGTGGCGGGGGACATCGGCACGCCAGCTCAATCCGCCCGCCATCTTGTGGCCCTCCGTAACGTTGTCGGCGACCGGCCCCTCGCCATCACGCTCGGAAACCACGATTTCTGGCTCGACAGCACTGGACATTCGCAATTTTCCAACCTCGCCCAAGTCGTTACCTGCTACTGGCGCGAACCCGCCCGCGATGTCGGAGCCGTGTTGCTCGACATGGAAAACGCGGTTGCTGGAGACCTTGCCATCGTCGGCGGCTACGGGCATTTCGACCTCGGGCTCGCCGAGCCGAACCTCCATGTCCGCGGCAGGCGGATCACCGAGGATATCTACCTCTCAGGCGGCATGAAAGGACTCTTCTGGAACGATTTCCGTTTCATCCCGAACTGCGGCACGCGGGTTCGCGCCGAAGCAGGCGAACAGGCTGAGGGCATCGCCGGGCGCATGGATCAGGCGATCTCCTCCGGGAAACGCCTGCTCGTGGCTGTCCATACCTGCCCTTGGCGCGAGCTGAACGGTCATCCCCTGCGGGGCAGCGAGGAAGATATTCTGTCAGCCTACTCGGGAAATTCCTTGGTCGGAAAAGAAATCCAGAAACGTGCGGCCTCTGTGGATTTTCTGATGTGCGGTCACACCCACATGCCGGTCCGCGAGCGCTCTCTCCACGGGATCACCAGCCTGAATGTCGGGGCAGATTACGGACGCTTTCGCGGCATCATTTACGATACGGACAGCAGGCAGATCCGCTGGATCGGCGAGCCTGTTCCCGCCGCGGCCTGAATTCAAACAACCAATATGCGACTCCTCCTGACATCGGACCTGCACAGAGACGGCAAAAAACTTCTCTGGCTCCTCGACGAAGCCCCCGAACACGATGCCCTACTCGTAGCAGGCGACTTGCTCGACATCTTTTCCAACTCTGGCTTCATCGAACAAAAATCAGGCGTGCTGCGTTGCAGAAACACCTTCTTGAAGTCCAGAAAATCCCTCGCATGGTGCAGCGGGAACCACGATTTCTTCAACGGCGACCACGGGATCTACCCGTGGGACTTTTTCCGGTTTCTCCGAATCCGGAATATC
>JBAXXX010000242.1:0-1092 GCA_037127695.1 Verrucomicrobiia bacterium | reverse complement strand
TTTTCCAGATGGCAGCCGAGGGGAAAGGCCAGAATTTCATCGCCAGGACGTTCAACGTCGAAAATGTGCCCAAGGCAGAAGACTCGAGCCGGTGGCATGTTTCGAGCGTCAGCAGGGTCCTCAAATCGCGGACCGTGATCGGGGAATTGCAGACGGCGAAAATGGTTGACGGAAAACGCATCCTCCTCGACCCGGTGCCGAACTACTATCCCCCCGTGATCCCGATGGAGCTTTATGCTACGGTGCAACGGATCCGGCAGGCGCGGCCATCGTATCGGGGCAGAGGCCGGGACAACCCGCTGGCGGGGCTGTGTTACAGCGTGATAACCGGAAACAAAATGCTCCGGGCC
Organism: Verrucomicrobiia bacterium; assembly: GCA_037127695.1. Classification (GTDB taxonomy): domain Bacteria; phylum Verrucomicrobiota; class Verrucomicrobiia; order Chthoniobacterales; family Terrimicrobiaceae; genus QYQL01. Next base: position 742 of record JBAXXX010000242.1, on the reverse strand, counting down.
GTGAAAAGGAAGAAATATTTCTACCTCATGGATAACGGTGCCGACGCGGGCCTCGCTCCCTACGCGGCTTGGAACTACGAGAAATTTCTGCCCAACCTCCTGAGCGCCTGCGAGGCGATCACGACGAGCCCGCCATCGGCGAAAAAACAAAACCGCGAGCTGGAAGCAGCGCTCAAACGCAAGGATGAGATCGAGGCGCAGATCCCGCGGTTGCTCGACTTCATCACCGGCGGGTTTTCCACTTCTGCCGACAGCAAATTGCGCGAGCTTGAAAAGGAAAAGGAGGCGCTGGAAAAGCAGATTGCGACAATGCAGATCGGAAATTCCGCGCCGGATTTGAAACTCGACAAGATCGACTGGCGGGACACTTCCACGCTGAAGGACAACGCGCGGGCGGTCATCGAGCGTATCGACATCCACCCGATAGAAAGGTGGTTCGTCGTCAAAACATTCGACGGTCGGGAGGTCCGCTACACGGAAAAGGACAATTCGATCGAGATTCTTTCGAGCGAGTCGGCAGGCCCTGTTGCTTTGCCGGTTAGCGTCGAGCCCCAAACGAAGAAAATCGTCCCTGCGAAAAAGCGGTCAAGGCTTCGCGTTTGATGAATCTCGATTGAAACCCTGCGAGCCACGATTCAGAATCCCCCGATGCGCTACCTCCTTGCCATCGTCCTGCCGCCGGTCGCCGTGCTCCTGTGCGGGAAACCGTTTCAGGCGATTCTGAATCTGATCCTGACGATGT
>JBAXXX010000241.1:0-1093 GCA_037127695.1 Verrucomicrobiia bacterium | reverse complement strand
ACATTCAGGAAGACATCGTGCTCGTCCCCCAAACTGTCGTGACCTCCTACGTCCACGATACCGCCTTCTGCCCGGGCTGCCAGTGTCAGGTGATCCACCCGCTGGAAGGCGAACTGCCCTTCGCTCCCATCGGTCCGAACGCAAAAGCCACCGCCCTCTATTTGCGCCATACCCTGAAGGTGCCCTACCGGAAAATCACCGAGACCATGGGGACCCTTTTCGGAATCGATTTTGTTCCGGCCAGCATTCTGGGCTTCGAGAAGCGGGCGGGGGTCAACGCCCGGCCGATCCACCAGGATCTGATCGAAAAGATACGTGTCGCCAATTTGGTCCATGCCGATGAGACCCACTGGCGGGAGGATGGGAAAAACTGTTGGCTCTGGTATGCCGGCAACGAGTCGCTCGCCGTCTTCCGTATCGATGCGCGCCGCAGTTCCGAGGCTGCCAAAAGCCTTCTTGGCGAAAAGCTCGACGGGCTTCTGGTGACCGACGCCTACGCCGCCTACAACGCCATCGACTGCGCCGGAGGACGGCAAAGTTGTCTCGCCCACATCCTGCGCAAGAGCAAAGACATCGGCGAAGAGCTTGCCTTGATCGATGAGGCTGATGCGCCTTCCGTGAGGTTCTGCCAATCGCTCAGCTCCCTTTTCAAGGAAGCCTGCGCTGCGGTTGTCCCCAAACAAATGGAGGCGCGAAGAAAACTCGTCGGCCGGTTGCGTAAAAAGCTCGGCCTGATCTGCCGCAAGCCGCTGGCCTTCGAAAAAGCCGAAACTCTCCGCAAGCGGCTTATCCCAACATCCCGCGAATATCCTCAGCTCTTCGCCTTCATCGAACACGACGGCCCCCCCACCAACAACCACGCCGAGCGCTCCCTGCGCCCGCTCGTCATCTTCCGGAAAGTCTGCATGGGAACGCGCAGCGCAACCGGATCGGAAAACATCTCCATCTTCGGCTCCCTCACCCAGACCGCCGCCCTCCAGGGAGCAAAAGTCATCGACATGTTCCGCGCCCTCTTCCAATCCTCCCCAACCCACGCCCAGGATGTGATTTTCGGCTCACAGACAGAGCCGATCCTATCGGGCTAAACTGTTAC
>JBAXXX010000240.1:0-1104 GCA_037127695.1 Verrucomicrobiia bacterium | reverse complement strand
CAGGATCTCGTCCAGACCCTCGAGAATGGATTTGGAGACTCCCGGGGCCTCATGTTCAAGCCGCTGGGCGAGGTTGCGGATCAGACGCTCGGCTTTCACGGGATCGTCTTGTTCCCAGGCCTGACGAAGGGTCCGGCGAACACTGGCATGAAGCTCCGGCGGAAGCCTGTCCAGAATATTCCGGGCCTTGTGGACCTGACAGCGCTGAATGGGGATGTCGGCGCCGAAGGTGCGGCGGATGGCCTTGCTCAACGCCTTGGAGCCATCCACCACGAAGAGCCGGCAGATATTGGGGTCGAGGTGGCGGTCAATGAGGTTGTCGAGAAGCGCCTGGACCACCTTGGCGTTTTCGGTCGCGCCCTCCATCACACCCAGTGGATGCTTCTCGCCGTTGATGTCGATGCCCACCGCGCCGATCATCAGGAGGTTCTCATCGAGATGCATTCCATCGATCTGGATGACCACCAGATCGAGCTTCGCGAGGTCGGAAGACATCCAGTCGGTGAGTTTCCGCTGGGTCAGGGCGACAAACCGCCGGGAAACCGCCGATTTCGAAAGCCCCGAGCCATCTGTGGCCGGAACCTTCGCGTCCGGCAGACGCACCGCCCGGCCGAACTTGCGCATCGCCACGTTCATCAGCGTCAGGTTCATCGCCCACTGCTGCAGAAACCCGGCATCCCGCGCCGCCTCCCAACTGGGAAGCGGGATCTCCTTGCCCTTGCGGTCCCGCACCCGGGGGCGGTCAACATCGATCGTGCCGCCGTGAAAGCCGACCTTTCCCCGGGTGGTCCCCCAGCGGTGGCCACGTTTCCTGGCCCCACGCCCGTATCGGGGGCCACAGATCTCCTCGGCGTCTTCCTCGAACATCTTCGTGAGGCTCTCGACGCCCGCCATCAGGCAGAAGCTCTCGAAGCTCTTCTTCACTTCCTCCCAAGCCACTTCCTTCATCTCGGAGATGCTGGAAACGCTGGCGAGCGCATTGATGGATGTGGTAGCTTTCTTCATGGTGTTGCTCTCCATTTAGGATTGAACACCCCGAGCCTACGGCTCGAGGAGAGCAACGCCAACCTCACTCCGAATTTCTACATCGACCGGGACATCCCC
>JBAXXX010000239.1:0-1124 GCA_037127695.1 Verrucomicrobiia bacterium | reverse complement strand
ATCCCGCTGCCGCCGGAGGATGATCCCAACGAATTGCTCAGGCACCGGTTTTTGTGCCGCGCAGGAGCGCTGCTCCTTGTCGGGCAGACAGGCATCGGCAAGAGCGCGATCGCCGTGCAGTGCGCGGTGATGTGGAGCATCGGGCGCGAGGCGTTCGGGATCCAGCCGCGTGGATGCCTGCGGATTTTGATTATCCAGGCCGAAAACGACATGGGCGATATGGCCGAGTTCCGGGAGGGAATGCTCAAAGGGCTCGCCATTTCCGAAGAGGATCGGGCAAAAAGCGTGATCCGGACCGCGCGGGTGGATTCGGTCATGGGGGCCGACTTTTGCGAGCATGCGGTGGAGCCGCTATTGGAAATGATGAAGCCGGACCTGCTCATCATCGATCCCGCGCTTTCCTACCTCGGCGGCGAGGCGAACCAGCAGCGGGACGTGTCGATGTTTTTGCGCAACGGCCTCAACCCGCTCCTGCACAAGTTCAACTGCGGGCTGGTGCTCATCCACCATACAAACAAACCCGCGCAGGGGGATCAGAAAGCGGCCTGGCAGGGCGGTGACTTCGCGTATCTGGGTTCCGGGTCCGCCGAGTGGGCGAACTGGGCGCGGGCTGCGATCGTCGTTCGGGCGCTCGGGCCTCGCGACGATTACTACGAGTTCCGCGCCGCCAAGCGTGGGAGGAGGTTGCGTTGGATGGAGGATGACGGGGATACGCCGAAGTTCACGCGGATCATTGCGCACAGCGCGCTGGGGATCTGCTGGCGGGAGGTGACGGAGGCGGAATACGAAGCGGCGGCAAAGCCCGAGACGAAAGCCGGGAAATTCAAGCCCGAACTCGATCGGTTTATGGAGATCTTTCCTGGCACGTTCTCCGGCGAGCCCCGAAACGCATTGCTCTCGGCCGAGCAGATCAAGAACGCGTTCTACGACCGGGGATGGCACAAGGATTTTTACAAGGGGCTCTGTGATGAAGCGGAGGCCAGTGGGAAAATCGGCGTCACGCGCATCGGGCGGTTGAACCAGGTTCTGCGCGGGTTGCCGGAGTTGGTCGCCACCTACGAGAAGCGGGTGGCTGAAGCCGGAACGATGATGCAGGAAGTCCCGCTCAAGGCTCCGCTCAATGC
>JBAXXX010000238.1:0-1131 GCA_037127695.1 Verrucomicrobiia bacterium | reverse complement strand
TTTCCCGATTTCATGTGGAATTGAACAATGAGCGCGCCCGCCAACATCCTCGACCTGGTTCAGAAGCTCCTTCGGCTGGCGGACACATCACGCGGTGCCACCGAGCACGAGGCGGAGACCGCGCTGGCCAAGGCCGAGGAGCTGATGACGCGCCACAAGATCGATTCGGCCATGCTGCGGATGTCCCACGGATCGGAAGACCTCCCCGGCATCGCCGTCAAAAAGGAGGTCATCAATCTTCCGAAGACGATCAATCCGGCCGACATGCTGATCCTCTCGCTGCTGCAGAACCACTTCAACGTCAGGATCGTCCTGTTCAAACACTCCCATGCAACCCCGGTGGACATCATCGGGACTTGGGAGGATGTCCAGTTCGCTATCCATGTCTTTCACTTCCTGCGGATGACGTTTTCGCGATGCTGGAGCGAGTTCAAGTTGAGCGCCAGCCTCCCCGACCGGAAATCCTACTATCGGGGCCTGCACGACGGGCTCAAAACAGCCATCCTCGAAGGCAAGAGGCGGGCGGAAGCAACGGCTTCGACCGAGGAGCGCAGCCAGTATCAGATCGTGCTTGTGGACACGGCCGCAGCGATTGACCGCTACATGGGCGAGCAATACGGGAAGCTCCGCAAACGTCGCGGCCGCAGGAGCCGGGTGGATTCCGAAAGCTACCAAGCGGGCAGAGCCAAGGGCGGGACGATCAAGATCAATCGGACACTGCCCGGAAGCTGAACCACTCTCCGGGCACGTTCAAAACAGACGACTGATTTCGTTTGTCCCCGGACGAGTGAAGACGAACAGACGAACCCGCCCCGCGCCAGGTTGACATGCCACCGGCGGCATCATGTCCATACTTCCAGCCCCCTGCGACACCATCACCGTTGACGAAGAAATTCGCGCCCAGCTTGGACGGCGACCTCTGTCCCCGGATGCAGCGGCGTTGCTGCGGGGGAGGCTCTACAATTCGCGAAAGCGGGCCGTCCCGAATCAAACGGGAGCAAATCAATACTCCGAGGTCAAAGGTCAAAATGGGCAACGACCAACAACAGCCGAAAGCATCTCCGCCGAAACCGGCGTGAGCCGCGAAACAGTGAAGCGAGACGCCAAATTCGCGGAGGCCGTCGAGAAACT
>JBAXXX010000237.1:0-1174 GCA_037127695.1 Verrucomicrobiia bacterium | reverse complement strand
AACTTGCGAAGGCGGTCGTGGAGCGCAGCGACCCGAACAAGTTTGGCGGGGCGCCTGGGGATACGGCTTTTTCTATCGCGAGATCCGTCTTGAAAGTGGTTCCAGGCACCCCCGAGACGGGGGATGCCGCTCGCGTGCCATTGCGGGGAGAGGCGCTCGAACGTGCCAGGACCGCGCTCGCCGCAAAAGACTACGAAGGGGCGATTTCAGCTTTCATCGAGCATCGCAGGCTCATGCCCAGTGAACCATCTGCCCGTGACGCGCTTCTGCAAGCCGCCGCGCTTGCGGAAAAGCTCCAGCAAACCGATCGGGCGCTGAGATTCTACCGTGAAGCGGAAATCCAATACAGCGCCTATCTGGAAGGCTGGAAGGCCGCCGTGGCGGCAGCAGGCCTGCTGGAGTCCCAGGGAAATCTCCAAGGGGCGCTCAAGAGCGCCGAAGAGTCTCTTGTCAAAGCGAAGTCCCCGGAGGCCTCCGCCTGGCTCACCCTCAAAGTCGCGGAGCTTTCCGCCCAAACCAAAGCCCCGGACAAAGCCGCCGCCCTTTATGCGGAACTTTTGTCAAAATACTCCTCACAAGACGCCGCTCGTGACGCCTTCCCGCGACTCCAGGCGGCTTCCTCACAAATCAAGGACTGGAAGAAACTGGTGCGCCGCTTGCAGGAAGTGGCTGCAAGCCCGCATTTGGCCAAGCGGGATCTCGCCCGGCTGCGGCGACTCATCCTCGGGCTCTATGTGGGAAATGGAGAGACCAAAGAAGCCCAAAGCTGGCTGAAGTCACTTCCGAAATCCGAGGATGACGGGAGGGATCAGGCATGGCTCTCGGCCTCTATTGCCCAACAGGCAGCCGAAACCCCCGGTGCCATTTCTCCCCGCGACCTTGATAAAGCAATCGATGCCGGGATCGCCGCCGCAAAGTTCTCTCCACAATCTGAAGAAGCCCTTTCCGGTCTTCGCGCGGCAACCGTCCTCTCAACTCTGCCCGCTCCTACCAAGCGACCGAATCGGGAACTGGAATCCGCCCTTCGAAAGATGCTGGATTCAGACTACAAAGCGGATGCCAGGGCGCTTTTGATCCGATATTACGAATTCCTCGGTGATTCTCGCGCTATCCAGAGCTTGAAATAATGTTGCCCGGTCGCACTGAGTTGTCAGGGACAATATGAGAATAGTCA
>JBAXXX010000236.1:0-1199 GCA_037127695.1 Verrucomicrobiia bacterium | reverse complement strand
GGCGGAAATCGTCCAGTCCAGCGCCGAATCCCTGCTCGACCTGATCAATGACATCTTGGATTTCTCGAAGATCGAGGCGGGCAAGCTCGCTCTGGAATCCCTGGGGTTCGACCTGTCGAGCCTGCTTTCCAACTTCGCGGATACGATGGCCGTGCGGGCGCACGAAAAAGGTTTGGAGCTGATCTGCGCGGCAGATCCGGCCGTCCCCTCGATGCTCGTTGGCGATCCTGGCCGCCTGCGTCAGATCCTCACGAACATCGCGGGAAATGCGATCAAGTTTACTTTGGCCGGCGAGGTGGCGGTCCGTGTCTCCCTCGTGATCGAGTCAAAGGGCGATGCCGTCCTGCGCTTCTCTGTGCGCGATACGGGCATCGGGATTCCCAATGAGAAAATCGTGCATCTTTTCGAAAAGTTCACGCAGGCAGATTCTTCGACCACCCGGCAGTACGGTGGCTCAGGCCTTGGGCTATCGATTTCCAAGCAGTTTGTGGAGATGATGGGCGGCGAGATCGGAGCGAAGAGCGAGGAGGGCAAGGGGTCGGAGTTCTGGTTCACCGTGCGCCTCGGCAAGCAGGCGGAACAATCGGACGCCATGGCAGAGGCGGCGCAGGCATCGGCGGATCTGAGCGGTGTGAAGGTGCTCATCGTGGACGACAACGCCACCAACCGCGAAATCCTGGCCTGCCGCCTGGGTTCCTGGGGCATGCGCGCGTCGGAGGCCATGGATGCTCCGGCCGCGCTCCAAGCCCTCTACCTGGCAGTGGAGAACGACCCGTTTCGGGTCGCCGTGATCGACATGCAGATGCCCGGAATGGACGGGGCCTCGCTCGGGCGCGCCATCCGGGCGGACAATCGGCTGGCCGATATTCGCATGGTCCTGCTGACCTCCATGGGGGCGCAGGGAGAAGCTCAGAGATTCCATGACATCGGGTTCTCTGCCTATGTGAGCAAGCCGATCCGCCACGAGGAGCTCAAGGCCGTGCTCTCCCAAGCACTGGCTGGAGATGCCGCGCAGATCATTGTCCCGCCGGCCCCGGCGCGGACAACAGAGAACCGCTTCGCCGGGCGCAAGGCGCGCATCCTGCTCGTCGAGGACAACTCCACGAACCAGGAGGTGGCCATTGGCATCCTCAGCAACCTCGGGCTGAGCGCCGATGTCGCGAGGGATGGCTCAAAGGCCGTCGAGGCGATCCAATCCG
>JBAXXX010000235.1:0-1224 GCA_037127695.1 Verrucomicrobiia bacterium | reverse complement strand
CAGGCGGCTACCAAATTCCTCCCCCTGCCAGCGGCGGATCCGCGCTCGACTACGCAGAGGCGCTCATCAAGGCCATGCGCGAACAGGAAAATCGCCTTGTCCGAGTCGAATCCCTCGCCATCCAGGCGAACTCCTACAATTCCGCGAATACCGGGTTTTACACCTTGAGAGGCTACGCGAACATCCTTGGGATTCGCCTCTCCCTTTCGGACGCAAAATCTATCGGCAAGCGGGCATCCGAGTTCTGCCGGTCGCATGGAATCCGAGCTGGCCGTGCCCGCGACGAGCTTTTCGGCGAGGTCAATAGCTACCCTGTCGAAGTGCTGGAGGAGATTTTTCGGATCAAAGGAGAAATATCGAAATGAACACCACCCTTCCCGACCCGCTTCCTCGGCCTGTCTTTCCTTTGCCAGATTACGAGATGGACCGCCTCCGCAGCGAACTCCTGCGCGGCATCGAAAAGGGGCTTGCCGCCGAGAATATCGAATTCCGCCGCCGCCGTCCGGGCCTGCGCGTCGTCTTGGAGGGGAAAATCATCCACGTCTGGTTCGGTTACTACCTCGACCAGCGCTGGTGGCGAATCACCTGTGGATGGGGCAGCGATCACCCCGCATTTACTCAATCCATGAACAAGTTTGCCGAACTCTCCTGCGGCATCGAGGAGATCAACGATCAAACCGGCGTGCATCTGGCGCATCTTCTGCGTGATCCGGAGGACCACATCTGGCCGATGTTCGAACACGAACAAACCTACCCAAGCTACGCATGGTCGGTTCGCGGGTGGGAGGCGTATCAGGCAAACCAGCGGATCTGCGAGGAGCGCGCGGCCCGCCGCAACGCATTCGATCCGAGCAAACCAGGAAAATTCATAGCCTGCATCGACACGGCTTTATTGGAACGACGGTTTCTGCCGGTTCAAAAAATGAGGGGAGCCAATGACTGACTGGATAGAGGTGAAACAGGTTTATCTCCAGACCCGCAGCTACAAACTGACGGCGGAGAGAGTTGGATTGCCGACAAACACCATTAAAACTAGGGCTCGGCGCGAGGGGTGGATCAAGATTCCAAACGCTCAGGGTTCAAATGGAGGTTCGCTTGAACCCTCGGGAGGGGCGACGTCGAGCCTTCAGGGTTCAAATGGGGGTTCGCTTGAACCCTCGGGAGGGGCGACGTTGAACCTTCAGGGTTCAAATGAGGGTTCACTTGAACCCTCGGGAGGGGCGA
>JBAXXX010000234.1:0-1247 GCA_037127695.1 Verrucomicrobiia bacterium | reverse complement strand
AACTTCCGCGCCATCCTTGCCGAATGAACCCAAACGGGGTTCACCGAATATTTACGATGGTATTATTCATGCGCTTCAATGCCTCGGGGCAAGCCCCGAGGTTTTTTACTCTTTTACAGCCCCTACGCAACCTGAGCCAACCCTCTGTGATTTGTCCGGGCCTTGGAGCCGGTCACGGGTGGATGATCTCGTTCCGGATTGCGTAGCGGACGAGCTGGGCGACGGAATGCAGGTTCAGCTTGCGCATGATATTCGAGCGGTGGGCCTCGATGGTTTTGACGCTGATTCCGAGCTTGGCTGCCGCGTCCTTGCTTGAGTGGGCCTCCGCGAGCAGCTGGATGACCTCGCGTTCGCGCGGGCTCAGCCGCTTGTGCGTCTCGACCTCACCTGGCTTGGTAGAAGGATCCAGATAGCCCTGCAGGATGGCGTCCGATGCGGTTCCCGTGAAAAACGTTTGGTGGGCGGCGAGGGATTCGATTGCGGTTTTCAGCAGGCGATTGGTGTCGGTTTTCAGGATGAACCCCTTGGTGCCGGCCTCGAGGACATCCCGCACGATCACCTCCGAGTTATGCATGGTCAGGATGAGCACCTCCGTTGCCGGAGAGGCCCGCCGGATCTGGCGCGTGGCCTCGATGCCATTGAGGTCCGGCATGCTGATATCGAGCACCGCCACATGCGGGCAAAGCGTCCCGGCCATCTGGACCGCTTCGATCCCGTTCTTTGCCATGCCCACCACCTTCCAGCCCGGCTCGCCATCCAGGATCGCTTTCAGCCCCGAAAGAATCAGCTCGTGATCATCGGCCAGAAGGATATGGAGCGCCTTCATCAATTTGCACCTCTCACTGAAAATGTTGCTGGCGGCGGGAATTGGCTTCCCGCATTGGAAGTTCGCGTCGCATGGGATTTTCTCGCGGGATCGCTGGCCTTGGACTAAAAGTCCTTGAACCCATCCTCGAGGGGGATTTCGGATTCCGGGTTCTTCTTTTTCGACGACGAGAGAGCCGGGCGGGATCCGCCGATGGCCGGCTGGGCCGGGCGAAAGGTCGTGTTTTTCGCCGTCCGTTGGGCGGGAGCCTTGTAGGGCCGCGTGTGCAGGACCTGGTGGCCGCCCGAGCCGCGTGAGGACTGGTTGCTCGATCCAGTGACGAGCTGCTGGAGCCCAGCGACGAGCTCGCGCAGGGTTGCGGCCTGGGCGCTGAGCTCCTCCGAGGCGCTCGCGCTTTCCTCCGCCGTCGCCGCGTTCGTCT
>JBAXXX010000233.1:0-1251 GCA_037127695.1 Verrucomicrobiia bacterium | reverse complement strand
CAGAGCCTTCCCCAGCACGGTGACGGCGGTGAGTTTGTGAAGATCGTCGCCGCGCTTGTAGGCTTCGATCATCTTCACCTCCCCGGCAATCGCAGCAGCCGCCCGGAGTTCGATCTGCGAATAGTCGGCCACGATCAGCCTGGAACCTGTTGGCGCGAGGAAGCATTCCCGAAGTTCGCCCCGGCCGATATTTTGAAGGTTTGGGGATTTGCTTGAGAACCTGCCGGTGTCGGTGCCGGTCGGCTCGAATCGCCCGTGGATCCGCCCGTCGCCCTCGATGCAATCAAGGAGGCTCTCGGCTTGCTGTGCCGCCTTTTCCGTGCCCCGCAGCGCGAGGATCACCGGGATGATCGTCCCGTCGTCGGACGCCTTGAGGGTTTCCTCGTTCGTGTTCGCCAGTTCAATCCCGGCACGCGAAAGCGCCGCCTTCAACTGGTCGGGGCTGCCGGGGTTGAGCGAGGGCGAGTTGAGGAGGACACGAAGTTCGTCGGATTTCGTCTTGGTCGCTCCCCTGGAGGAATCCCGGATCGCTTGCAGCCGCAGTTTGTCCATCGCGATCCCAGCCGCTTCCATCGCAACCACGACCGGACAGAGTTCCATTTCGAGCGCCTTCACGGTATCGAGATCCGCGCCGCCGAGTTCCGCATCCAGACGGCCAGCCAGATCGTGCAGGTGCATCACGTCCCTCGCGGCATAGGCGAGCTGGTCGTCGGTCAGGAACATACCGCCCCAGTCGGATCGGGATTGGTCGGCGGCCGGGCTGATCCCGAGGAACCGTTCCAGGCACTGATCCAGATTGTTGCCGGGCTTCGTGCCGGCCGAGAGCAGACGGGCGGCCGTGAGCGTGCAGAAAACGCGTCGCGGGCGAACGCCGGTCTTCACCGCCAGCCAGAGGAGATCGAATTTCGCGTTGTGGGCGATCACCTCGACCGACTCGATGGCGCGGCCCAAGTCGCCCAGGTCGTATCCGGTTGACTGGAGATCAATCAGCCAAGGGGTGACGCCGGGAACTTTCAGGCTGAGGAGACGGATGTCGCCCCGCCACGGGTTGAGGCCATCCTTCTTTCCGGGGCCGAACGTCTCGATATCCAAGGCGACCGAACCGGCAGCGGTGATCGCGGCGGCGATTTCGGGGTAGGGCGCAGCGGAGGATACCTGAATACCTTGGACACCTTGGACACCTTGGACACTTCCTACAGCGGCCTGAGCTGTAGAATATATAAATACATCCCCTATATCTATATTCTCTAT
>JBAXXX010000232.1:0-1297 GCA_037127695.1 Verrucomicrobiia bacterium | reverse complement strand
GCAAAGTCGAGGTCGAGCGCCCCCGTGTCCGCACCCGCCAGGGCGGAGAGATAAGGGCACCTCGAACAATAATGTTTTTGCTACGTGATCGTCAGCACGCGCGGTTCGGCGGGCAATTGGCAGATGATCTGACGCCGGTGCGGCTCCGCCGTATGCCCCCGGCGTCATGTTAAGGGTGGCACAAGCTGCCTTTTCCCTCATGCTGCAGCCATCCGCTCCAGCGTCACGAGGCGGCGGACGTTGTACACGAGGTTCTGCAATCCGATCTTCGCTCGCGCTCTGACGATGCCGATCGTCCGTACGAGCCGGCTGCCAGCTGAGGTCTCCTGAGCTCCAAACACATGCTCGATGCGAACTCGAATCTTGCTCTTCTTCCGGTTTGCCTCCTCCTGCCGCTGTGAGAGCGGATGATTGCGCGTCGCGCGGACGTGGATACGGCTGCGAAAGCCGAGGGCCTTGAGCCTCGCCTCAGTCTCGGCCGAGCGATAGGCGCTGTCGGCGAACACGTCCGCAGATGTGTTGGCTTTGTTCAGAAGCCCATTCAGCATCTGGCTGTCGTGGACTGCCGCGTCACTCACGTCATAGCGTCGGATCAGTTTGTGTGTGGCGTCCGCATTCACATGGTTCTTGTAGCCGTAGAAGCTCCGCCCGTGTTTCTTGGTCCAGCGCGCATCCTTGTCCTTCTGCCGGTTTTTGGCTGGCTTCTTCTGCCACGCCTTGGGCGTCTGGCCACCCTTGATCGCCTCGTTCTCCTCCCGCGTGTTCCGTTGTTTGGGCACGGGCACAATGGTGGCATCAACGATCTGTCCGCCGCGCGCGATATAGCCCTTCGCGCCGAGATGCCGGTCGAAGCGATCGAACAGCTTTTTGATGACGCCGGCCTTGGCGAGCTTTTCGCGGAACAGCCACAACGTCGTGCCGTCCGGGATGCAGTCCTCGATACCGGAAGTCAGAAACCGTGCAAACGAGAGGCGATCGCGCACCTGATACTCGACTTGCTCGTCCGAGAGGTTGTACAGCGACTGCAAGATCAGCATCCGAAACAATATGATCACATCGATCGGCTTGCGACCGGCCGTACTCTTGCGATCTGTCTCCGGCGTCAGCACCGCGGCCTCAATGTCGCCGCGAAAGCTTTCCCATGGCACCAGCCGATCGATGGCCTCAAGCGGATCGCCTTTCGCCGATAGTGCCGCCAGCCGACTATCCGCATCGAAAAATCCGAGCTGCCCCATCGTCAGTCTCCTAGAATCATGCCGCCAGGGCAGCAGACTCGCATAGGGTCCGGGCGGTATGC
>JBAXXX010000231.1:0-1298 GCA_037127695.1 Verrucomicrobiia bacterium | reverse complement strand
GCATGCTGTGGCGCAGGATCAGCTCCCGGCCGAGGGCGGCCAGGAAGTGGGTCTTGCCTCTTCCAGGCAGGCCGAAGGCCAGGATATTGGTGGATCGGGACACGAACCCGCCTTCCAGCAGCGCGGGCAACTGCCGCCGGATTTTCGCCGGAAGCAGGGCCTCGTCGAGGTTGCCTAGCGTTTTGCCCTCCGGCAGGCCGGACTCGGCCAGCAGACGCCCGATGCGGCGTTGTTCGCGGTCGGCGGCCTCGCTCTGGCAGAGGTGTTCGAGCACGCGGCGGTGGCTCCATCCTTCCGTCTCGGCCCGCACCATCGTCGGTTCGTAAAGCGCGGCTATGGTGGGCAGGTGAAAGCCGCGCAGCAGCATCTCCACCGTTGCTCCCTCGTTTTCGCGGCTCATAGACCGCCTCCCAGAAGCCCGTCGTAAACCTCCAGCGACACCGGAATGGCCTTGCGTTCCCGGAAGGCCATCGCCTCATCCTCGTAGGTGCGCAGCAGCGCGAGAACCGCCGCCGCATTCACCACGGGCCTCGGGGCCAGGAGCAACTGCTCCACAATGTTCTCCACCGTGCTCAGTCCTTCGTCGGCCGCCAGTTGCAGGATCTCCAGATAGCAAACGTCGGCCGCGTGCGCGTCGTGGTGCCGGCAAAGGTGGTCGTAGGCCGCCCGCCACACCAGAGACGGGAACATCGCCTCACGCCACCGGTATTCGGAAAACGCTCCCGGCTTGCGCACAAGCCAGTTGATGATGTGCCGGAAATCGATCACCGCTCCCCGGTCGCCTCCCCGCAATGGCAGCTCGGTCAATACCACCATCCCATCCAGAAGCACGATGCGCGTCTCGTGGATCCGCGCCCGCAGCCGACTGCCGATGAGCTTGCTCGGCACCGAATACACCCGCTTGCACACCCGGATCGTCGAGTTGTTGTTCACCCGCACCATCGTCTCCGTATAGTCGGGCAACTCGGGAGCCAGGTGTTCGCGCATCGCGGCCATCTCCTGCGCGAACCTCTCGCCACGCAGCCCGTTGGCTCTTTCCAAAACCCCGATCACAAAGTGGTCATACGCCTCTTCGATCTCGAAATCCCGGCTGCCGCGCAGCAGCAGATGCTGCTCCAGACGCCTTTTGAAATGCCCGTGCATCGCCTCGCATGTCCCGTTCTCGTTCGGGCTGCTCACGTTGGTCGTGCGCGGGATCAGCCCGAAATGCGCACAAATAGACAGGAACTCCTCGTTGAACCCACGCCGCTTCCCGTCACCGGAAAGCCGGTGCGTCGCCGTCGAGGAATTATCGATGA
>JBAXXX010000230.1:0-1303 GCA_037127695.1 Verrucomicrobiia bacterium | reverse complement strand
GTCCTGGATGCGCTGTCCATCCTGAGTGCTGCGTCGGTCACGGATGCGGATCGCCCTACTCAGCTGCGACCCCATAACCTTGCCTACCTGATCTACACCTCTGGCAGTACCGGCAGGCCTAAGGGCGTAGGGGTGCACCATCAGGGCATGCTCAATCATGTCGCCTGGATGCAGTCGACCTTAATGCTGTCGGCTGATGATGCTGTGCTGCAGAAGACCGCGGTTACCTTTGATGTGTCGGTGTGGGAGATTCTGCTGCCGCTCCTGCACGGATCCGCCCTGGTGCTGGCCCGAGTCGGGGGGCAAAAGGATTCCGAGTATCTGAGCGAAGTCATCCGCCAGAGACAGATCACGATCATCAACTTCGTGCCATCGATGCTGGAGGAGTTGCTGGTATCTGGCCCTAAGCGCAAGGATATGCAATCTGTGCGTCATGTGGTGATCAGCGGAGAGGCGCTGGGTCATGCGACGTTGGTCGGCACTCAAGAGCTATTCTGGCATGCGAGAGTTTGGAACACCTACGGTCCGGCGGAAGCCTCCGATGACGTGACGTGCTGGGGCTCAACACCGGTGCCGCAGGATGCCGCGATTTCAATCGGCGCACCGATTTGGAACACGCAGATTCACATCCTGGACTTAAGCCTCCGTCCGGTGCCGATTGGCGTGTGGGGCGAGCTGTACATTGCAGGGGCGGGCCTTGCGCGCGGTTACGTCAATCAACCCGCGCTGACTGCCGAGCGGTTCATCGCCAGTCCCTTCTCCTCGGAGGGTCAGCGGATGTACCGCTCAGGGGACCTGGCGCGCTGGACGGATGCCGGCATCCTGGAGTTCGGCGGTCGTGCCGATGAGCAGGTCAAGATAAGAGGCTTTCGGATCGAGCCGGGCGAGATCGCGTCCGCCTTGAGCAGTATCGAGGGGATCGGTCAGGCCGCAGTCGTGCTGCGCGAGGTCGCCGGCGAGAGACGCCTGATTGCGTATCTCACGCCCCAGGCCTCGGGCTCTATCCCCGAGGCCTCTGTCCTGCGACAGCGTCTGGGCGAGAGCTTGCCTGAGTACATGATCCCGGCGGCGTTCATGCAGCTTGAGGCGTTGCCGCTGACCTCCAGCGGCAAGCTGGATCGCCGGGCCTTGCCGGATCCTGAGATCTCAGGCGATAGCGCTTACGTTCCCCCCGAGACCGCCAGCGAGATCCTGCTGTGCAGGCTCTTCGCAGAGCTCACTGCTGCAAGACAAGTCTCGATCGACGACAACTTCTTCTCCTTGGGCGGCCACTCGCTGTTGGCGATGCGCCTGGTGTCCCGGT
>JBAXXX010000229.1:0-1306 GCA_037127695.1 Verrucomicrobiia bacterium | reverse complement strand
AGAGCGCGGGGCTCGCGTGGAATGTGGTGAACGATTCGCCGGGGAGGGCGGCGCAGCGAAGGGCTTTGAGCCGTAGGCGAAAAGCCCGCAGCGGAGCCGCCCTCCCCGGCGATGCCGAGTTGGCGGAGGTCTTGGGTGCGGCTATCCTGGGCGGCCTATGCAGACCCACGAGTCATCTTTAAAAGGAGCCGATCGTCCATGTGCACCGAAGGAATGCGCCAAGTGCGCCGGTTGTCAAAAGCTCCATCGCAACGGAACCTACACCCGGTTTCGGAAGGTCGAGGGTCAGTGGGAATGCTTGATCTCTCGCTTCCGCTGTCCCAGATGCGGGCGCTCATGGAGCGTGATCCCGGCGGATATGTTCCCCCGCCGCAGCATGGAGGTCAGTCGATTCCAGGAGTTGCTGGATAAGCTCTTCGGTTTGGCGGGCAGAGGCGCAAGGCCCCCGCCCGCCACCGAGAAGGAAGAGGGCTGCATCCGGCGCGCATGCAAAAGAGTGTCGGAACGCATGGCTTTCCTCTGCGGTTTGCTTGGTCAGCAAATGCCTCTGGAGGCAAGTGCCGACGTGGGCTGCTTTTGGCGGGCCTTGCGTAAGCTTGGCTCGACAGAGGAAATCCTCGCCCGTTTGGCCTGCGACTTCAAGACCTCGCTTTTGGGATGCTACCGCAGCCTCAGATTGGCAGCGGGAGGTTGTCCCTGCGTGAGCGCTTGAAGCTCCGGCACCAGCACCCCACACAACCGTTTTGTTGGAGCCGGGGCGCGGTAGGGCGAAAACACCCCGCGTCATGCAAAATCCAGCACCAACAACCAAAGAACGTCTCGCGCTTTTGCGCTACGAGGTCATCTGCCACATCAAAACCCTGCGCTTGGAAGGAAGCCCGCTCGCCGAGAGCCTGCGGAGCGCTTCCTTGCGCCCCTGGCCCGGAGAAGACGGCCTTTACTACTCCTATCGAACGATTGAAACGTGGTGGTATGAGCACGCCCGGCACGGGTTCGCGGGCCTGGCCGGAAAAGCCAAACGAGCGGACGCGGGGAAAAGCCGCGCCATCGATACCGAGACCGGACTGTGGATCATCGATGCCATCACCAAGACTCCGGGCACGGCGCTCTCAGTGCTCTACCGCCACTGGCAGGACCACGGGCGGGGGCTTCCCTCGATCAGCGCGGTGCTGCGGTTCCTCGCCGCCCAAGGCTACGACCGGCGCAGCCTGAAAGCCGGACGACTGGAAAGCGGACCGACCAAAGCCTTCGAAGCCCCCGCGCCCAACGACCTGTGGATGGTGGACTTCGCCTGCGGGCCGACGCT
>JBAXXX010000228.1:0-1346 GCA_037127695.1 Verrucomicrobiia bacterium | reverse complement strand
CTCGGCGGCGAGACCTACGGGATCCCGGTGCTCAAGGTCCGCGAGATCATCAGCATGCTCCCGATCACCCAGGTCCCCCAGGTCCCCGCCTACATGAAGGGGGTCATCAACCTCCGCGGAAAAGTCATCCCGGTCGTCGACCTCCGCGCAAAGTTTTCCATGCCCCTGGCGGAAGCGACCGCGAGCACGTGCATCGTCGTCGCACAAATCCGTGGCGCCGAGGGTGCCATCAAGCTCATCGGCCTGATCGTGGATGCGGTCGAGGAGGTCGCCAATATCTCCCAGGCCGACATCGAGCCGACCCCGGACTTCGGCGGCTCGATCAGCGTCCAATACATCCTCGGCATGGCGAAGACCAAAGGCTCGGTCAAGAGCCTCCTCGACATCGACCAAATCATCGCCGCCGATACCATCGAACACATCACTGCGGAAAGAAAATTAGAAATCGAAAATTGAAAATGATGAACCTACCAACTCTCCCAACTCCCATTTCCCATTTCTAATTTTCTTCTCCTCCGATTTCTAATTTTCCATTTCTAATTTCTAATTTTCTTCTATGAACTTCAACTCACTCACTATCGGCAAGCGCATCACCCTCGGGTTTGCGATCATCCTGATTATCCTTCTCATCCTCGGAGCGACCGCGCTGGTGAGCATGCTTGGGGTGAAGGCGATCGCCGTCAGGATCCAGACTGAGAGCGTCCCCGCGGTCGCTGTCGCAACGAACGTCGAGAGGACGTCCCTGGAGACGATGTATGAGATGCGCGGGTATGCCTACACCGAGGAGACGAAGTTCCTGGACGAGGCAAAGCGCAATCTCGAAGAGGTGAAAAAAGCGCTGAAGCAGGCGCAGGTGCTCGGGGCCTCGACGCCGACGCTCGCCTCGCTGAAGACGGCTGCGGATTCCGCAGAGAAAGCCGCTCTGACCTACGGCCAGCTGGCGGATGAAACCGTCACGGTCACCGCAGGGCTGGAAAAAGAGCGCCAGATGGCTGAGGGGGCGGCGGCAAACTACATGAATGCCTGCAGCTCCTGGATCAAGCTTCAGGATGCAAGGCTGACGGCAGCGGTGAAGGGCAACGCGAAGCCGGAGGAGATCCTCGTCATCACAAAGAAGGCGACGATCGCCAATGACATCGTGGACTTGGGCAACGCGATTATCATTGGAACCTGGAAGGCCCAGTTCAGGCGCTCACCGGAGATTTTCAACGAGGCAAAAGCACTGTTTTCGAAGGTGGATGAGAAGCTGGCGGAGCTGCGGGGGATGGCCCCGGATGCGGAAGAGACCCGTCAGATCGATGCCTGCGCGGCTGCGGGCGCGGCCTACAAGGCAAACATGGACCGCT
>JBAXXX010000227.1:0-1358 GCA_037127695.1 Verrucomicrobiia bacterium | reverse complement strand
GGGCATCAGCATCCGCCGCGTCTGGCTCGAACCGGCGGGCGATTAAATTCATGAAAAAACAACTGCTTATTTCCGCCGCCTTGCTTGGCTTTGGCCTCGCAAATCTTTCTATTGTTGCCGCAGAAACCGGCGTCCCGCCTGAAGGTATAGCCGTAAAGGATAGCGAAAAAATCGCGTTTCTGGGCGATTCGATCACCCAGCAGGGGTTCGTGAATCCCTCCGGCTACGTCAACCTGGTCATCAGCGGGCTCGGTGCCTGCGGGCTGAAGGTCACGCCGATCCCGGCGGGGATCAGTGGCCACAAGTCGAAAGACATGCTCGCCAGGCTCGACAAGGACGTGATTGCCAAAAAGCCCGACTGGGTCACGATCAGTTGCGGCGTGAACGATGTTTGGCACGGCGCAAACGGAGTGGAGTTGGAGCCCTACAAAACCAACATGACCGCCCTCGTTGACCGGTGCCAGGCCGCTGGGATCAAGGTGATGCTGCTCACAGCCACCATGATCAAGGAGGATCAGGCCAATCCCGAAAACCAGAGGCTCGTAGCTTACAACGAGTTCCTCCGGGCGCTGGCCAAGGATAAGAACTGCCTCCTGGCGGATTTGAACTCGACGATGCAGGCCGCCGTGAAGGCACCTGGCGGAGCGGAGTCCGCGCCGGGCAAGAAGCTCACCGGAGACGGCGTGCACATGAACGCCTTCGGAAACCAGATGATGGCCGCAGGAGTTCTCGCGGCCTTCGGCCTCACGGATTCCCAGATCAAGGCCGCCAAAGATAAATGGTATGACATCCCGAACGCCATGAACCTCGGGACCATCTCCGTCACGCTCCGCCAGTATCAGTGTTTGGAAGCCCTCGCCGCCAAGCGCAAGCAGACGGTCAAAGCCATCGTCGATGCCGCCGTCGCCAAGACCATGGATGACCTGATCAAGGAGGCCCGCTGACACTGCTGCGGAATCTAAAAGACACTGAACATGAGACGTTCTGAGGACATTTTGATGCCGAAACGGAGGGATTCAACGGACGGCTCGGCGAGCCATCCCTACCGGTGGGTTGGTAGGGGCACATCGCCGAGGTGCCCGACTTCTGGCGCGACAGCGCCCCCTCCTGATCGATTCGACGGACGCCTGCGGCAAAACCAGCGCGCTAGCGCTTCGTTCAAAGGGACCAGGTCGAATGTTTGGCCCAGGGTGGGCAACCGTAGCGAAGCGGAGCGAGGCGTCCCTACCGTATCGGGAAAAGCGATGAGCAAAGGCCCCGCCCTTCTCGCCGCTTTGCTGCTCGCATTTTTACCCACAGCATCGCGGGCCGTCACGTTTTCCGAACTGCTTGCGCAGCCCGCTCCGTCCGCGCCCATC
>JBAXXX010000226.1:0-1414 GCA_037127695.1 Verrucomicrobiia bacterium | reverse complement strand
GTTCAGCAGAGTCCGCGCAGCTCGCCGGCTTCAACGCGACCGACCACGCGCTGGATAGCTCTCTGTTGCTGCCGGATCTGTTTGCAGCGCAAGTCCTCAGGACGCCGGAGGCGATCGCGCTGGTGTTTGAAGACAGCACGCTGACTTACGCGGAGCTGGATGCGCGCTCAAGCCAGTTGGCTCGCTACCTGATCTGGCTGGGCGCAGGGCCTGAGGGAAGGGTCGCGATCGCCCTTGAGCGCTCGCTCGAGCTGGTCATCGCGATCCTGGCAACGCTCAAGTCCGGTGCGGCCTACGTGCCACTGGATCCGGAGTATCCGGTCGATCGATTGGGTTACATGCTCAATGACAGCGCAGCGTCTCTCGTGATCACCATGCGGGATCTGGCCGAACGCCTGACGACCGGAGCAGTTACTGCGGGAGCGCAGCAAGTACTGCTGGATGATCCGGCTGTTCTGGACGCGCTCGAGGTTCTTAGTTCAGCGCCAGTGACAGATGCGGATCGGCGCATTGCACTGCACCCGCAGAACCTCGCCTATCTGATCTACACCTCCGGCAGCACGGGAAGACCTAAGGGGGTAGGTAATACGCATGCTGGTGTCATTAACCTGATCGCCGCCCAGAGCAAAGGCTTTGATCTGAAGGCCGGTGATCGCCTCCTCCAGTTTGCCTCACAGGCCTTTGACTCCTCGGTCGCGGAGCTGGCAGACAGTCTGTCTCAGGGCGCTGCGTTGGTGTTGATGTCCGAGCAGACCCGTCGGGATACCGATCTCCTGGTGCAGGTGATTTCTCGCCAGAGTGTGACGCATGCGTTCTTGCCCCCCGGGATCCTTTCCGGCCTTAACCGTGATCAGTTGTCAGGACTGCGCACCTTGGTTGTGGCGGGAGAGGCCTGTCCGGCGGAGTTGGTTACGCGGTTTTCACCTGGACGCCGGATGATCAATGCCTATGGCCCGACGGAGACCACGGTCTGCGCAACGATGACGCAGGCTCTGGATGCCGACCGGGACCTTCTTGGATCCGGTGTCCCGATCGGCGCGCCGATCGGGAACACACAGATCCATGTGCTGGACGCCGCCCTTCGCCCGGTTCCAATCGGCGTCTGGGCCGAGCTGTACATTGCAGGGGCGGGCCTTGCGCGCGGTTACGTCAATCAACCCGCGCTGACCGCCGAACGGTTCATCGCCAGTCCCTTCTCATCGGATGGCGAGCGCATGTACCGCTCAGGGGATCTGGCGCGCTGGACCGATGCCGGCATCCTTGAGTTCGGTGGCCGCGCCGATGAGCAGGTCAAGATAAGAGGCTTTCGGATCGAGCCGGGCGAGATCGCGTCCGCCTTGAGCAGTATCGAGGGGATCAGTCAGGCCGCAGTCGTGGTGCGCGAGGTGGCCGGCGAGAGACGCCTGATCGCGTA
>JBAXXX010000225.1:0-1447 GCA_037127695.1 Verrucomicrobiia bacterium | reverse complement strand
TCGCACGCTCGACTTTCTGGATTTCATGTGCCGGAAGCTGCGGCGCAATGACGCCCCATTCGGCGGAATTCAAATCATCGCCACCGGGGATTATCTGCAGCTCCCGCCGGTCAACAAAACGGGCAACTATGATTGGGCGTTTCAGTCCCGTGCGTGGAAGGAGGCGGCTCTCAAGGTTGTCCACCTCACGGAGGTCAAAAGGCAGGACGATAGGGAGTTCGTTCGCGCCCTCTCGGAATTCCGGCTTGGCGTGCTCGGGACTGCTAGCGCCAAGCTCCTGCGCTCGCGCATTGCCCGGTTCCCGGATGCCAACCTGACGCGCTTGTTTTGCCGCAATACCCAAGTGGATCGATGGAACGCCTACCGCCTTGGAGAGATTGAGGCAGAGCCGACAGTGTTTGAAGCCGAACTTACCGGCCCAGAAAGCCAGCAGCAGTTTCTGGAAAAAAACCTCCTCACGCCCCGCGAACTTGTCCTCAAACCGACAGCCCACGTCATGTTTACGGTCAATTCTTCCGAGGGCGGCTATGTCAACGGCCAGACCGGGGTGGTCGCCGACCTCGGTTCCCGCCGGGTGCTCGTCGAGTCCAACGGTCGCCTCATCCAAGTCGAACCGTTCACCTGGCAGTTCGATTCCAAGGATCGCCACAGCGCCACGTTCACGCAATTTCCGCTCCGGCTTTCAAGTGCTGTAACGATCCATAAAGCCCAGGGAATTACCCTCGACTCCGCCCACATCGACGTGAGGGCAGCACGCGAGCCCGGCCAAGCCTACGTCGCCCTTTCCCGCGTTCGCACACTTTCCGGCCTCCATCTCAAAGACTGGTTCTCGGGCATCTATGTGAGCCGTGCAGCGGTTGACTTTTACCTCCACTCAAAAATGACCGTCATCATCGACACACGCGAACCGAGTCCACACCCATGGGAACAATTCCTCCCGGAAGGCTGGACGTTCGAGAGCGGCACACTCGAAACCGGCGACATGGCGCTCGCCTGCCTGCCCGACGGCGTTGTCGTTGAACGCAAGACCGCCTCCGATCTGGCCGGCTGCATCGGCTCCTCCCGCGAACGATTCGAGCGCGAGCTGAAGCGCTCCCGATATTGCGGCCGGTTCATCGTCGTCTGCGAAGGCAGCCTTTCGGATGTTTACAGCGCCTCCCGCGGACTGAATCAGAACGCCATCGCTGGAACGATCGCCGCATGGACAACCCGCTACTGCCCGATCGTTTTCGCCGGAACTGTGGCCGCCGCCGCCGACTTCGCATTCCGGGCACTCCGAGTCCAGGTCCGCGACATCGAACGCGCATCCCAAACCATTTTCTCAAAAACAAAAAAATGAACAAACCAATCACGCGATCCACTGCTGAGAAACGCGGGCTCCGTCCGCTCGCCGGACCATTCAGCGAAGCCGAAGAATGGATGATCGAGAGCCTTTGCGCCGACCTCC
>JBAXXX010000224.1:0-1469 GCA_037127695.1 Verrucomicrobiia bacterium | reverse complement strand
ACGAAAACGAGCAATAAAACGGCCTTTTTCTCGTCTCATAAGAAACTTGGGTTAAGCGGTAGCGGCTGCTCCGTCATTGCCCCGAGCGTTCCTCCGTTCCCGGACGGAAACGTGCGCCGCCTCCTGCAATCCTACCCGCAGGAAGCCGAGGCAGCTCGATCAGCCGCCCCCGCCTTCACCCGCGACGCTTTGAAGACGATTTCCGGGCTGGAGGAGCAGGTTTTGATTCGCGGCGTGCGGTCGGAGCCGTAATGCTCACTCCTTGATAAACCGCATCGTTTCCTGCTTCACAGCAGCGATCATTTTTTCCGCACGCACGTCCGCCAGATGGCTGTTGACCACGAACAGGGCATGCACAACGCCGGGGATCCAAAGGAACAGAGTGAGGATCAGGTTCAGCGCCGCCTGAAACGGCTTCCCGCACAGAAGCACGGCGACAGGCGGCAGCACGATGGCGAGGAGGTAGCGCATAGGGGAATTCTGAATCGTGGCGGGCTGGGTTTCAATCGGAATTCATCAACCGCGAAGCCTTGACCGCTTTTTCGCAGGGGCGATTTTCTTCGTTTGGGGCTCGACGCTAACCGGCAAAGCAACTGGGCCTGCCGACTCGCTCGAAAGGATCTCGATCGAATTGTCCTTTTCCGTGTAGCGGACCTCCCGACCGTCGAATGTTTTGACGATGAACCATTTTTCTTTCGGATGCACGTCGATGCGTTCGATGACCGCCCGCGCGTTGTTCTTGAGCGTGGAAGTGTCACGCCAATCAATCTTGTCGAGTTTCAAATCCGGCGCGGAATTCCCGATCTGCATCGTCGCGATCTGCTTTTCCAGAGACTCCTTTTCCTTTTCAAGCTCGCGCAATTTATTGTCGGCAGAAGCGGAAAATCCACCCGTGATGAAGTCGAGCAACCTCGGGATCTGCGCCTCGATCTCATCCTTGCGTTTCAGCGCTGCTTCCAGCTCGCGGTTCTGCTTTTTTGCCGATGGTGGGCTCGTTGTGATCGCCTCGCAGGCGCTCAGGAGGTTGGGGAGAAATTTCTCGTAGTTCCAAGCCGCGTAGGGCGCGAGGCCCGCGTCGGCACCGTTATCGAGGAGGTAGAGGTATTTCTTCCTTTTCACGGCGCGGAGCATTTTGTTTCCGGTCATCACGTTGTAGCACAGCCCCGCCAGCGGGTTGTCCCGGCCCCTGCCCCGATACGATGGCCGCGCCTGCCGGATCCGTTGCACCGTGGCAAAAAGCTCCATCGGGATCACGGCCGGGTAGTAGTTCGGCACCGGGTCGAGGAGGACGCGTTTTCCGTCCACCATTTTTGCCGTCTGCAATTCCCCGATAACGCTCCGCGAGGTGAGGACCCTGCTGACGCTCGAAACATGCCACCGGCTCGCGTCTTCTGCCTTTGGCACCTTTTCGACATTGAACGTCCTGGCGATGAAATTCTGGCCTTTCCCCTCGGCTGCCATCTGGAAAA
>JBAXXX010000223.1:0-1470 GCA_037127695.1 Verrucomicrobiia bacterium | reverse complement strand
TCGAACCCGACTTGGCACTGGTTCAGGCTGAAGTAGTGGGGCGAAAATCCGTGGATCTGCGGCGGGTCGCAGTCGAGGTGAATCATGCAGTTGTGGAGATGGATGATGTTCTCGAACTTGCGGAACGGCTCGCGCTTTTCGGCGGCGGCACGCAGGATCGTGAGCATGTGGGTGAGGCGTTCTCCTGTGCGCCCGGTGTCCAGTAGCGGCTGGTTGAGGCGGCGTGAGTATTCGAGCATCCAGGCCGCGACGGCGGCGCGGATCGTGGCATCCGTCTGCCATCCCCAAACCCCACGCTCGGGTGTATAGGCGTAGAATTGGTTGTTGTGCGGCTCGAAAATCACGAGGTTCTCGAAGGCGAACCGGGCGCTCCAGTAGTGGGAGTTGAAGTCGGATACCTCGCGCTCGCCGTCGTTCTTTTTGGTGAAGTAGAACGGTTCGCCATGGTTGGCGATCAGGTCGTCCTCCGCGCTATCGGTGGGCTCGCCCCAAGGGGAGGAAATGCCCTGCTTTTTGAGGGACTCGGCGGCGAACTTTCCTCGCATCTGGGAGCAGTGGCGGTTGACGAGGCCTGGGTGATTGGCTTCGAGCCAGAGGATGACGTCCTCCTGTTTGCGCTCAACACAGTGAGCGTGGAGGCACTTGAAGGCGGGCATGTCGTCGCCCTCGAAGATGACGGTCGAGCTATCGTCAGGCTTCCAATCCTCGCCGCCTGTGCCGTGCGTCTCGGCCCACGGGCACTGGACCGCCCACTTGCCCTCGTCTGGATTGATGCACTCGCCCAGACTTCCCACCTCGCGAAATGCCGCCACCAGGTCGAGGGTGTGCAGGTCGCCTTTGAATGCTGCCCACCATGGCTTTTCAGCTTTGTCCTTCTTCGCCTTCCCCGCCAATTCGGGCAGAGGAAGTAGGGTGGCGGTCGGGTTTTCAAAAAGATCTGGGTCGCAGGATACGAAGCAGAGGCGGGTCGGTTCCTTGACTTGAGGGTCGTGCTTGAGGCCGTAGATGCGCGAGAAATACTCGACCGCTGTGGTCACGCTCTGGTCGTGCCGGGAGCCGTCAATCCGCAGGAGAACCTTCAGTCCGTCGCCGCTCGGGGATGTGAATGCCGCCGCAACATGGGGATCAGCAACGACTTTGCGCCGGGCGTCTGCGAGCGTGCCGTTGAGCCCGTCGAAGTCGATTTGAAGGAGATTGCTGTGCTTGAGGAGGCGCTTGCGGTCGCCTGTTGTGCCGGAAACACAGAATGCCGGGAGCTTCGTTTTTTCGCGGTCGTAGGCCGCCTTGCCATCGCGCCCGAGGATGCGACGGAGGTTGTCGATCTGGGTGCGAAATTCGCCAGTTTTGATCGCTTCGAGGACGGATTTTACCGAATCCACAGCCGGACAATCCGGGGACATTGCGTTCGGGTAGGTCGTGACCTCGGCGGCGAAGATTGAGGGGACATTCGAGGGAGGTTCAGGGGACAAG
>JBAXXX010000222.1:0-1563 GCA_037127695.1 Verrucomicrobiia bacterium | reverse complement strand
GAACATCGTCTACATTCATTCGCATGATACCGGTCGGTGGATCCAGCCGCATGGCTATGCGGTGGACACCCCGAATCTGCAACGCCTGGCCAGGGAAGGCGTGCTTTTCCGGAAGGCCTTCTGCGCGGCGCCCACCTGCTCGCCGAGCCGTGCGGGGCTTCTCACCGGCATGGCACCGCATTGCAATGGCATGCTCGGGCTCGCCCATCTCGGCTGGAAGCTGAACGACTATGGGCAGCATCTCATTCATACGCTTCACCGCGCTGGCTACACTTCCGCCCTCTGCGGGATCCAGCACATTGCACCGTTTGATCAAAAAATCGGATACGAGGAGATTCTTCCGCTGAAGGGATTGGCCGGAGAGGAGATCGCTTCCCGAGCTGTCGAGTATCTTCATCGGGAGCACAGGAAACCGTTTTTTCTGTCGGTCGGTTTTTTTGAAACGCACCGGGAGTTTTCCGGGAATGATCCCCGCGATGATCCCCGCTACACGGCGGTCCCCCCCCCGCTTCCTGACACTCCCGCGAACCGTGTGGACATGGCGCGATTCAAGTCCGACGCCCGCATTCTGGATGGCAACATCGGGCGTGTTCTGAATGCCCTCGATGCCTCGGGGCTCGCGGAGAACACCCTGGTCATCGCCACCACCGATCACGGCCTGGCGATGCCTGCGATGAAATGCCATCTGACCGATCATGGCACGGGAGTCTACCTGATCCTGCGCGGTCCTTCCGGGCTCTCGGGCGGAAAAGTCTGCGATGCCATGGTCACCCATATGGACATCTTTCCAACCGTCTGCGAGCTGCTCGGGATCGGGAATCCGGAGTGGCTCCAGGGCCGCTCGCTCCTGCCGCTGGTGCGGGGCTCACTGGAGGAGATTCATGACGAGATCTTCGCCGAGGTGACGTATCATGCCTCCTACGAGCCCCAGCGCGCGATCCGCACGCATCGCTGGAAATACATCCGCCGCTTTGACTCGAAATTCCGGAACCCGGTTCTGACAAATTGCGACGATTGCCCGCCGAAATCCCTTTGGCTCGACAAGACCGAATGGAGGACGCAAAACCTCCCTGAGGAGCGGCTCTACGACCTCGTGCTGGATCCCCAGGAAGGCCATAACCTTGCGGGCCAACCGGAGATGCTGGAGGTGCTGGAAGATCTGCGCGCCCGGCTCCACGGATGGATGGTGCGCACCGGCGATCCCTTGCTCAGCGGGGATGTGCCGCTTCCGCAGGATGGCCTCATGTGGCCCCAGGATGCTGTGTATCTGGAGAAAGAGCAAATGGTCGGCCCCGAGGGGGTCGCGCCGGGATCCAAGGCATGAGCACCATCTGGCTCGGAGGCCCGGAAAAATCCGACGAGGTATTTCTCCGCGCAAGGAAATCCTTTAGCGCCAGCCGTGGCGGATTGCCCTGCATCTTGCGTGTCACTTGCTCCGGGCGGTATCGGCTCTGGCTCAATGGGGAGCCGGTTGCGTGCGGTCCGGCCCATTCCGGCACCGCCGTGAGGCGGGTGGATGAGATCGAAGTGGGCGGGCATCTGCGGGAGGGCGACAACCTGATC
>JBAXXX010000221.1:0-1634 GCA_037127695.1 Verrucomicrobiia bacterium | reverse complement strand
GCGGCAGGGGCAGGAGCATCCCGGCATCGGGTTTCTTGCGGCGCCCTGGAGCTGGCCGGATCGGCGCAGGCAACGCGATGAGTCCCGCGCGGTGCATGCGCAACAGCGCGACTTTGCAGCTCATGGTTTTGAGTTTTCCTGCGGCATTGATCCAGCCGAACTCCTGGCAGACCCGGCGCGCGAGATGTTCGCGGCAGAGCATTTTCTCCGAGATCCAGGCGCGGATGGTTTCCAGTTCCTTCTCCGTGAAGTCGCGCCCGCTAAATCGCCGGTGCGAGGGCGATATCGGCTGGCTCATGGAGAGGGTCTGGCGGCGGCGCGTTGGGTCGTGCCCGTTTCCTGGGAGAGGCTCTGGAGAGAGGAAAAATTCCACGGCAGCCAGGGCTCGATATCTGCGGGTGCCCGCGAACCGTTGTCGGCGCAGGACTGGAGATAGGCGGTGAGATATTTGCGTGGATCGACTTGGTGCAGAAGCAGGGTTTGGAAGAGGCTCATGAGCATGGCCATCAGCTCCCCGCTCCACTTCGCCCCGCTGCCGTAGAAGTTCTTCCGGGCGATGGCGGCCGGGCGCACGGCGCGTTCGGCCCCGTTGTTGTCCATGGGGATTTGCGGATGGTCCACAAAGAGCGTGAGCCCGTGCCAGTGCGCTTCGAGGCTTTGGAGGACCTTGCGGCGGGGGATACGAAGATCCTTGCCTTCGAGTTCCTCGCCCCGGGTGGTTGCCATTTTTTCCACCGCCTCGCGCAGGCGTTTGTCGGCTTGCTGATACTCGGGGGTTTTCATGCGCGCGGCATCGAGTTCCACAAACGGGGAGGGCAGCGCACGCATCGGCTTGAGCACGCATCCGAGGGCCAGTCGCACCTTGTTGAGCGAGTAAATCTCGCCGATGCGAAACACCCAGAGGTCGGCCCAGGCGCGGTCTTTTTCCTCGCTGCGCTCTTCCAAAAAGTCGCGCCTCACATGCGCCCAGCAGTAGGCCAGATCGAGGAGAACTTTCAAAAAGCCATAGCCCGGATAACGGTCCGCCATGACTTGCTGGTGCCACGCGTGCGTTTTGCTTTCCTCGTCGTAGCCGAAGTATTCCTTGGGCACGGCATTCGAGCGCGACGGCGAGAGGATGTAAAGCCGCGTCATGTTCGTCACCACGACCCAAAGCCACCACCGGTGACTTTTCTTGCCCTCCGTTTCCACAAAAACCTCCCACCGGCTCTCATCCATGAGCGCGAGATCCTGCAGGCGCGAGCGGGCTAAAATGCCTTCGTAGAGCGGGAGAAAAAGCGGCGCGATTCTTTGGAAAACCCCGCAGAGCGTGCCCGCGCTCAGCGGCATGCCTTCGCCTTCGATCATGCGCAGGAGCCGGTGCGCGGGCATTCCGTGGAGGAACTTCAAGAGCAGGGCCTGCACGATGAAGCTGATGCTCAGAAGCCCTTTGGGGATCAGCGATGCGGGCGCCGGAGCGCACACGATGTCCGCTCGGCCATCCTGGCAGGTGCATCCTTCCGGACGCCGGAACTTCGGGCGCTTGGTGCGCGTGCGAAACAGGCGCGTTTCCCAAGTGATCTCTTCCCGCACCTCTGGCTCGCCAAATGGCTCCCACGGTTTGTTGCAATGGGCGCAGAAGGTTTGCCCGGCAG
>JBAXXX010000220.1:0-1635 GCA_037127695.1 Verrucomicrobiia bacterium | reverse complement strand
CGGGGTTTGATCGTGTTGCCGACGCGTCGGCAAGCCTCGCCAATTCGCACGAGCCGAAAACCAGCGCCCGAGCCTGACCGACTGGGCGAGTTGTTTCCCGAGCTGGAAAATGCGGAGGTTGACGTTGCGCTTCCTGAGTTGCTGCCGCTTGGCATGGAGGAGATCAGCCGAAAAAAGCACGCGGGCAAGCAGGCTGTTTTTTCGGGCCTGCTCGAGCGGCACCACTATCTGGGGCATCGCGGCACGGTGGGGGAAAACATGCAGTATCTCGTCAGCGACCAGCAGGGCAATCCGCTGGCCTGCGTCTTGTTTGGAGCGGCGGCGTGGCAGTGCCGCGCACGCGATGAGCATATTGGATGGAACGCGGCGACGCGGGCGCGGGGGCTCTCGCATGTGACCAACAACACGCGCTTTCTGATCCTGCCATGGGTGCGCGTGCCGCATCTGGCCAGCCATGTGCTGGGGCGCATCGCGCGGCGGCTTTCGGCCGACTGGCAGGCCAAATACGGGCACCCGATCCATCTGCTGGAAACCTTTGTGGACACGAGCCGCTTTGCGGGAACCTGCTACCGTGCGGCCAACTGGCGCATGGCGGGAGTGACCACCGGGCGCACCCGGCAGAACAAAACGATGATCCCGCAGGCGGCCCCGAAAGCGGTGTGGCTTTTGCCTCTGCGCGAAGACTTCCGGGAGGCACTATGTGCGAGTTGATCCGCCGCCGGGAGGAGCTTTTGGCTCAGGCCCGCAGAAAACCAAAGGTCGTCGTGGACCTCGTCCTCACTCTGGAGGCTAAGGTCCGCGATCTGGAGGGGCGTCTCGCGCTCAACAGCACCAACAGCGGCAAACCGCCCTCAAGCGACGGACTCAACAAACCGGCCCCGCGCAGCCTGCGTGAGAAAACCGGACGCAAACCCGGCGGCCAGCCGGGCCATCCCGGGCGCACTCTCAAACAGGTGAAAACCCCGGACCACACAGAAGTCCACACGTTGCAGAGCTGCACCTGCGGACGTTGCAGCGGGGTGAGCTTGAAGGACGCACCCGTGCTCGATTACGAGCGCCGCCAAGTCTTTGATCTGCCGCCCATGCGCCTGGAGGTGACCGAGCATCAGGCCGAAATCAAACGCTGCCCGATCTCGGGGTTGAATGTCCGGGCCGCCTTCCCTGTCGGCGTGGATGCCCCCGTCCAATACGGCCCGCACTTCCGGGGGTTCACTCTCTACTTTTCCAACGAGCAACTCCTTCCCTTTGACCGGCTGCGCAAGACGTGTCGCGACTTGTTCGGCCAGCCACTGAGCCTGGGGACACTGACACAGACAAACGCGCGCGCCTACGAAGCACTGGCTCCCGTGGAAGCCGAGATTATCCGGGGACTCATTGCCGCTCCAGTGCTCCACGCCGATGAAAGCGGGTTGCGTGTGGCCAACACCCTGCATTGGCTCCATGTCGCTTCCACCGCATTTTTGACCTTCTTCGGCGTGCATGGCAATCGCGGTGCCGAGGCCATGGATGCGCTCGGCGTCCTGCCTTTCTTCCGTTGCTGGCTCATCCACGACCACTGGAAATCCTACTACAAATTTGAGGCCCTCCACGCCCTGTGCAACCAGCACCTCCTGCGCGAATTGAAGTTCCTCTTCG
>JBAXXX010000219.1:0-1643 GCA_037127695.1 Verrucomicrobiia bacterium | reverse complement strand
AAAAGGCGGCGTATCCTGCTGTGACTCGTTTCACCAACAGCAGCCCACGACGGGCCGAAAGGATACGCCACCATGCGAGGTTTTACGGTTCGCGGTTCGAGTTGTCCATCAGATCGGAAGCACGCCCGGAGGCGGGCACGGCAGGAGGCGATCGAGATGGCACAGGGTGAGTCCCTGGGCCAGGCGATCGCCGACGAGAGTCGCAGTGCCTTAGACGCCTATGTCCGTGAGGGAGCCAGGCAGATGCTCCAGAGAGCCTTGGAGTGCGAAGTGGACGCCTTCCTCGCCGAATACGCGGACAGAGCGGATAAGCGTGGCAGGAAGCAAGTTGTTCGAAACGGCTACCTCCCGGCCCGGGCCATCATGACGGGCGCGGGGCCGCTCGAGATCGAGCAGCCGCGGGTGCGGGACAAGTCTTGGCGCGTCGATGAGCGAGTGGTCTTCACATCGGCAATCCTGCCGCCCTACCTGCGGAAGAGCCGTTCGGTCGAGGAGTTGATTCCGTGGCTCTACCTCAAGGGAATCTCGACGGGCGATTTCCCGGAGGCGCTGCAGGCCTTGCTCGGCCAAGACGCCAAGGGATTCAGCCCCAACGTCGTCGTTCGACTCAAGGAGAAGTGGGGCCAGGAGTACGAGGAGTGGAGCCGCCGTGACCTCTCGGGCGAGGAGTTCGTCTACGTCTGGGCCGACGGAATCCACGTCAACGTGCGGCTGGAAGACGAGGGCAACCAGAAGCAGTGCCTGCTCGTCCTCATGGGAGCCACAGCCGAAGGCCGGAAGGAACTGATCGCCGTCATTGACGGCGTCCGTGAGAGCAAGCAGAGCTGGCAGGAGTTGCTCCTCGATCTCAAGCAGCGGGGGCTCTCGAAGCCGCCGAAGCTCGCCGTCGGCGATGGAGCCCTCGGCTTCTGGGCCGCCCTTCGAGAGGTCTATCCGACGACGAAGGAGCAGCGGTGCTGGGTGCACAAGACCGCCAACGTCTTAAACAAGATGCCCAAGGCCCTGCAGGCGAAGGCGAAGAGCGACCTTCACCAGATCTGGCTCGCCGAAACAAGGGATGCGGCGATCAAAGCCTTCGATCACTTCCTGGAGAAGTACGGGGCGAAGTACGAGGCGGCGTGCACCTGCCTCTCGAAGGACCGGGATGCCCTCCTCGCCTTCTACGACTTTCCCGCCGAGCACTGGGGTCACCTGCGGACGACCAACCCAATCGAGAGCACCTTCTCGACGATCCGCCTGCGGCATCGCCGCACGAAGGGCAGCGGCTCGAGGAAGGCCAGTCTCACAATGATGTTCAAGCTCGCTCAGTCCGCCAGCCGACGCTGGCGACGACTCAACGGGCATCACCAACTTGTTCTTGTTCTCGAAGGAAGAATCTTCACCGACGGGGTCCTGCAGAACGCCGCCTGATTCGAGCCCGCTGAACACAACTCTTGACAATAGCTCCGGGCCGGAGCAGCCGATCGTGCTCTTTCGTCCCCGGGGTGGAACGAAAAAGCTCACCTGCCGCTGCGGCGAGAAACCCGTGAACCTTGGAAAGCCGTGATGCCGCCGCGGTTAGGTGCAGCGTTTGGTTCGGCATTGCTCCAGCGCCGAGAGAACCAACGCCCGCACCTGCTCGGGAAGCCGAGAGAGTTGCCAAT
>JBAXXX010000218.1:0-1658 GCA_037127695.1 Verrucomicrobiia bacterium | reverse complement strand
GCGCCGATCGTCAACGAGCAGCTCATCGTCGAGCTTTACTCGAAGGCGTAGTCGGACGCTTCCAGACAAGTTTCAGAAAACCCCGGTGTCGTCATGGCACCGGGGTTTTTCTTTGTCGGGGAAAATGGCGCGCTGTCTGAGATTGAGGGCGAGCGAAGTCGGAGCTGCCCTTACTAAACGTTTTTAGTAGCAGGAAGAGGAAGAAGCTTGTAGCCAGTCCGCTTGAAAATGTACCGCACCCGGTTGATTGGACACCGGACAGGAGTATTTAGGCAGCTAAGGGCATCGTGGATTGGAAAGCAATACGGGCTTCAACGGGAGATTGGTAGCGGAGTTTTTCGAGGCGCCAGTGGTGGTTGTAGATGGGGACGAAGGTGGCGACGGCGGCGCGGAGTTGGGCGAGGTTTTTGTAGGAGCGGCCGTGGATGATTTGCTCCTTGAGGGTGCGGTGGAAGCGCTCGACGACGCCGTTGGTTTCGGGTTCGCCGAGCAGGGCGAAGCTGGGGGTAAAGCCGTGGAAGCGGGCGTTGGATTGGAAGTAGTCGGAGAGGTATTGGGAGCCGTGGTCGTGGCGCAGCTCGATGCCGCGCGCGGCACCTGGGAGGCTTGGGACACCGCCGAGGGTGGTGGCGATGGCTTGGGCCAGAGGCTCCCAGGCGGCGAAGCGGTCGCCGATTTTGCAGACGTGCCAGCCCAGGCATTCGCCGTTCCAATGTTCGACGAGGTCGAAGAGCCAGACCCAGCCGTCCTCGGTGGTCCAGATTTTGGCGCCGTCGGTGGCCCAGCGCACATTGGGGGCGTCGGTGATGATGCGTCCGTCGTGCGCCTTGGCCGGGGCGAAGGTGGTGCGATGCGGGGACAGGAGGTTGTGGACGCGCATGAGGCGCAGGACGCGGTTGCGTCCGACCTTGTGACCGGCGAGGAAATGGAGGCGCGCATGGACCTTGCGGTGGCCTTCGCCGGTGAAGGGAGAATCCTTGATGTCGGTGCGGATGAGGGCCAGCAGGGCATCGTCATCGAGGGCGGTCTTCGGGCCGCGCTTGGCGTGGATTTTCGCGGCGGGCAAAAGGGGATCCGCAGGCGGAGCGGCTTGCGCGTAGAAGGTCGAACGAGGAAAAGTCCACGCGGAGCAAACGCGGGAGAGACCGTAGCGGCAACGGGCGAACGGAGAGATCGAGCCACTCATTTGAGAGACCTCCTCGCGGGAAAAGGCAGCGCGCGGGCGGCCTTGATGCGCAGCAGTTCGACTTCCATGGAAAGCTCGCCGATGCGGCGGTTGGCGTCGTCGAGGCGGAACTGGAGGGGATCTGCGTCCGGGCGGGAACTCAGGCCGGCATGAATCCCGGCGAGGCCCTCCTGATGCCACGCCTCCAGACGCGCAATGGGCAGAGCCAGCTCGCGGCTGAGCGCATCCAGGGACTCGCCGCGAAGCAGGCGGAGGACGGTCTCGACCTTGCGTGCGGCGTGCCATCGGCGGGGCGGAGGCAGCGGTGCTCCGGCCCCGCCTGCGGCGGCTCCGGTCGGGCTACGCCCTCCCTGCGCCGCCGCAGGCGGGGCCGGAAGGGATTCGTGTGATGTGTGGGTGTTGGTATTGGGCACAGGGTTCATGGTGTTTGGGTTGCCCTATCCCGTGTCCAAAGAATTCGGTGGCGGCATAC
>JBAXXX010000217.1:0-1677 GCA_037127695.1 Verrucomicrobiia bacterium | reverse complement strand
CGCGGAAGCCCAGAAAGCGAAGGACGCTGAAGCGGAGCGCCGCCAGCAGGCCGCTGCTGCGGCACGCAAAAAGTAGGTTCTTCCGGGAAAGCATGAGGTGAGGTTGTAGGTCGTGGCCGGTGCTCGGGCATGGAAAGGCGGATGGATTCGCCATGGAATGCCTTCGGCTTCCCACAGCGAACGGGCCGAGGGCCCGCCCTTCGGGTCCACGGCCTTTCCACCCCCTCGGCCTTCGGCTGGAGACCGCTTCGCGTTCCCCACATCGTCCACTCAGGGAACTACCCAGGCAGCATCAGCGGCGTTTCGTGAAGGAAGTAGAGGCGCAGCTTGAAGAAGGCCATGTCGCGGAAGCCGTAGGCCTGTCGCTTCAGCACCTTGATCTTGTTGTTCAGCCCTTCCAGAGGGCCCGTCGAGATTCGATGCCGGAAGTAGGCCAGGAGCCCACCTCGGTGGGAATCCAGGGTGGCGGCGAGCCGGGTGAAGTGGGGATTGCCCAGGCTGCGGGCCTCCTCAAGCCACTGCTCCAGGAAGGCCTCGCCTGCTTCGGCACCCGGCAGGCTCCAAAACATCCGCAGGTCCTCCTTCAGCAGGTAGGCCTGGTAGAGGGGTTCATTCACCTCCATCAGACTCATCAGCCGGGTCATGCCGCTCTCCTTCAGATTCTCCAGGCCGCGCAGGAGAAGAAAGCGGCTGCCTTTGATCGCCTTCTTCTCCTCGCCGTGGAGTTTCCGGAACAGATCACGGCGGGTCTCGTCGATGGCCTTGCTGGCCAACGCCGTTACATGGAAGGGATCGTGGACCAGGTCCACAGCACCGCCGAACACCTCCCGGACCGCGCTGGCATAGGCCTCCGACATGTCCACGGCGATGGCCTTCAGCGGCGCCTTGGCCCGCTTCAACTCCCGCAGGAACCCAGCCAGAGCTGCGGCGTCCTTACCCTCCTGGGCGTGCAGGATCTCGCCACTCTCCAGGTCCAGCACCACCGTCATGTACTTGTGCCCCTTGTGGGTGGCGAACTCGTCCACCGCGATGTAACGGATCTTCCGCAGGGGGCGTCGCTTGTGCCGCCGCTCCAGGTCCGCCTTGAATGCATCCTTCACCAGATCCCACCCAACCCCCAGCAGACGAGCCACATGCTTGATCTGCGTGATGCCGCAGAGCATCACCATGTAGCGCCCCACGGACCGGATATGCCGGTTCGATCCCTTCGCGAAAGGGATTGGCTCCCGCGCCCGTTTCCCGCACGCCGAACAGAGCTGGAGATGGCCGTGCAGGACCACCTCCTGCCGCTTCCTCCCCACCGGCAACCCCAGGAAGGTCCGCTCGAACCGACCGTCCAGCGTGAGCCGCTGCCACCGCGCCCCGCACTCCTTGCAGGACCGCTTGTGCTCCACCCGCTCGATATGGTGGACGATCCTACCCTCAAGGTAGGCCGTACTCAGATGCCTGTAGCCTGCCAACCCCAGGCTGTGATACAGAAAGCTTGTCGTCGCCAGATGAAACCTCCCGTTGTCTTCGCAACCAACAGGATCGCCTCATCTGGCGACGCGTCTTTCTTCAGGCTCTGGCCTACGCCCTGGCCAACGGCCTACCTCTCCACCTCACCGAATACCGGAAGACCCAAAAAGATTCACCACGATATTTCAGTTTGTCTCGCGGATCGGCGCAGCCGATACC
>JBAXXX010000216.1:0-1681 GCA_037127695.1 Verrucomicrobiia bacterium | reverse complement strand
GAAGCTCCCCGGGCTCAAAGTTTGGCATCAGGAAGGTGAACGGAGGATGCTTCAGCCTGTTGGCCGTAACGCCGGTGTCGGGTTTGCTCCGGCCGACGCTCTTGCCATTGAGAAAGAGTTCCACCTCCTCCGCATTGCTGTAGACCCGCACGGTGAGCGGCGACTTATCCGTCCACCATGAGGCGATGAAGGCCATCGGACCGCCGATGACGGACGGTCCGACGCGGATCGTCTCCGAGGGATCGCGCTGGGACTGGTAAAAGGCATGGCCGAATTTCGGAATCCGGAACAAGTCGCTCACCCCGGAAGTCTCGAGGTTTTTTGCATATCCCCGGTTGTAGTCAAACATGAGCCAGACGCCATCGGCTGCGGCGGACGTGCCGAGGTTTTCGTTGTGGCCTTCCTGGAAGTTCATCGCCTGGCGGGCGAGGCCGGGCTCGCCGCTGCCCCGGGTCTGGCGCGACATCTGGTAGATTTCCTTGACCCCCGCAGGCAGCACCAGAGTGTCCTGGAAGAGCCCGTCAATGGCCTTGGCCATGTATTCCCAGTCGCCGTATTCGCTGACGATCGCCGGGAACGTGACGTCTGTAAATTCCTTGGTGCTTTTGTGCTGGCGGGCGGAGAGCTTGATATCGAAGCCCGTGACCCACCCGGAGGTGAACATCTGATCTCCGGGATATTCCTCATGGGCGGCGGCATTCATGCGGGCCAGGAAGTCCGGAGGCATGCCTCCTTCGTTGATGCAGGTCTCCCACATGCAGGCGCTCGGGTGGTTGCGATCGCGGCGGATCAGGTCTCGGACAGACTGGACGCGGTTGACGTAAAACGCCTCGGTTTTCGGGTTGAACTGCCAGCCGAGCACGCAGGGCATGGTGACGATACCGAGCTCGTCGCAGGCGTCCATGAACGCCGGGCTTTGGGGATAATGCGAGAGACGAACGTAGTCGAATCCCGCCTGCTTGATCTTGAAGGCGTCGCGGAATTGCGCCTCGTCGGAAAGCGCGTTTCCGACATACGGATATTCCTGGTGCCGGTTGGTCCCGCGCAGGAATTGTTTTTTTCCGTTGATGACAATCCCGCCCGGGGTGAAGGCGATCCGCCGGATGCCGATGCGCTGACGCTGTTGGTCTATGACCTTTCCGTTGGCGACGACGTCGATATCCAGGTAATAGAGATTGGGTGCCTGCGGGCTCCAGAGCTGCGGCTGATCCACGGTCACGGGCAGCGTGAAGGCGCGGTCTTCCCCGCTTTTGAGGTTCAGGCTCGCTGATTCTTTTTTGGCGACTTCCTTGCCGGAGAGATCGGAAAGCCGGGCGACGAGCGAGAACGCGGCAGGTGTGGCCCCGCTGTTACGCAGGTGGACCTGGGCATTGACGGTGGCGGATTTTTCGGAGACCTCCGGATAAGTGACGAAGACGCCCCCTGAGGCCACCTTGTTTTCGAGGATTTCATCCGTGATGTGAAGGGGCGGCTTAACGATCAGGGAAGCAGGCCGGTAAAGGCCGTGATAAAGGTTGAAGTCAAGGCCGGTGAGCGGCTTGGGGCCGGTAACCGGGTTGTGGCTGTTGTCGAGCTTCACCGCGAGGGTGATTTTCCCGGGAGTCTTCGCCAGAGCCGTCAGGTCGGCACCCCAGGGAAGATATCCGTCCAGGTTTTCTGCAATCTGTTTGCCGTTGGCATA
>JBAXXX010000215.1:0-1724 GCA_037127695.1 Verrucomicrobiia bacterium | reverse complement strand
GTGTCGGGCGGTTCCGATGCCAGGACTAGACCGGTAGGCCACGGAAAAAGTGCGCGTTTCACCTTGGCGCGGGGCATCCCTGTTTTTCGGACATGGTGGATGCCCCCGCCTGCGGTGGTCGTCGGGCCGCCCTTTTTGGCGGCTCTCCAGGCTTGCGTCAGTCGAGGTTCTTGGTCTTCTGCACGATGCCGAGGAGCGACGGCTTCAGGACGATGTCGTCGGCGGGGATCCTGCGGACGCCGAACAGTTCCGCCACCCGCGTGCTGAACGCGGCGGCGAAGAGGTCGTAGGGAGTCCTGTCCTTCAGCGATTCACGGAGGTAGCCGTTGATGTGGGACATGGCCAGGTTCATGTCGGCTTGGGTGAGGCTGTTGAACGACGTGGGCTCCACGTACGGCGTTCCCTTGGGCAGGATCTTGCGAAGCAGTTCATGGTTGCGTTCCACGTGCGCCTTCTGGAAGGCCGAGTTCGGGTCGCAGTAGTAGAGCCACGTGAGTCGGCTGCCTTCCGCGTCGGTCTCGATCCGGGACGGGGCGCTGAACTCCGTGCCGTTGTCCGTGAGGATGACGGGGAAGAGCCGCGCGAACAGCTCAAGCGCTGCCGCCTCGCCGAAGTCCTCCGTGAGCCGCCGGCGGATTGTCGCGAACGCCTCCGTGACGTGGGCCGACGTTTTCGCGGGCAGGAGGAAGGCGGACATGAAGCCGTAGGGCATGAACATCAGCGTCAGCAGGACCTTGCCGCCCTTGACACCCTCGACCGTGTCCATCTCCGTGACAGGCAGTCCGGGGTTCTGCGCGATGAAGCGCAGATAGTCCGCGTAGGTGCGTCCGATCCGACACTGGGCGTCGACCTTGTGCTCGACGGACTTCGTCTGGCGGGGCTTGAGCATGCAGGCGCGCGGCAGGTCGTGGCGCTTCGTGTGGAGGAGCCCGCCGTTGACGTAGCGGTAGACGGTCTTCTCGTTGACGGTGAAGCAGCCAGCGTGATTGGCCATGACGGCGTGTATGGACTGTCCTTGCGAGGTCAGTTCATAGAGCGTCGCGTCGAATTTCAGAACCTCCGCCTCCGTGATGTTGGCGCCGCGGCGCGTCTCGACCAGCCGTTCCCGGTAGTTGTCCTGCGCCACCGAGTGGATATAGAAGCGTTTGCGCAGGACGCACTTATTCTCCTGCGGGCAGCCGTTGCAGACGTAGGGCGGCTGCGAGAGCCGCGCGCAGGCATCCTCGACGAAGTCGCCGCAGTGCGCATTGCACAGGCGGCAGAATCGGCAGTGGCGGCTCTCGTCGTATAAGCAGTGGGCGCAGATGCGCTTCTTCTGGCAGTCCATCCGGTGGACGCACCGGTTGGACACACGGTAGGCCGCGCCCTTGTCGGATGCCCTTGCGCGAAGCTTGATCTCGCGCATGATCGTCCTCATCGGACGCCCGAGTTCCTTGGCGATCGCGTACACCGTCAGGCGCTTGCGTAATCCCTCCTCGATGCGGAGGCGGTCTGCTTCCGTCAACCTTGGCTTTGTCATAACTACTCCTAAATCCCGGCGGAATTGCCGGATATTGAGAAGTATGCCATTTCTCAGAGTAAATGCCCCCTCCCCTAGGGGAGGGCCATCCATCCCATCCTTCCACCCCCCCCTCAATGGCAGACTCAATGCGCCCATCCCTCCTGATGATGTTTGGCAGACTCATTGCCTCTACCCTGGGGGCATTTACTTTGACAAGCCACCC
>JBAXXX010000214.1:0-1735 GCA_037127695.1 Verrucomicrobiia bacterium | reverse complement strand
CTGTTGCGCGCCGCCAACAGCCCGTTTTTTGGATCGAGGAAGGGGGTCAGCTCGGCGCAGGATGCCGTGGGCATCATCGGGATGGATGCGGTGACTTCCGTGGTCCTCGGATGCAAGCTCTTTGGGGCCGGCCCGGGCAAGGAGTGGCAGGAAAAGATATGGAAGCACAGCCTGCAAACGGCAGCTCTGGCGCAGCATATCGCCGGCCATATCGGAGCTGACGTCGAGGCTGCCGGCACGGCGGCGCTGCTTCACGACTCGGGAAAAATCATTTTGGCGGACGTCCTGGGCCACTGGAACTGGAGCGAGCGACTGGCGGAAGGGAAGGCCGCGGGCCTGCTCCCGTGGGTCGCCGAGGATACGCAGTTCGGCACGAACCATGCCGCCGTGGGAGCCCTCCTTTTCGAGCTTTGGGGGCTGCCCGAGGGGATCGTGCAGGCCGTCCGCTGGCACCACCAGCCTTCCCGTTGCCCCGCCTCCGCGAGCCGGTGCGCGGCCGCCGTCCATCTCTCGAACGCTCTCGCCCATGCCTGGGCGTCAGCAGGCGGGAAAGAAATGGCCTGCGATGCCCTCTGGCTTGAGAGTGTAGGGATCCCCTCCGCCATGAAAAACTACGCGGGCTTGCGAAAACTTATTGAGGAATCTCCCCATGCTTGAAAAAGTTTTATTAGTGGATGACGAGGAGCAGCTCCTCACTGGTCTGCGGCGGAATTTGCAGGACGAGTTTAACCTGACGTGCGCCCCGACCCCTGCGGCCGCCCTCCAGGCGCTTCGGGACGAACCGGATTTCGCTGTCATCGTCACCGATTACAAGATGCCGGGCATGAACGGCATCGAGCTTCTTCAATTTGCGAAGAAGGAGCGGCCGGATACCGTGCGCATGGTCCTGACCGGCTTTGCGGATATCCGCGTGATCATGGAGGCGATCAACGAAGGCTCGGTCTTCCGCTTCCTGAACAAGCCGTGCCCAGCCACCCAGATGCGCATGGCCCTGCAAGGCGCGATCGCCCAGTTCCGGCTGATCCGTGCGGAGAAGGAGCTTTTGGACAAAACCCTCATGGGGTGCGTGAAAGTCTTTGGCGACCTGATCTCCAACTTCGATCCAATCCTGCACGCCCAAGTCAAAACCACCCGCTCGATCCTCCAGATTTTGTCGCGCTGCGGGCTGAGCCAAGGGATCTGGGAGGCGGAAATCGCGGTTCTGCTTTCCCCTCTGGGCTGGCTGACCGTCCCGCCTGCTATCATTGAAAAAATGCGCTCCAACCTGGATCTCGCCCCTGCAGAACACCAGGTTCTGGCCGGCGTCCCCCGGTCGACCTGCCGCCTTCTCGGCAACATCCCCCGCCTGGAGGCCGTCACCGAAACGATCTTATATGAGCAGGAGCCGTGCGCGCACGATCTCGTCTTCGCGCCGCCGCGCCCTTGGATGATGCTTCGGGCGTGCAGGGATTTGGTTGTGCTCCAGGACCGCCACGGCTCGTTTGCCAAGGCTTTGAAAATCATGGAGGAAACCGCCGGCATCTACCACCCGGACTGCCTGCTCGCCTTGCGTGCCGGCTTGGACGAGATCTCCAAACTGGATTCCACTCAAGGCACCGGAATTCTCCGGAAATCGATTAAAGCCTTGGCCCAGGGAATGAAAACCATCGATCCGATTACCACCTGCGACGGGCTTGTCATCGTGCCGGCAAACCATGAGCTCCACGCTGCCGATCTCGAGCGCATCCGCAACTTC
>JBAXXX010000213.1:0-1736 GCA_037127695.1 Verrucomicrobiia bacterium | reverse complement strand
CCACATCGCGCCCCAAGTTCACATCGAACGCCTTGTAGGTGACCCCCATGCCGCCGCGCCCTAACTCCAGGGGCCGGCCGTCGGGATCCTGGTAAACCTCAAAATGCTGAAACCGAAGAGGCTCGCCCATCAGGCTGATTTACTTGCAACGGCACGCCACCGGAAGCCAATTTTCTCCCGCTGTGCCGATCGCCTGGACAAAACAGTCAAAACCCAAGTCGGCAAGCGCCAAAACCCGCCAGCCTAACGCGAAGACCCACCAACGAGAACACACCGAAAACCGAAGAAGCTACCTCGAAAGACAGGAGAGCCGAAGTAGCGAAACGAGGACAACAGACGCTCGGGACTGAAGTCGCACCACGACCCGCCGCGGAGGACTCGGTATTTTTGTCCTCCCCCATCGGCTTTTAATGCCGGAATCTTCTCCAGCACGGCACTCTCGTTCATGCTTGCGCGATACCAGTCCTCGCAC
Source organism: Verrucomicrobiia bacterium (assembly GCA_037127695.1). Taxonomy (GTDB): domain Bacteria; phylum Verrucomicrobiota; class Verrucomicrobiia; order Chthoniobacterales; family Terrimicrobiaceae; genus QYQL01. The sequence goes on along the minus strand of JBAXXX010000213.1, from coordinate 1,264 downwards.
CACTGGCAGACATTCCCTCCCATATCATACAATCCAAGCCGATTTGCAGATAGCTGCCCCACCGGCGACGTGTTCGCATACGTATCCACTTTCAACGAGGGTTCATAATTTCCTGCACCCACTGGCGGCGGCCATTCGTTTCCCCACGGATATCTCGCTCCTCCCACCGCCTCGCTCCACTCCTCATCCGTCGGCAGCCGGTATTCCTGCCCTTTTCCGATCTTCCCCTCTCCGCGTTCTTTCGCCGTCAGCCACCCGCAAAACGCCTTCGCCTCCTCCCAGCTCACGCCTACCACAGCGTGTGCTGCCGTCTGTGGGAATCCTGGTTTCTCCCAACTCGCCTCAGCATCTAATTCAAATGTGAGTGTGTAGCCTTTGCCATCCTTCGTTGTTGGCAGTTTGAGGATAGAAATCCCACCCTGCTGCCGATACCCGCTCGCCTCCGCATACGCCCGGAAATCCTTGACCCTCGTGTCCCACACGCTCATGAGCGCATCCCTTCCAGGAAGCGGCACAAACCTCATCCCAAGGCTGTTCTCAAACGGCGCGTCCTTCGTCGCTTTCTTCGAGGCATTCGCCTGCACCGCTGCGCGTGCACGCGAGTCTTCGGCAGACACGGGAGGCTGGCTTCGCGAGCTGCTGGCATCCGTCAGAGTCTGCGGAGTCGCTTTGGATGCCGAGCCGGAGGGCGAAGAAATAAACGAAAAGAGGGAAATCCCAGCCAGCCCAATCATGATGGCCACGAGCATGCCCACCACAGTCCAAGAAATCACATTGCCGTTTCCTTCCTTGTCGTGCTTTGGCTGGCGATCCTGCCATGGTGGCTGAGCCCCATGCTTCCAGCGCCGCTGGTTTCCTTCCTGAGCACTCTTAAGTGCCCGGCTATCAGCACGCTCAACTGCTCGGATAAAATCTGAAATCGCATGGTGACCTTCTTCCCCGTCGTGCTTGATCGGGCGATGCTGCGAGGGGAGTTGAGCCGGTGCGTGAGCTGACGGGAGAGCTGGTGAGGGAGCCGGTGAGTGAGCTGGCGGTTGCGGCGGTGTTCGAGCCGGCGGGAGAGCCGGCTCGCCAGCCCGATGCTTCGAGCGCCGCTGGTTTCCTTCCTCAGCATTCTCAAGCGCCCGGATAAATTCTTCCAGGGAGGGGAATGACGGGTCGAGGGCGAGCGCGCGCTGGAGGACGCTGTTGCCGGCGGCAGTCAATGCCGGCAGCGGCGAGAACGCTCCCGTGCCACGGCGCGGGCTGCCGAGCAACTCGCAAA
>JBAXXX010000212.1:0-1754 GCA_037127695.1 Verrucomicrobiia bacterium | reverse complement strand
ACCCCATCGATATCCACCACGCCGGGAGTTGCCTCATCCGCCGGATCATCCCCATCCTCGCGCTCCTCCAGCAAGAACAGCTTACCCGAGCGAGACGCGCCAAAGAGCCGCCGCTTGTCCGCGTAGTCGCTCACCAGCAAGGTCGTCATCGGAGCCGAGAAATTATCCACGCTCTCCCATTCCCCCGTCAGCGCATTCCAAATGATGAGGGTGTTCGGAGAGTCCAGGCCGGCCGTGGGGATCGCCAGCCAATACCTGTTGTCATGCCAGACGGCATTCGACTGCCACACCGCGCTTTCGGAGATATTGTCGAACTGGTCCGCCACAGAATCCGAAAGCGGAAGCGTCACACCGCGCACCTTCAGGTCCGTGTAGCTCGTATCCAGCCGGTAAACCCCCGCGTCTGACAAAAAGTAAATAAACGAACCCGCAGTGACCACCGTGCGCGCCGCCCGGCATCCGACCTCATTCGTCACCAGCTCGAGAAAGCTCGAAGTCGGGTCAAACGTCGTCCCCGTAGCGTAATCCATCACGATCCTCGCCCGGTAGATGCTCTTGCGCCCAAATATCAGCGTCGTCCCCTCGGCAAACGGATGCAGCGCCACGATATAGTCATCGGATCCCGCATTGGCGCGGAAACTTGCCTGCAGAGGGTCAAATGTATTTTCGTCCAGCACATCGCTGACCAGCACAGTGTCCTTGATTGGAGTCGCTGCGATGAAGAGCTGGTTATTCTGGTAGCATGCCACCCCCGTGCTCCGCAGCGTGCTATACGTCGCACCCGCCGCATGCGAGCCCCCGCCATGCCGGAGGAAATTTCCGCTTCCCCCATCCCACACCAGCGGAGCCTTGACGCGCCGCACGGTGATCGTCCCAGTCGCCGCAGCTACCAGAGCATGAGACACAGCGAAGGTGAAAGTATTCTCCTCCTCCGTCGCCACATCCGCCTCGATGTTAAAAGCCGCCTCGTTTGCCCCCTCGATGCACACACGATCCTCCGAGGAAAACCCATGTCCCGAGCACGTCACCGTCGCCGTTCCCGTCGCGTGGGCGATCGTGCAGCTCTTCCGGGCATACGCGCCCGTGAGATCCCGCGCCCGGAAGAGAAACAGCTTGTTAAACGCCTGGATGAAACACAGGTAGTCATCATCCTCGATAATCTCCCCGTTCGGGTATCCCTTCGTCACCACGGATTCCCCCTGCCTGTAGAGGTAGCAATTATCCGCCCCGAAAAGCGCGATGTATTCCGCCCCGGAACCCGTCACCACGCTATCCGGAGAGCTGAACACGCACGCCCCAAAGATCCCGCCGGAATAGCTTTCCCGAATCTCCACCCCATCAGTCAAAACAATCGTCCCCGTCGCTGGCGTCACCGCGCTTCCTGACACTGCAAACGTGAAATCCGTGGATGTCAGCCCACCGGCCAGCACCACCTTATCTCCATTATATTCCGCCTGCTCAGCCCCGCGCAGGTTCACCTGCTCACCAGCAGAGAGCCCATGCGCCACTGCGCAAGCCACCGTTGCCGTCGTCCCGACCCGCGTGATCTGCGACACCGCCACATCTTCGGGCAAGGTAAACGGCAGCACCACCGGAGCCGTTCCCACCGACACGCCATCAAGCAGCCGCTTGATCCCCTTGCGCACCTCCGCACGCCCGCGCACGAAACGCATGTTGCGCGCCATCGCCGCCAGCCCACGATCGAGCGTCAACGGATCCGGCCGCGAGCGGAACCCAGCCCACCCCACATCTCC
>JBAXXX010000211.1:0-1762 GCA_037127695.1 Verrucomicrobiia bacterium | reverse complement strand
TCACGTTTTCCGAACTGCTTGCGCAGCCCGCTCCGTCCGCGCCCATCGCCTATGGGGCCGGACCCGCGCAATCCGTCTGGAGGTTTGCGCCGGGTGATCTGAAGCCCGGCGAGGCCCGGCCGGCGATCGTCCTGATCCATGGTGGCGCTTGGGTCGGAGGGGGAGCGGATGTCTTTTTTCCGCACGCCCGCTATTTCGCCTCGCGGGGGATGGTCGCCTTCAGCATCGACTACCGGCTGATCAAGCCCGAAGGCCCGGGGATGCGGGAGTGCGTTGACGACTGCCGCGCGGCACTGGCGTATATCCAAAGCCACGCCGCCGAACTCGGGGTCGACCCCGCGAAGATCGTCGTGATGGGCGACTCGGCGGGCGGGCATCTGGCGGCCGTCCTCGGGACGATTCCCGGCGGCGGACAGCTTCCGGCCGCGATGATCCTCTGCAACCCGATTGTCGATCTCACGGATCCGGCATGGATTTCCTTCGTGATCGGCGGACCGGCGCTGGAGAAGAAAGCTCCGCCTGAGGCCAAAATCCCTACAGCGGAGCAGACCGGCCTGGCGAAGGAGCTGAGCCCGCAGCTCCATGTGGCCCCGAACCTGCCCCCTACCCTACTGATGCACGGGACAGAGGACAAAATCGTCAACCCGGAGCAGGTCCGACGGTTCGCTGAGGCGATGGCCGCAGCCGGAAACCGCTGCGAACTTGTGATGGTGGACGGCGCTCGGCACGCGTTCATCCTGCCGAAATACACCGCGCCCGAACCGCTCGTGGCCGGTGCGTTGCGGAGGGCGGACACCTTTCTCGCCTCGCTAGGTTTTGTCAAAGGAGATCCAACCCTCGAGATTTCCAATCCTCCCGCATGGGAGGTGCCCGCAAAAAAGAAACCCTGAAAAACTATGAAAACAGCCCTCATCATCAACGCGGATGGAAACCGGAAGTCGGAGGCCGGAAATTCAAAATCAAAAATCAAAAAAACAAAATCCTCCCTCATCCTTTTCACCACCCTTCTCCTGCTCGCCCCAATCGCGTCGGCAGGCCTGCCGCCGAAACCGGCGAAGCAGGCCGCAAAAGCGACGTCCGCGCAGCCGGTTCCGGTCGCGCGATGGACGTTTGACAACGAGGTGGGCGGCGAGTTTCCGGCAACCGGGTCAGGGTCAGGACTTCCGCTCAAGAAGTCCGGGGGTATCGAGGTCGTGCCCGGGCGATCCGGCAGCGCGCTACAATTCGGAGCCCCTGGAGTTGCGGAGATCGAGCAGTCGTTCGCCGATCTGACCAGCGGACAATTCACGGTGATGTTCTGGATTCTAAAGACCGGAAAAACAACCGGCGTTGGAACCGGCGTTGGATATGCGACGCTGTTTAATGCGGGTTACCGCGACGGTGTGGCCTTCAGGATCAAGCAGGAACAAACCATCCAGCTTTGTATAAATGGCGTGAACGGCTACCTCGGCCTCTTCATCTCACAGAAGTTGGAGTCTGAATGGGTGCATGTCGCCTGCACGTTTGACGGGGAAAAGACGGTACTTTATGCGAACGGGGAAGTAATCGAGAAGACCCTAGGTGGGGAGGTGTCTCAGAAGCAGCCAAAATTCGGATCGAAGATGATCGTCGGCGAAAACTCCTTCAACGGCGCGATTGATGACCTGCGAATCTACGACACCGCGCTCACTGCGGAGCAGGTTGCCGCAGCGCAAAATGACTAAGGCAGATCCGGCAACGGACGGCTCGGCGAGCCATCCCCACCGCACCGGTAGGGGCACAT
>JBAXXX010000210.1:0-1858 GCA_037127695.1 Verrucomicrobiia bacterium | reverse complement strand
GGCCTCCCCGGCCTCAGCGAAGCAGCAGAGCGGGATGAAATAAATAAATCCTGGCAGGAGACGTCGCATCGCAATATTCCCTTACACGGTTTCCTGCTTGAAATCAAATCGGGGACATCCAGAAATCCACCCCCGGCGCAGTGCCTCCGGCCGCCGCCATCGCAAAAACTTTTTCAAGCGGGGTTGGTTCACCGGGTATTTAGCCCGGACAAATCACAGGGGTGTGGCTCAGATTGCGTAACGCTTTGCCCGCCAGAGTCGGCGGCTGACTGAGGCATATCCACTGCGATCTGGTGAGGGAAGCCGACGGCTTTGGCGGCCAAATGGTTAGCAAGATGGGCTGCGTCACTCTGATTTTTCCGGGTTAGGGCCGGAGGAAGCTAATTATTTTGAAGCGGCTTCGAGGAGAGTTTTGACCTTTTCTCCTCCAAAGATCGGGAGGTTTCCGCCGGAGGAGGCCTGGACTTTCATCTCGTCGCTGCCCGACCATTTGGGGCCGTAGTAGAGCGGGCGGATGAAGAGGGTCTCCCATGGGCGGATCACCGTGATGTCGGGGGCGGCTTGGAGGAAATCCGCTTTTTTGGTGGCAGCCCGTCCGGTCTGGACCGCCTTGTAGAGGGTGTTTCCGACTTGGATATACGAGCCCGCCCAGACATCGGTGCAATTTTTTGCGACCCAGGCGTCGGTGAAGCCCGATGTGTCAACGGTGTGCGTCACCTGGCCCGCAGTGATGGCCTCCTCGCCTGGCGTTTTGTTGAGGGTGTTGGTCATGAGGAGCAGGCAGGAGTCGAGGTTGCCGGTGAGGTTGTAAGACTCGTTTGCCGCGACGGCTGTGGTTTTGGGAATGTAATGGGACCCGTTGGGAAGGGTTTTGCCGTCGAGCGTCACGGTGGCGTCGGAGCTTTCCGGAACGAATGCCGGGGTCGTGGCGGGCGCGCTGCCGGCATCGACCGGGCCCAGAAGATCCTCGGTCTGGACGAAGTAATTGTAGGCCTCGATGCGGATCTTCGTGTTGTTGTTGATCGTGTCGCGCAGAGCGTCTTTCTGGGCTTCCGTCATCTCTTTGGGGACGACTATTTTGTTGATCGAGCGGTTGCCGTCGCACTCGGGCCCGCCATTGACGAGGAGGATGGTCAGCGGGAATTCCAGGTCGTAGGTCTCGCGGAATTTTTCGAACCCGGGATCCTTTCCATAGGTTTTTGAGAACTCTTCGAGCTTCCGGTGATACGTGCCGTCCATGACCTCGACGATCGACGGGTTGCCATCCTTCGGGAGCATGGCATAGACGAGTCCGCTGAGGAAGCCCATGACGCCGGGCTCTTCGAGGAGTTCGGGGTAGGCGAGGAGCCTGAGGTCGCCGAAGAGGAAGAGCCCGGCGTTGGCGTAGTTTGTCGGGTAGCTGGTCTGCTTGATCCCGCGTCCGGCATAGGAATGGGCGACCGGCAACCCGGCATGGTCCGGCTCGCCGGTGAGGGTGAGAGGGAAAAATGCGCCCGGCCCGGCGAAGCCGAAAACCCCATCCTTTTCGGGGAGCTGAACCAATGCCTTGTTCTCGACGATGTTTGCGAAGACGCCTTTGAGCTTTTGCTGCATCGCCGGGGTGTTCCCGCTCCCGCTGTCGGAGGTTTCCTGCACGGCGTGGGCAAAGACGGTCGCGAGCAGCTTGCGGGCGATCAGGTCCGCATTCTTCTCGAGGATCGGCTTCAAAACCGGATCCGGATAGCTCTCGTAGCTTCCGCAGAACCCGGGGAGGATCGCGACCGCTTTCAAAAAGTTCTCGTAGCTGAAGATCTCGGCCCTAGTGCGAGGGATCCCGACCGTATCTGCCGCATGCCAGTAGTATTCGGTTGCTCCGGTC
>JBAXXX010000209.1:0-1912 GCA_037127695.1 Verrucomicrobiia bacterium | reverse complement strand
CTGATGTTCGACGAGGTGGTGCTGGGAAAACCGGCACCCTCTCCGGACCAAAGCGCTGGCGAAACGTCCGCGCCGGAGGGGGAAAAACCAAACGTCGCAAAAACCCGCCGCACCAAGGCTGACCGCTTTCCCAAAAATCTGAAAATCATCGTCGAGGCGGTTCTCATTCCCGATGAAGTGGAAGCCAATCCGAATGATTATGACGAAATCAGCGAGGAGTATCACGACGAACTCGACGTGATCAAATCCGAGATGATCTGGCGGCGCACGATCCGCAAGAAGTTTGTCCTCAAGGCCGACAAGACCCGTCCGCCGGTTATCGCGCCCGCCCCGCTTCCCAGCCTCCCCGGCACACTGTGCGCACCGGCGCTCGCCGCGCAGATCATCGTTGATAAATTCGAGGACCATCTACCGCACTACCGCCAGTCCAAGCGCTTCCGACGACGATACGATGTGGACCTCGGGCGGCAGACCATCAACTCCTGGAATCACTGTTTTGCCGCCCACCTCACCCCACTCGGCAAGGCGATAAAAGCCGAAGTGCTCCAGGCCACCGAACTCCAGGTGGACGAAACCCCAATCGAATATCTCAAACCAGGCCATGGCTCGACCAAGCAGGGCTACCTGTGGATCTATAACGATCCGCAGGGCGGGACGTGCTATTACGACTGGCATGCCGGGCGCGGACACGATTGTCTGTTAGACTTTCTCGGCTATGACGAGCAAACCGGCACCATCGGTTACGCCGGGACCATCCAATGCGATGGCTTCAGCGCCTACTCGGCCCTGGCGGCACGCTTCATGACCATTCGGCTGGCCGGGTGCCTCGCACATATCCGGCGCAAGTTTGTCGAGGCGATGGACCAGGCTCCTGAAATCACGTTGCCCATCCTGCGGCTCATCCAGCGTATCTACTTGATAGAGAAGCAGACCCGCCAGACCGGAGCGCCACCCGCCTGCCGCGAGTTGATCCGCCGCAGCCGATCCCGCCCCATCGCCGATGAACTCCACCGCCTGATCGTGAGGGCCAGAGCTTCCCAACTTCCCCATGGACTGCTGGGCGAGGCACTCACCTACGCCATCAACCAATGGGACAAGTTTATCGTCTGCCTGGAGAATGGACGTTTGGAGGTCGACAATAATCTAGCGGAAAACAAGGTGCGCCCGGCCAAACTCGGTGCACGCAATTGGATGTTCTTCGGCAGTCTTGAGGCCGGGGCCAACAACGCGTTGCTCTACACGCTCATGGCCAACTGCAAGATCCAGGGTCTGGACCCCGAGATGTACCTGACCGAGGTCATCAAGGCCCTGCCGCACAATGCAACCGCCGAGCAAGCCGCCGAATTGACCCCGGCCCGCTTTGCCGCTACCCGCCGTGCCGAGGCCCAGGCAGTCGCCTAACAAATGTCCCGCCGACGCGCCAGCGGCGGGGGGACAAATTTAGGACGCTTACGGTGTGAAACATCGAACGACGGATTGCACGGATTTCACGGATTGAAGAAATCCATGATGTCATCCGTCATACGCCACCTGTGATTCATTTTTCCCTGCCAACGTGTGACGGAATCGCGCATGGCAGGGACGCACCTCCGGGGCGTCCGGCGGGGGCGGGGCCGCAGTGATGCACGTCCCTTCACTCGCCCTTCCAGGCGCTCGTTAGGTGATCCGGCCTAACAAAGCCACCTTCACCTCGCCCCCGCCGGACCGTTCGGAGAACGGTCCCTGCCAAGACACGCGCAAGCAGCGCAAATGGCAGGGACGCACCTCCGGGGCGTCCGGCGGGGGCGGGGCTGCAGTTATGCGCGGCCCTTCACTCGCCCTTCCAGGCGCTCGTTAGGTGATCCGGCCTAACAAAGACACCTTCACCTCGCCCCCGCCGGACCGTTCGGAGAACGGTCCCTGCCAAGACACG
>JBAXXX010000208.1:0-1915 GCA_037127695.1 Verrucomicrobiia bacterium | reverse complement strand
GCGGGCTCACCCGCCGCCGGCCTGTTCCGGTCCGGGCGGCCTCTGCGCATCGCCCGTTCCGCCTGCGGGCTCCGTTCGTTCGCGCTTCAGGCCTGCCGCACGGCTACAGGATCAGGGGCGCGAGGAGGCGCGATGCCCTGGGGCCCGAAGAGGAAGTCCTCAAGGTCAAGGGCCGGATTCTCGGCCACGGCATCGAGCACGCGAACGAAGGCATCGACCGCATGCTCGGTGCGCTTGGCGAGCGTCCCCAGGAGCGTCATCAGGATTTCGCGGGTGTGCAACCCCTTTTCGGACTGCGAACCGAAGCTGATCTTGCGCGCGATGACCAGGGGCCGCAGCGCCCGTTCCGCCAGATTGTTTTCAGCGGGAATGGTCCGGTCTTTCGCCCAGTGGTAAAGCCGATGTGCATTCTCCCGAAAGATGTTCTGGATGCGCTGGATGCCCGGATGCCGAGCCTTGGCGGCCATGCACAGCTCGATGCGGGTCTGGATCGTGGCGGCCTGGACGAGGAAGGCCGCCTCATCCATCGGGTCGTTACGCAACCCCATCGCCTCGGCCAGAAGCGGAACCAGCTCGGACTCGAACTGTTCGCACTCGGCATGACCCGGATCGTCCTTCGTGAGTTTCTGGATCTCGCGCTTGAGATGCTCAAGACAGTACTGGATGAGCCCCTTGAATCGGTTGTAAGCGGCATACCGGTCGACGACGAGTGTCCCGAGATGCGGGACTTCCCCGAACACCTCGGCGGCCACGTCGCCCGAGCGAGTGTGGCGGCACCGAAAAAGACTGATGTCCGGCGTGAAAAACCCGTGCGTGTAGCCGTTGCGGCCATCGCAACGCCAGCCGGTCTCGTCGGCATGCTTGACGGGGGCGAGCCGCCAGTCCCGGATCAACCTGTCCATGGCGGGCTCCATCAGGTCGGCCAGCGCATGCATCCGGCCGATGAGCATCCCCTTGGAAAGGTCGAACTGGCGGGCGATGTGGCCTAGGGTCAGGCCGTCCTTGTAGTGCCAGAGGGCCGTCTGGGCCAGCAGGCGGTTCGAACAGGTCGAGCGAGGCAGCACGCCATGCAACCGAGGGCGGAAAGTCCGGCGGCACTTCGAACAATGTCCCGCCGGGATCCGCACCAGCCGCTTGACCGCTCGGACGGGCTCGCAATCGATGATCGTGCGGTCCCGTTCGCCCCGGAAGTCGAGCGGCGTGCCGCAGTCCGGGCAGACCTCCGGAGCGTCGAGGCGCTCCAGGCTGGCCGCCTCGGCCTCGCTCACGCCCTGACGGCCGTGTCCCTCGTGCCCGGGCGTGGCACCGCCCTTTTTAGCTCGCTGCTCCGCAGGAGTCGAGGCTTTGATAAGTCGTTTCGCCGACGGGGTGGACAGCCCAAAGGGTTCCTCTTTTGCGGTTCGCTCCTGACGACACAGCTTGGCCTTCAACCGCAGGACTTCCTCCTCGAGCCTGTCGATCCGCTGCTGTTTGGCCAGGCATTCGCGACAGTAGCCCGGGTCTGACTGGAGGGGACGGCCTCCCTTCATTCCGCGATCCTCTTCCCCTTACGACGGCGCTCGCGCTTCACCACGAGCGTGCCGTGGTCTTCCACGACCCACTCGACTATCTCCCCGGCCTCGAATCCCATGGCCTGCGCCAGGACCATCGGAAAGTTAATGTAGTACTGGTCGCCCGCGCCGCTCTTGCGCCGGATGCACTGAATCTTGGTCTTGTAACCCATGACCGTCTCCTCGGGATTGTGGAAAAATGTACTATCTAGTTAATAGACTAGATCATACGGCGGAATCCGTCAAGCTGTTTCGACGCTTTTTTTTGTTTTTTTCTTGGTCCCTTGGACACGCGCCGCAGGCGTGGAGGCCGGGATGCCCAGAGGCCGCCCGAGACGGGACTGGCCGGCGGCGGGTGAGCCCGA
>JBAXXX010000207.1:0-1952 GCA_037127695.1 Verrucomicrobiia bacterium | reverse complement strand
TCGGGGCCGCAGCTCGCGGAGCCGAGGCCGCGATGGGCATGGTCGAGATACAGCCAGGTCCGGGGGTCTTCCAAAAGGTCGGTGGTGTGCTTCGCTGCGAAGAGCGCCGAGTCCGAGTGGTGGCGCGCGGCAAAGCCGAATGGCGATGCCGACTCGATGCGGAGATTCGCTGCGGGCGAGGACAGCTCGAGCCAGCGGGTGTCCGAGTGGTGGCCGTGTTCCTGAGGCATGACGTAGGGGACGTATTGCCCGGAAACGGTGGAGGCGTAGCATGCGAGGCGCGCGGCGCGGAGGCGGTCGGGATAGCAGTCCCATGGCCCGCGGCCATACCACGACAGGCGCTCGAAGCCGGGCGCCAGAGCGACCTCCAAGCCGACGCGAGGGAGGTCGGGCAGGTCGTCCCGCAGGCGCTGCAGGACATGGCTCGTCCGGAGCCGCCCATCGCCCGCGATGCGGATGATCATGGCATGGCGAAACGCTGGCTCCTTCCCCTCGCCGAACAGGAGCTCCTCCATCTCGATCCTTGCGCCTGCAAGCGTCGGCTTGCCAATGGTGAGGGATTCGAGCTTGTGCTGGAGCTGGTGGTAGCCGGCGGCGAGCCAGCGGCCAAGCGGCTTGCTGTCCTGGCCCGACCAGAGCTTGAGCCCGTCGTTGTCGGTCGCCGCCCGCCAGAGGTTGAGGCGCAGCGGGGCCGCCAGGAGCTCGGATCCTCCGGCCGTTAGAGACTCAAGCGCGCCGGTCGCTTTGGAAAAGGAGAAGACTCTGGCTCCCGCATGCACGGAGATCGCCCCGGCCGTGCCGGAAACCTCGAGGATCGAGGAGGCGGACATCTTTGCCGTCTTCCGCGCCGGCATCCGGTTCAATCGGAGCTGGTCCCAGGCGACGAGATGGCCGGCCGGGATGGACCGCGTGGCATGTTTTGTCCGGCAATCCAGGTCGAGCGTCCACTCTCCCTCCGCATCCGGTTCGATGCCGGTCCGCACGGTGACCAGGGCCTTTTTCCCGGGGAGAAGTGCGGGGAGCCGGAGCTTGCCGCACTTGCAGATCGCCCCGTCGCGCAGAAGCGTCCAGGCCATGGCCAGGTCGTCGAGCCGGGTGAAATCCCGGCGGCTGGAGATCTCGATCGCAACTTCCGAGCCTTTGCACGATACGAGCGATGCGCCCACGGGCTGGGCAAGGTGCTGGAATTCGCGGATTGCGGGATGCGGGGTGCGGTCGGCGCTCACGAGCCCGTCGCAGACGAAATTGGCGTCGTTCGGCTGGTCCCCGAAGTCTCCCCCGTAGGCCCAAAACGGGCGTCCGTCGGGCGTCTGCTCGAGCAGCGCATGGTCCGCGAATTCCCAGATGAATCCGCCTTGGATCCCGCGCTCGGACCGGAAGATGTCGTAGTACTCGCCGAGGCAGCCGTTGCTGTTGCCCATCGCGTGCGAGTATTCGCAGAGGATGACCGGGCGCGGGTCACGCTTCGGATCGCGCGCCCAGTCGCGCAGCTCCTGGTGCGAGGAATACATCGGGCAGATGATGTCGGTCACCGCATGCCCGTCGTGCCAGGTGGCCTGGGTTTGCCCCTTGGAAATCCCCCCCTCGTGGTGGAGGAGCCGGCTGGGATCGAACCGGCGCACCCACGCGGCGGCCGCATCGTGGTTCGCGCCGTGCCCGCTCTCGTTTCCCAGCGACCAGAAGATGATCGAGGCGTGGTTCTTGTCCCGCTCGACCATGTTTTTTACGCGGTCGAGAAACGCGAGGGCGTATCGCGGATCGTCGCAGATCGTATTGTGAAACGCATGCGACTCGATGTTGGCCTCGTCGATCACGTAAATCCCGTGCAGGTCGCAGAGCTCGTAGAAATACGGGGCGTTCGGGTAGTGGGACGTGCGGACCGCATTGAAATTATGCTGCTTGAGGAGCCGGACATCCCGCTCCATGGATTCGCGCGAGATCGCCTTGCCGGT
>JBAXXX010000206.1:0-2060 GCA_037127695.1 Verrucomicrobiia bacterium | reverse complement strand
GGGTCTTCCGGTATTTGGTGAGGTGGTGGGATAGGGGCAGGGCTTGATTGGCCCAGACAACGCTGCCGATTGAAGGCGTTTATCGCCCTAGGCGCAGCTTCTTGGATGAGCAGGTTTGGCATAGGGTTCCGCTGGGACCCTCTGAATAGCCATCTTCTGCCAGCCTGATCACGGCCCCGCACCCGTCGCAGTGGGTGGGCTCAAAGGCAGGCGGATTCTCCAGCTTCTCGAAGTTGTAGCTGTTGGTGCCGTAGTAGACGTACATCTCAGTCCTGACGCCCTCTCGGCATTCCGAGCAGGTTTTCCAATGGCCTTCGTGGCCTTCCATATGATGGGATCCGCAGAGTGTCAGCCTGCGGTGGTTGCGATGGCAGCTATTCCGGGCATAGGAAAAGAGCTGGTAGTTGTCCTCGTCATTGCAGATCCACTGCCCACAGCATTCCGTCCTAACCAACTTCGTCCGCTTCCCGCAGAGGAAGCAGCACTTGGATGGATCCAGCTTTGGTGTTGGGACCCGAGGTATTTTCGGCTTTTGAGTTCGTTGTGTTGGCATGAGGAAAAGTTACCACCACGAGGGGGCGAATCTGGCGACGACAAGCTTTCTGTATCACAGCCTGGGGTTGGCGGGCTACAGGCATCTGCGCACGGACTACCTTGAAGGGAGGCTCGTCCACCACGTCGAGCGGGTGGATCACAAGCGATCCTGCAAGGAATGCGGGGCTTCGTGGAACCACCTCACCCTGGACGGTCGGTTCGAGCGGACCTTCCTGGGGCTACCGGTGGGGAGGAAGCGGCAGGAGGTGGTCCTGCACGGCCATCTCCAGCTTTGCTCGGCCTGTGGGAAGCGGTCGCGGGAGCCGATCCCCTTCGCGAAGGGATCGAACCGGTATATCCGGGCCGTGGGGCGCTACATGGTGATGCTCTGCGGCATCACGCAGATCAAGTATGTGGCCCGCCTGCTGGGGGTTGGGTGGGACCTGGTGAAGGATGCGTTCAAGGCGGACCTAGAGCGTCGGCACAAGCGGCGTCCTCTGCGGAAGATCCGCTACATCGCGGTGGACGAGTTCGCTACCCACAAGGGGCACAAGTACATGACGGTGGTATTGGACCTGGAGAGCGGCGAGATCCTGCACGCCCAGGAGGGGAAGGACGCCGCGGCCTTGGCGGGATTCCTGAGGGAGCTCAAGGGGGCCAAGGCGCCGCTGAAAGCCATAGCCGTGGACATGTCGGAGGCCTACGCCAGCGCCATCCGAGAGGTGTACGGCGGCGCGATGGACCTGGTCCACGATCCCTTCCATGTAACGGCGCTGGCCAGCAAGGCCATCGACGAGACTCGTCGGGATCTGTTCCGGAAACTCCACGGCGATGAGAAGAAGGCGATCAAAGGCAGCCGCTTCCTTCTCCTGCGTGGCCTGGAGAATCTGAAGGAGAGCGGCATGACCCGGCTGATGAGCCTGATGGAGGTGAACGAACCCCTCTATCAGGCCTACCTGCTGAAGGAGGACCTGCGGATGTTCTGGAGCCTGCCAGACGCCGAAACAGGCGAGGCCTTTCTGGAGCAGTGGCTTGGGGAGGCCAGGAGCTTGGGCAACCCCCACTTCACCAGGCTCGCCGACACCTTGGATTCCCACCGAGGTGGGCTCCTGGCCTACTTCAGGCACCGGATCTCAACGGGACCACTGGAAGGGCTGAACAACAAGATCAAGGTGCTGAAGCGCCAGGCCTACGGCTTCCGCGACATGGCCTTCTTCAAGCTGCGCCTCTACTTCCTTCATGAAACGCCGCTGATGCTGCCCGGGTAGTTCCCCGAGTGGGTGGTGTGGGGAACGCGAAGCGTTCTCCAGCCAAGGGCCGAGGATGTGGAAAGGCCGTGGACCCGAAGGGCGGGCCATCGGCCCGTTCGCTGTGGGAAGCCGCAGGCTTTCCATGGCGAATCCATCCGCCTTTCCATACCCGAGCACCGGCCACGGCCTACAACCTCACCTCATGCTTTCCCGGATGAACCTCTTTTTCGTGAGCGGGCACGAGGGGCGCATAGCCAATCGCCCGCATCCCTGGTT
>JBAXXX010000205.1:0-2125 GCA_037127695.1 Verrucomicrobiia bacterium | reverse complement strand
AGATTAAGATTAAGATTAGGATTACGATTAAGATGGCAATAGCCCCTTAACTTAGCGCCATTCCCCCCTGTCCCTTGCTATCCTACGAAATCATCCCGTATGCCTTCGAGAAGGTCATGAGGCGGATCTGCGACTTACATCCGGCCTTGGACGCCCGGCCCTTCGAGCGCTCAAGCTCATATAGCCCGACCGAGAGATTCCTGAGCGAGGCCAACGCATGCGCCGCAGTGCGGTCCGCGATCCTGCATGCGTCCTCTCCGAAGCTGACGTCGCGCATGAGATGCGTTCCGTTCTCGATCCCAGACCAGTGGCCGCGGATGTAGTCCAGCATACCTTCGTCCGTCGTCTCATCGTAGGCGATGCTGCTCGCGTAATAGCCGACCGCGTCCCCCGGCTTCCTTTTTTTCGGCCCCAGCTCGATACAGTCGCGAAACACGGCCATGAGCTGCCAGCAGCCGCACAGGCCGCATTCTGCTGGAGTGGTCGCGATGCGCACGATGCGGCGTCTTTCGATCCTCCAGTGCCCCTTTTCATACGGCACCGATCCTTCAAGGGGGGGAAACCTGCCGTCCAAGCAGGTTTTTCGCGTGTTCAAAAATGCCGCCCTGATTGCCTTTAAGCCCGAAGACGTAATCCCATCCTCTCTCCTGTGTCACGACCCTGGCGCTCTCCTGCTGGCAGTTCATCGCGTCCGCCGTGATCACCGCGTGATCTGCAACCGGGAGCTGCCTGATCAGCACGGGGAATGCGGGTATCTCGTTGCTCTTTTCCTTTATCGGCACCTGCCCGAGCGTCAGCCGGAGGCGATGGGTCACTGCCGAAAGCAACTGTAGCGGCTTCCCGTCCGTGCGTCCGCTGCCCCGGAGCGTCTTGCCGTCCACCGCGATGCGTGCGACATCCGACAACTCCTGTTCCAGCAGCCACGCGCCGATGATCCGGTCGAAGGCCGTCGTATCCACCTTCTTGAGCACACGGTGGAAGGTCGAGTCGCTCGGCGGACGGTAGAGGCCGGCTTCCTTGTCCTTCCGGCATCCCAGCGCGCGCAGTTGCCGCTGCGTCAGCTTCCTGCAAACATCCTCTATCGCCTGATAGCCGCTCGCGCCCATCATCACCGCGACCGCCGCGCAGGCCAGCACGGACGACTGCGTGTGCCTGAGCCCGTGGCCCGAACGGCCGTCCTTCAGTTCCGCGCGGAACCGATCTAGCAGCGGTCCAGTCTGAGGCTCGCGCAGCGGACACGGCCCCGTGACGCGCGACTCCAACGCAGCCAGCGCCGCCGGCCAGCGCGCCCGCCGCAACAGCGCGCACGCGCCCTTCCGCAGTTCCCTGAGATAAAGCTGTTTTGGGATGCCGTGCTCGTTGTAGAAATCCTTTCCCGATCGCCCGTATCCCTTCGTCTCGCCCGTCGCATCGAAACCGCATGCGCGGTAACAGGTTCCTCGATAGCGCGCCTCGTCCACGAAACTCTCGACAGCGAAGACGGGATGCCCGAAGCGGGCCTCCCAGTCTGCGGAAAGCCTCCGCAGGCATAGCCCAAGCACGCGCGAGGCGAGGTTCGGCATGCTTCCTCGGTCCGGCAGCACGAGGAACCGGCTGTTATTCACGACGAAGCGCAGCCTCCTGGCCCGCTGTCGCGGACTCCATCCGATCCACTTCTCGCGCCATTTCAGGTGTAGGGCCGCGCCGCTGAAAGTGGCGAGCGCGACCCATACGCCATCGAGTTCAAAGACGTAGCGCAGTGTGTTACCGACAGTTCTGGAATTGCAGAGATAGTGCTCGGTCTCAAGCAATTCGTCGAACCGGGGACGCTCCCAGTCTTCGAGCAGCCTGACGATCACACGCTTGATGGCATCCCCTTCGGCTTCCGATACGTGTTTTTTCATGCCGAAGTTATAGCAAAACCGGGTAGGCATGACCAGTCATATTTCGTAGCAGCCCCTTCACGCCGTTTAATGTGTCACCCAGATGAAATATCCCTGGTAATCGGGGCGCATGGCAGTTCTGATGAGGGTTACTCCTTAATCTTAATCTTAATCGTAATCTTAATCCTCCAACCCTCGCCGATCCGACTCGTAGACGGCTCCCTGCTCATGCACACGATCAGGGGATGTGCTGCGGATCAATC
>JBAXXX010000204.1:0-2158 GCA_037127695.1 Verrucomicrobiia bacterium | reverse complement strand
CAAACGTCACAAACGTGCCAAATCACTTTCCGGCGAGATCAGGACCTCTGAACTTAAAAATCCTCCGCAAACGAAGCGGGTGGGGGGCACCGCGCGATGGCGGGCTGAAGAGCCGTGCGCACGGGGAATGCCCGCATCGGAAAATCTCGGCCAGATGGCATTTTGCATTTGAAATCTGCATCAAGCGGGCGAGCTTTACCACATCTATGATACGCCACCTCCTCTCCGCAATCGTCCTCGCCACATCGACATTATCCGCCTCCGATGGCTGGCAGACCGACTATAAGTCCGCCATCGAACAGGCCGTGAAGGAAAATAAACCGGTCCTTTTGGAGTTCACCGGATCCACGTGGTGCCCGCCCTGCAAGATGATGAAAAAGGAAGTGTTCTCGGCTTCCGACTTTAGTGACTTCGCAAAAAAGAATCTGATCCTCGTCGAGGTGGACTTCCTGCCCGGAGGAAAGCCTTCCGTTTCGGAATACGAAAAGCAGAACGTCGCGCTTGCGGAGAGGTATCGGATCGAGGGCTTCCCAACCGTGGTTCTCCTGGATCCTTCCGGAAAAGAAATTGCCAGGCACGTCGGCTACCTTCCCGGCGGGCCAAAAGCTTTCATCTCCTGGGTGGAAAATTCCTCAAAAAAATAGCCGGGGGCGGAGGGTTCCGTGCGCTGGCATCTTTCCCCGCAGTTTCTGAGCTTTCCTTCTGGGCAGGTCCCTAGATGTGGATCGCGTGCCCTTGGGAGGCGTGGGCGGCCTCCTGGATCGCTTCGCTGAGCGTCGGGTGGGCGTGGATCGCAGAGATAAGTTCCTCGCAGGTCGCCTCCATCGTGATCGCGAGCGCTAGCTCGGCGATCATCTCGGTGGCATCCGCCCCGATGATGTGCGCGCCGAGGATCTCCCCGTGCTTTTCGCCGATGAGGAGCTTCACAAACCCCTCGCTCTCGCCGACAGCAAGGGCTTTCCCGTTCGCCATGAAAGGGAACTTTCCTATTCGAAATGCCAGCCCCTTTTCCCGGGCGGCGCGCTCGGTGAGCCCGACGCTGGCGACCTGCGGCTGGCAATAGGTGCAGCCCGGGAAGACTGCGACCTTGCGGGGGCGCTTGCCGGCGAACATGCCCTCGACCGCCTGGACCGCCTCGAAGCTGGCGACGTGGGCGAGCCACGGCGGCCCGATGATGTCGCCAGCGCCGTAGATCCCCCTGGTGCTCGTCTCGTAGTTTTCTCCGGTCTTCAGCCAGCCCTTGGCGTCGGTTTCCAACTGGATGCCGTGCGGCATGAGCGGGCTGACCCCGATCGAGACGAGCGCGATGGCCGCCTCTATCGTCTCGTTGGTCTTGCCGCCGAGCGCCAGGCGGACCCCCTTGTTCGTGACCTCGGCCTTCTCGACTTTCGTGCCTGCGAGGATACGGATCCCTTGCTTGGCGAGGGATTTTTCCAAGGCGATGCTGACCTCCGTGTCCTCGATCGGCAGGATGTTCGGAAGCATTTCCACGAGGGTGACTTTCGTGCCGAAGGAATTGAAGAAATACGCAAATTCGACACCGATCGCGCCCGCGCCGATGATGACGATATCCTTCGGCTGCTCGGCGAGAACCAGCGCCTGCTTGCTGCTGATTACGCTCTTCCCGTTGAAGGGGAATCCTGGCAGCTCTCGCGCGACGACGCCTGTGGCGATGAGGATCTTGGTCCCACGGTACTCCGACACCTTTCCGTCCTTGTCCGTGACTTCGATCGTCCCGGCCTTCGAGATCGACGCCGAGCCCCGGATGTAGTCCACCTTATTTTTTTTGAAGAGCATCTCGATCCCGCCCGCGAGCCGGTCGGCGACCTTCCGGCTCCGTCCGATCACCTTGTCCCACTCGTAAGAAAGCCCCTCGATCTTGATGCCGAAGTCGGCGGCATGGTGGCTCATGAGCTGGTAGACCTCCGCGTTTTTCAGGAGCGACTTCGTCGGGATGCAGCCCCAGTTCAGGCAGGTTCCTCCGGCTCGATCCATCTCGACGCACGCAACTTTTTTCCCCATCTGCCCGGCGCGAATTGCTCCGACGTATCCGGCAGGTCCGCCGCCCACAACAATCAAATCGTAATCAGCCATATTATTATACTAGCAGCCTGTCGGACTTTGCCAAGCCTGCGGCTTGAAAAAAACCGAGGAACAA
>JBAXXX010000203.1:0-2196 GCA_037127695.1 Verrucomicrobiia bacterium | reverse complement strand
TTCTTTGGTCTGCGACCAGGTGGCGCTCAAGATCCAGGAGCGGCTTAACGCCTATGCGCTGATTCTGCGGGGAGGTGCCGGGCTGTTCTCGGCAGCTGGGGCGGTTGATCGCCAAGCCTGGCGGAACTACGTCGAGACATTGCGGGCGCAGGGCAGCCTGCCCGGCGTGCAGGGGATCGGGTTTTCGGAAGTGATTCGCCCGGACCAGCTGGCCGGCCACATCGAGGGAATCCGCAGCGAAGGGTTTCCTGACTACTCGATTCGCCCGCCCGGCGAGCGCGCCGTCTACACGTCGATCATCTACCTTGAGCCCTTCCGGGATCGCAATCTGCGCGCCTTCGGCTACGACATGTATTCCGAGCCGATCCGGCGCGAGGCGATGGACCGGGCCCGCGACTCTGGCGAGGTCGCGCTTTCAAGAAAGGTCGTCCTCGTGCAGGAAACCTCAGTAGATGTCCAGGCGGGAACCCTCCTCTATGTCCCGGTCTATCGCAACGGTGCCGAGGCAAACACGCCCGAGCAGAGGACGGCTGCGCTGATCGGCTGGGTTTACAGCCCCTACCGCATGCAAGACCTCATGTGCGGCATCCTCGGCGACTGGGCGGGCGGCGACCGCTTGAACCTGCGCATCTTCGATGGGAGAGCGGCATCTCCCGAACGCCTGCTTTTTGAGAGCAACTCGAAAATGCCGGTTTGGGATTCCGCATTTCACCAGCAGCGCGAAATCGATTTCGGCGGCACGCATTGGCTGCTGGCATTTGACCCCGCGTCCTCCCTCGTCAGCTACACGGTGGCGTGGACAACCCTGGGTGGCGGATTCGTGCTGAGCGGGCTTCTGTGCGGGCTCATGTTTTCGGCGCTCAACACCCAGTCGCGCGCCGTCCGCATTGCCAACGAATTAACCATCGAGCTGAGCAAGAGCGAGCTGGAATTGGCTCATATCTCCAAGCGCCTTGCCCTTGCAGCGAAAGCAGGGGGCGTCGGCATCTGGGACTATGATATTGTCAACAACCGCCTGATCTGGGACGACCGCATGTTTCACCTCTACGGAATCACTCAGGATCAGTTCGGCGGCGCGTATGAGGTCTGGAAGACAGGGGTTCACCCGGAAGATCGGGTGCGTGGGGATGCGGAAATCCAGATGGCGATCTGCGGCGAAAAGGATTTCGATACGGAATTCCGGGTCTGTTGGCCCGACGGAACCGTCCGTAACATCCGCGCCTTGGCAGCAGTGCTCCGAAATGCCTCAGGTGCCCCGTTGCGCATGATCGGCACGAACTGGGATATCACTCTGCAAAAGCGGCAGGAAGAGGATCTTCTGGCGGCCAACAACCAGCTGGAGGAGGCGATCGCCCGAGCCAACGAGATGGCGCTCCAGGCCGAGCTGGACAGCATGTCCAAGAGCGAGTTTGTCGCGAACATGAGCCACGAGATCCGCACGCCCATGAACGGGGTCATCGGCATGACCAGCCTGCTCTTGAAGACCGGTCTCAACGAGGAGCAGCGGCGCTTCGCTGAGGTCGTTCGCGCAAGTGGCGAATCTCTCCTCGGCATCATCAACAACATCCTCGATTTCTCAAAAATCGAAGCCGGCAAGGTCGAGTTGGAAACCGTGGAGTTCGACCTGACCGATGTGATGGAAGGCTTCGCCGACGTCTTGGCGCTGAGCGCCAGCGACAAAGGCCTCGAGCTGATCTGCGCGGTCGCACCGGACGTGCCGACCGAGCTCCTAGGCGACCCCGCCCGGCTGCGCCAGATCCTCCTCAACCTCGCTGGCAATGCGATCAAGTTCACACACCGGGGAGAAGTCTCCGTGCTTGCAAGCCTGGTGTCGGCTACGGCTTCCGCCGCAGTGCTGCGCTTCGCCGTGCGCGACACCGGCATCGGCATCCCGCAGGATAAGCAGGCGATGCTGTTCGGGAAATTCATCCAGGCAGATGCTTCCGTGAACCGCCAGTTCGGGGGCTCCGGCCTCGGATTGTCCATTTCGAAACAGCTCGCAGAGCTCATGGGCGGAGAGATCGGAGTGACGAGCGCCCCAGGCCAAGGATCGGAGTTCTGGTTCACGGCAAGCTTCTCGCGCCCGGAAAAATCTGCGGGCGTGGCCGCCTCCGCCGAGCCAGCCGCACTGCACGGCGCCCATCTCTTGGTTGTGGATGACAACGCATCCTTCCGTGAGGTGCTGATGATCCAGCT
>JBAXXX010000202.1:0-2211 GCA_037127695.1 Verrucomicrobiia bacterium | reverse complement strand
CACAACGATGGCGATGGCCATCGCTGTCGCGACGCCCGCCAGAATAAGCAGCCACCGGTACCGTGAAAAAGTCATTGAGCAGACCCCCAGTTACGTTCTCGTTCCAGGTTATTGATAGCGAGCGTGATCCCTAATTCCGTTTAGCCCGACTTTCCCCATTCGACATACTTTTCGACTATTTTCAGGCAGAAAGATTGATAAAGCCCAATGTTTTCGGGGGGTGAAGCTCCAAAAGTCGTTGTAGGACAGACCTACCCCCTTACGGTCGCGCTGCGCCTGTGCGATAATGCGGGGCATGTACCTCAAATGCCACAAGCGATTCAAAGACGGGAAGGAGCATCGCTACTGGTGTATCGCGGAGAGCGTGAGGACGCGCAACGGCGTCAGTACGCGACAGGTCCTCTATTTGGGCGAGATCAACGACTCCCAGCGGATCCAGTGGTGTTCTGCGATCGAGGTGGTTGACGGCGGGAGCTCGGGCGTGCGCCAGATGAGCCTGTTCCCCGAGGACCGTGTCCCGCCCGCCGGGACTGTGAACCCGGTGCGCGTGCGTCTCGACGCGATGACGCTGCATCGCCCG
This sequence comes from Verrucomicrobiia bacterium, assembly GCA_037127695.1. GTDB lineage: Bacteria > Verrucomicrobiota > Verrucomicrobiia > Chthoniobacterales > Terrimicrobiaceae > QYQL01. The sequence goes on along the minus strand of JBAXXX010000202.1, from coordinate 1,631 downwards.
CGCCAATGGGGCGGCTGCTGGCTGTCGCTGGAGCTCTGGAATCTGCTGGACCTAGAGGCGTTCTGGGGTACGCACGTGGCAGACAGCCGGAAGGGAACGCGCTGGACCGACGTGCTGGCGGCGATCGTGACCTATCGGCTTCTCGACCCCGGAAGCGAATGGCGGATGCACCGGGAATGGTTCCGCAACACGGCGATGGCCGACCTCCTCGGATGCGACGCGAGCGTGGCCGCGAAGAACACGCTCTACCGCTGTCTCGCCAAACTCTGCGAACACAAAGACGATCTCTTCAAGCACCTTCGCGAACGCTGGGGGGCGCTGTTCGGCGCGACATGCGACATCCTGCTGTACGACCTGACGAGCACCTACTTCGAGTGCGACGTCCCCGGGGCGTCCGGTCTCCGCCGCTTTGGGTACAGCCGCGACAGGCGCCCCGACTGCGTTCAGGTCGTCATCGCGCTCGTCGTGACTCCCGACGGGCTGCCCGTCGCTTATGAAACGATGAAGGGGAGCACGTCAGACAAGACCACGCTGAAGGACTTTCTGGCGAAGATCGAGAGGCTGTACGGCAAGGCGGGCCGGACCTGGATCATGGACCGCGGTATCCCCACCGAGGAGGTGCTCGGCGAGATGCGCGAGGCGAGAACGAGCTACCTCGTTGGGACGCCGCGCGGTCGGCTCACGAAGCTCCAGCGCGAGATCGCCGGCCAGCCCTGGCGGAAGGCCCGGGAGGGCATCCAGGTGAAAACCGCCGCAGGGGCGGACGGCGACACGTATGTCCTGACCCGCAGCTGCGGCCGACGCGACAAGGAGCAGGCCATGCGCCGCCGGAGGCTCCGGATCCTGCTCCGGCGTCTCGGGGAGATCACCCAGATGAAGGACCTGGCCCGCGACGAGCTGGTGGCAAAGGTCGCCGTGGCCAGGCATGAGGCGGGCCGTTCCGCGGGCCGCGCTGTGGACGTCAGACTGCCGACGGCCGAAGCGCCGTTCTCCTTCAGGCTGGACCGCGCGAAGCTCCGTGACGTGCGCAGGGGCGAGGGCACGTACCTGCTGCGGACGAATCTGCCACCGGAGAACCCCGAAGACCTCTGGAAGCTCTACATCACGCTCACGGAGGTTGAGCAGGCCTTCAAGGATCTCAAGAACGACCTCGCCATCCGCCCGGTCTACCATCAGACCGACGGGCAGATCGAGGCGCACATCTTTGCCGGATTCCTCGCCTACTGCCTCTTTGCAACACTCAAGCAGCGCTCACGGGGGCTCGCTCCCGGCCTCACGCCGCGCGCCGTCTTGGACAAGTTCAAGACCGTGCAGATGATCGACGTCCACTTCCCAACGACTGACGGCAGAACGCTTGTACTCCCGCGTTACACACAGCCGGACAAGGATCTGCAGATCCTCCTCCACCGGCTCGATATGCGACTCCCCGAACAGCCGCCGCCCCGCATCGAGGCTTCTGCCAGGGACTGAAATGTAGGGGAAACCTTGAGGGTCAAACCCCAGCAAAATCGATGGTTTATACCTCGAACGGGGAAAGTCGGGATAATGGTACCCATTGCCGGTGAGAGGGTTCCCATTCTGAATACTGAATACTGGCTTCTGAATACTGAATACTGGCTTCTGAATACTGA
>JBAXXX010000201.1:0-2293 GCA_037127695.1 Verrucomicrobiia bacterium | reverse complement strand
CAGCGGCTGTGTGAGGAGGAAGGGGTTTCCTGGTTCGATCTCTCCGGGAATGCGCGTCTCGTGACACCGGGGCTGCGCATTCAGATCGAGGGAAAACCGAACCAGTTCAAGACGCCGGGCCGACCCAAGAGTTTGTTTGCTCCCAAAAGCGCGAGAATTGTCCGCTGGCTTTTGATGAAAAACGACCAGGCTTTTACCCAGCGGGAGCTGGCGCGATTGTGTGGGCTTGACGAGGGGTTCACGAGTCGCATCGTGCGCGGCCTGGAGGACCTCCAGCTCATCACACGTTCCGTGAGCGGCGCGGTGCGTGCGAAAGACTACGGCACCCTTCTCGACGCATGGCGGGAGGCATACGATTTCTCGAAAAACACCATCGTGAGAGGGCATGTAGCCGAGCGTTCCAGTGATGATGTGCTTCGGCAGTTGGCCGGAAAACTGAAGCAGGACAAATTGGAATATGCCGCGACAGGCCTGGCTGGGGCCTGGCTGCAGTCGGGATTCGCCGGGTTTCGGCTGGTCACGCTGTATGTGGGGGAATTGCCGTCCGAAGCCCAGCGCGAACGGATGGGCTTCCATGAGATCGAGCGCGGCGAAAACGTCTGGCTCGTGCAGCCGGCTGACTCTGGAGTCTTCCAAGGCGTCGAATTTCGTGAAAACATTGTTTGCGTGCATCCGGTGCAGGTCTATTTGGATTTGAAAAACCAGCCTGAGCGTTCCGTTGAGGCCGCCCAGGAACTGCGCAAGACACTTTTAAAATCACCTTCACATGCTTGAAAAACCCACTACTGCCGCGGGCTATCCTCGAGACCAAGTTGCGCGGGTAAAGGCGACTTGTCTGTATCTCGCCACCAAGCTCGGCGACATCATGGATGAACTGGTTGTCGTGGGAGGGCTCGTGCCCTCGTTGCTCATTGACCAGGAGCACTTGCCGGAAAAGGTCGCCCCGCATGTGGGCACACTCGATCTTGATCTCGGTCTGGCTTTCGCTCTCGTGGGGGAGCAGCGCTATCAGGAGGTGACTCGTTCTCAAAGCGCTTGCATTCCGTATCCGGGGAGAAAACAAGGATGCTTACGATCTCTTCTACCTGCTCCGCAATTACGGAAACGGGGTGCCTGATGTCGCAGCGTTGCTCACTCCCCTGCTCTCAGACGAAATCACCCAAAAAGCTCTGGAGCACCTGAGCGAGGATTTTCTTGATCCCGATGGCATCGGACCACGGCGGGTGGCCGAGTTTCTTTACGGGCGCCCGGATCCTGAAACCCAGGCGGATGTCACGGGGTTCGTCCGCCAACTGCTTGGCATGTGCATGAAATGATCAATAGGGAATCGATGTGGAGACATTGCCCACATTCCTCTGATAGGTAAAAAAAGCCTGCCCCGCATGCAGGCAGGCTTTTCGTCCATGCGTCACCGCACAGACCGGCACATGGCTTCAATGTGCTCGATGGCGGGAACTGCCTCCCGCTTGGCATCTCCGGTGCCGCTGGCGAACCAGCACTGGCATCCCGCAACGTCCCGCCATTCGACCTTCACGACCCCGTATTTCGTCCAGACCGTGGCTCGGCGTGGCCGCTCCCACCGGTTCAGATGCACCGAGCGGATGCGGGGGTAGTCCGGGCTCACAGCGAGTGCTCCAGGTGGCCGGGACCATTGCCCTCGGGGTCGCAGAGTACGGCAGCGGTGGCCTGATGTCCCTCCGGGTCCTTGCCACTGAGGACGAGCAGCGGCAGCGCATGCCCCTCGAAGTCCTCCCAGTGGATCCCGAGGATCTTCCGCCCAACGAGCATTTCGTAGTGCGCCCGCTCGATGCGTGTTGGTCTCGCCATCATGACACCAAGGCCACGCCGGTTTCCGCATCGAAGAGCCCATGAAGCGCTTCCCCTCGACGGAGTGCGGTGTGGGGATTCACCGTCTTATAGACCTCGGTGAACGCGTTCCAGAGGCTGAACGCATTGCGGGCGGCGAATTCCTCATGCGAGGGCTTGCGCCATTCGAGGAGCACGTCCGGGATCTGGGCGGGCGTGATCGCCGCGCAATCCACCGCCCGGATCACGATGTCATGGGCGCGGGCGTTGTTGACACTCTCTGCCTTGTAGGCACCGATCCGCTGGTCGAGCCCCCGGAACTTGCCCCCGAGCTGTCCGACAGCACGGGCCGTCAGGTGCCGGAGGTCACGCTCGGCGAACCGGGTGTGCTTGCGGCTGATTTTCACCTCGCCGGAAAACGCGCAATTGTCACAGACAAATACGCGCGTGCCTGCCACAAGCCCGGCCGGGCAGGTCATCTCGTGGC
>JBAXXX010000200.1:0-2404 GCA_037127695.1 Verrucomicrobiia bacterium | reverse complement strand
AGCTACTGGTCGGACTGGTTCTACCGGCCGGAATTCAAAGGCCGCCTGCCGGCCAGCGCCAGGAAGGAAGATTAGCCTGGACTCAAGGCGCGGGAGGAGGTCCCGCCGCCTCGCACGCCCGAAAAAGGGATCACTCTGGCCTGGGCATGCTTCGGATCAGCTGCAGCACGCAGCTCGCAGGAATTGCTTCGTGCAGGCTCATCACGCTTGGAGCCGCTGCGGACTCCCCCGATTTCTCGCCGAGCAATGCCCTGATCCGTGAAACATGGCCGACTGCATTGCCTCGCTCATCAAGCACGGCAGCTCCGCTGCTGCCCTGAGCCCAGTCCGTGCTGACGTGCAATCGCTGGTCGCGAGGGTCGTCCGCATGGCCTTGCTCCTTCGTGTAGCGCCGATTCACAATCCCGGCGCTGAAATACGCATGCACTCCGCGCGGGTCGCTGAGGCAAAACACGCTATCCCCAACACTGGCATCCTCCGCCAGCCTGATAGGCTTCAGATCGCTCGCGTTCATGCGAAGGACCGCCACGTCAGCTTCCGCATCCACCGCAAGGACGCCTGCGATCTCGAGGATGTCATCCTCCCCTCGGACGGCCATCAGATATCCCGTGCCTGGCTTCATGTTGCCCGGGGCATTCAGGACATGCCGAGCGGTCACGACGGTGTCGTTCGCGATGGCATAGCCGCCCGCTATATTAGCGTGCCAACGGGAGCACTTCGTGCACTGGAAAAGCCAGCCAACTCCGACGTATGCCGCTCGGGCCAGGGCTGCGATCTCGCGGCCGCTGAGGCGCTGAGCTAGAGGCGGAAGAAGCTCGATGAGCGCCGGTGCCGGGCGCGTCTCCGCAGCCAGGAACGCCTCCCCCGACATGAGCTTTCCCGCTTCAGCAAGCGCGCGCCCTCTCGTCACCAGCGAGCTTTCCAGCTCCGGTGGCACCACCCCCTTTTGAGGCTCTGCGCTCACGGCCTCGGCATGAAGAGCAGAGGCAATGCAAAGGAGGCCTAAAAACAACCCTCGACAAAAAATGCCGGCCGTCAAAGCCTCCCCCTTTCAATCATGATCGATAAAGACGATTTCATAACGGCCCCACAAAGAGGTTCGCCAAGGAGAGGAGCCATGCAACTGAAAATATTCTCCGCGAAGCCTGAAGTGTCTGATTCCGCCTCGTGCGATGGAGAAAAGAGTGAGCCTCGACGGCGGGCATCTGCCGGTGGCGTGTGCGGCACGGCCCGTGGAGTGAGCGCACTGGCGCAGGATTTGAGGCGGGCCTTGAGGCTAACCTGCAGGCAGCAGCCAGGAGCGAGATGAAGATGTGGGATTCGATCCGGTGTTCGAGCTGGTGGTGAAAGGCTAACCCGGAAAAATCACAGAGCGGCAGCCCATCTTGCTAACCATTTGGCCGCCAGAGCTGCCGGCTTCCCTCACCAGATCACAGCGGATATGTCTCGGTCAGCCGCCAACTCTGGCAACCAAAGCGTTACGCAATCTGAACCGCCTCTCTGTGATTTATCCAGGCTAACATGTGCGCCTGCGCGGAGAAATGCTTGGCTCCGAGACGTTAGGGAAACAAAAGCTTGACGCCGTGTTGGGTCTGCAACTGTGATGCGCCATGACAGCGCTGCCAAATCTGCTATTGGTTGCCGGGCTTTTCTTCCCAGTGGTCAGCTTGCTAACCGGCATGGGGTCCATCGTGTCCCGATGGCGCTACAAAAAGCACTCTTCCCCGGTGTTCATTCCATTGATCGGCCCTGTCCTCCTGACGGGGTGGGTCATTTCCGCGGACGAGCCTCTCTGGATGATAGCTATCGTCTGGGTCGCTGATATTGGAACGTTGGCTTTTCTCGCCGCAAGCCCCAAGCTGTTCAGAGATTGGTGGCGCACTTCCTCTTTCACGAGGGTTATGGTGCTCAATGGAACCAAAGGCAACCAAAGCGCAATCCTCACGCTCCATTCCACCGGCCACTACCTGCTCAAGAAGTCATGGATCCGGCCACGCGGACAAACGGGAATCGTTCGGCTTGGAGAGCCGGGCACATTCACTCAGTTAGGCGACCGATATGAACTCACCTCGCATGCCGGCTTGCGCCGCCTCCTTCAGAAGACGGATGAAAGAGCTTACCGCGTCGAAAAAGAGGACCTCCCCAAGGAGGAGCTCCGCGATGATTCATTGCGTGGATGGGTGCTGAGAGCCTGAGAAAAAAGCGAACGAAATCACGGGAGCGCCACTCGCAGACAGAAATATATCATCTGGTTCTGGCGCCTGCGCGTTTCCCATTTGGCCGTCACTGAGCCATGGCGGCCGCTTTTAGAATCTTTTCCTGCTCCCTGCGCATGCGATCCGCATCGCATGGAGCGGCGTCGTCGAGCCCGGCGAGGTGGAGGAGCCCGTGGATGCAGTAGAGC
>JBAXXX010000199.1:0-2422 GCA_037127695.1 Verrucomicrobiia bacterium | reverse complement strand
GGTAGAACAGGTTGTCCTCCAGCAAGGGCTCGACGTCATCGACAGGGTTGAGCAGCTGGGGACGGATGGTCGTGACCCGTTTGCTGCCGTCGTGGTAGGCCATGGTGTCTGCGCCGAGGGTATATCCCTTGGCCATCTTCTCCAGGATCAGCTTGTCGTAGATGATTCGGGCGGCCTCGAAGTTTACCGGAGAAGACGTCTTCGTGCCGGTGTTGAGCGTGGATCCCCTGCGCCCGTAGGCGAAGTTGACCACGTACCCTGCGCCTTGCGGTTCGATGGCCGCCCGGTAAACTTTGTCCGAGCTGCCTTCCCTGAAATAGAGCGTTGTTGTGCTCATGTGTGTTGTTTTCCTTTCTTGGTTGAAATGCAAAAGGCCCGGAAGCGAGTGCTGCCGGGCCTTTCGCGGGTTGTGGTTTTATCTGCGCGGCAGCCAGAGCCAGGCGGCGATGGCGAGGGCGGCGATGATGCCGATGGGTAGGAGCGCCGGTCCGAGCGATGACAGCAGCGTCACGGCTGCCAGTAGAACCAGAAGGATGCCTACGATCGGCAGGATGATGCGAAGCAGTTTAAGGAGATCGATCATTTGTCGCCTCCTCCCCGGAATATGCTTCGGATCAGGGCCGCGATCACGATGCCGAGACCGATGACCGACAGGCCTGCCCCGACCGGGCCGAGGTCTGGAGCGCCGCCGCCACCGCAACCGCTGAGTAGCAGGGCTGCTGCGAGGATGGATGTTCTCATGCCACACCTCCTTGCCGGCACTCGTCGAAGAACTCGCACGCCGCGCACTGCAAGCCCGGCGATGGGACGTAATCCTCCCGCTCGACTCCATCCACATAGGACTCGATCAGGCGGAAGAACTTCGTTTTCTGACCTTCGGTTGCCGCCGGGGCTTCGCTCACGACCAGCTTCGGGATCTTCGTCTTCACCAGATGGTGGAGCTCGAAGCCCGATTCCGGTTTGCCCGTGGCCTCCCGGTAGAGGAGGCCGTAGGCGGTGAGCTGGGTTTCGTTCCGGTGGATGACCTGCTCGGCATTCGGGATGGCGGCGCTGGTTTTGAAGTCAACGATCCGCCCACCCGGACGCACGAGGTCAATGATCCCGAGGAGGGACGGAAGCCCGTGCTTGGCCAAGTCGGCCTCGACACGAACCTCCACCGCCTCTGGTTTTTCCTCTGCCGGGATCGGAGTTTCCCGCAGATACATGTCCACGAGCCCCCAGGCTTTTTCCTGCTGGGCGTCCTCATCGGCCTCCCACGCAACCGGCTCCTCCTCTTGGGCGGTGATCCAGTTCATAAGGAACCCCGCTTTGAGGGCCTCCGCATCGTGCGGCTGCCCCCGCCAGCGCGCCGTGCTCCACTGCTGGAGCGCGGCATGGACGACCTTGCCCACATAGAGGGCGGCCGTGGCGGGCCTGCTCAGCTCCTGGACATAGCGGAAGAAAAACTTCAACCTGCACGAGTGGAAGCAGTTGAGCCGGCTCGCGGACACGGCTCTCGTGAGGTGGTCATCCGCCGGGATCTGGCGAGCAGGCTGCCTTGGTGTTGGGGCGAGCGCGATCACCGGGCACCTCCGTTCGCATATTGGCGGCGGGGTGGAGTGGAGCGCCTGCGAGGGCCTTTGCCTCCGCCGTGCTCGTCAAGGATCCGGTCAATGAGGCCGGATGCCTGAAGCTTGTTGAGCTCTCTGACCCCGATGCCGAACATATCGTGGGAAGCGGCATCCACCTCGCCCTTGTCGAGCTGATGCTCGTCCACGAGCTTGAGGATGAGATCCCGCTGTTTATCCGAGCAATTCCAGACGTCCCCGTTGGCAGGGGGATGGTGCCCGTTGGTCTGGCCATTCGCATGGCCGTTGTTCCCGTAGCCGTTTCCGTTGCCGGAGTGACCGTTGCTGTAGCCATTGGAGTAGCCGTTGCTGCGACCGTTCCCGTTCGTGATGCCGTTGGCAGAACCATTTCCGCCGGGCTTGCTGCCGTATCCAGACTCCGGGACGAACCCCGTATTCTGGATCTCCTCGTCCACGCTATGCTGGAGCGTCTGGTAGAGGCGGGAGCTTTCCCCGGCCACGTCGTCGATGCTGCTGATCTCCGTCTCGACGCAGACAGAGAATTGGTGGCTCGAATACCCCGGCAGGCCGAGGCGTTTCGAGTAGTTGGCGATCAATTTGAGAGCCATATTTTTCCTTTCTTGGTTGGTTTTGGGCACAAAAAAGCCCGGCGTGGTGCCGGGCTGTGTTATGCGGGTTGAATTCCGGGGCAGCTATTGGGCAGCCTCGGAGGTTTGGTATGAGGGCGAATCCTCCATCATCCCCCAATGCGGGCTGTTCTTGAGAGCCTCGGTGAGAAGCTGATCAACGAGCCGGGTCATCGGGATGCCCCGGGATTTTCGCTCGTGGTAGAGAACCCGAACGATCTCCCGGCG
>JBAXXX010000198.1:0-2424 GCA_037127695.1 Verrucomicrobiia bacterium | reverse complement strand
GAGACAACCCCCGCCAAAACCCCGCACGTCGCCCCCCCGCATTCTTCGGGCGCCGGCCAAAAATCCGGCAGCTTGTCGCTGGAAAAAATTTCCCCCTCGGCAAGGTTCTCCAGGAGCCAGCGGCGGACCGCGTGCAGCCAGCCGAGCTCCGGCGCGGTGCCGACGACAGCGTAGGACTCGCCGCAGAGGACGGCCACCGCATTCGACCCGGTCAGCAACTCCAGCCGATGCTGGCCAAACACGAGCGAACGGAGCAGCTTCTCCCGATCGGTTCCACCAAAAATCCGCCGCAGGTGCTCCTGCTCGATCTTCGTCCGCTCCTGGCTCACCAGCCGCCGCTTGGCAAGCCTCTCCTCGACCCATTGTCCCAAAACCTCCGCCATCTCGAGGCAGACCTCACGGACGGCTGGCGAGGGTTTTTTCGGAGACAGATGGTGGCAGGCGATCAGCCCCCACAACTCGCCGCTCACCATAATCGAGATCACCATCGTGGCTCCCACCCCCATGTTCTTAAGATACTCGATATGGTAGGGGGAAATCGCCCGCAGGATCGCATGGCTCAGGTCCAGCGGAGGCGCGCCGGCCGCCGCCTCCAAATGCTCCGAAATCGCATGGACGTTCGAAATCGTCCGCAGCCGGTTTTCCCGGTAAAGCTGCCGGGCCTGCGACGGGATGTCGGTCGCCGGGTAGCGGAGCCCGAGGAATGGCAAAAGCTCGGTTTTGTTCCGCGCCTCGGCAATGACCTCGCCGCTCCAGTCCGGATGAAATTTGTAAAACATCACGCGGTCGTAGGCCGTCAGCGCCGCGACCGCCTCGACCGTCTCCTGCGCCATACGAAACATGTGGAAACCAGGACTCTTCAAAGCCTCTTTCCACGTCTCGAGCACTCCAGGCACCTTGCTGTCCGAGTCCTCGACCAGTTCAAACTCCCACAAATCGCAAACCCCATTCGTATGCAGGTAAAGCTCGAACGCCCGCGCTCCGACCTTCACGGGATAGCGAACATGCTTGGGACCCAAAGGAACCTCCTTCGACATATCGGCCGCCCGCTCCAACCCCAACCCGGCAGCCACCTCCAACCACGGCCTCCCCAGGCTGCCCAGGAGCGACTCTGAAAGCAAGTCGGGGGCGTTTTTGGAAAATGCCGCAATGCCTCCGCTCACCCGGTCCACGGCAACCAGGACGCCCGACGGCTGGATGCAGCCCGGCGCATGGATCTGCTCCTCTTCGCAGACCGAAAAATCCAAGGAATTAAAAAAATCCGAGTCAGGCAGGTGATCGCTCATTGTTTTAATCAAAGATCCCCTCCGAATCCGCCAATTAAGAGACAGAGCACGAAGGAAGACCTCCCCCCCAGCTAGATGCCAGACCACAACCGCCCAATCAAGAGTTTTTTAAAAAAGGGCGGAGCCTGCTATGAACAAGCCTCGCCTACCGTCAATTTTTGCCGTCCAGAGCGTAACTGCTCAGGAGGCATCATGAAGCAGGAGGCACCCTGAGAGAATAGGGAGGGGCCAATGTCTTTGGCATAGCCGGGCAGCTTTCGCGGGCCGGTAGCAGGGGGGCAGCCCGGACATGTGGGGCACACGCTTGGGATGGCAGAGAAGCCCGACCACATCGTGATCCACCGGGTGGAAAGCTGCGGGCGCTGCGAACGCTCGCTGACGTCGCATCCGCCCGATGGCGTCGAGAAGCGACAGGTTCACGATCTGCCACCCATCGCCCTGATCGTCACCGAACACGAGGCCGAGAAGAAGCTCTGCGCCTGTGGTCACGCGACCAAGGCGGATTTTCCGCAGGGAGTCAGCGACATTCAGTGAGCCAGAGAATTTTTTGATGTGATACTGTGTTTTGCATCGCGCTATCGCACAGAAAGTGACATGTTGATTTTTATGAGATCCAAATTCAAACGCAAGCGCCTTCCCGGAGCTGCGCGGCTTCAAGCCATCCGCGATGAACTGACGCGATCGGCGTCGCTTTCCATCTCCGAGATTTCCAGGAAGCTCGGGGTGAGCGAGATGACGATCCGCCGCGACCTGGCGACGATGGAAAAGAGTTCCGATGTACGGAGAACGCATGGGGGAGCGGTTGTGGCGGCGCGGATGGTTTTTGAGTTCAGCTACGCGGTCCGGCAACGCGAGCGCATCAAGGAGAAGCAGGAGATCGCCGCCGCGGCCCGCCAGCTGGTCGAACCCGGCCAGCGCGTGATACTGGATACGGGCACGACGACCTTGCAACTGGCCACCTTGCTCAAGGATTGCGATGGGGTGACGGTCATCACCCCGAGTTTGGCCGTGGCTTCGGAGCTGCAGTTTTGCGAAAATCTGACCGTCATCCTCCTCGGGGGCATGATCCACCGCGGGAGCCCGGACCTGACAGGGCCCGTGACCGAGCACTGCCTGGAGCTGCTTTCCGCCGACTGGG
>JBAXXX010000197.1:0-2468 GCA_037127695.1 Verrucomicrobiia bacterium | reverse complement strand
AAGTTGCCGGAGAATCTCCACGCCAGCCGGCGGGTAAGCGAAGTTTACTGACTTCGCGAAGATCAGGAATTCCTCGCCCCAGCCTCGCTCCCCGCGCACCTCATAAATGGAGATGTATTCCTGCTTTCGGCGGCAGTCATAGAAACGGATCCGGAGCAAAACCTCCTCTCCATCCCGGTTCCAGGTTCCTGAGATATATTCTTCGGAAGGAGTTTCCCCGCGAAGATAATCCCGTGTCCATGTGAGGCGGATGGGGAGTTCTTGGGGGGCGATGAGGGGTGTATCCATTATTACGGGATATTATTTTGGTTCATATTCTTTGAGGAGCTGCAGGCATGGAAGCGACGTCGATGCCTCAGCGAAAAGGCGTTGGCCGAGGGTTTTTCCGTCCGAGCGGATTTCACCAAGATCCAGGCCTGCCGCGAGGAGCGCCCGCAGTTTGGACGTGTTGCCGTCACTAACGGCCTGGAATGCCTCGTTTGTGGGTGACCACAGGAGGGAGTCGAGATCCCCTGCTTCGTTCTCGGGAAGATTCCACGCATCGCTGAGCGTTGCTGCGATGAGACAGTCGAACGGGTTGCGGCTGCCCCGGAAGGCCTGCGCCCACTCGATGAGTCGCCCAGTCGATGTCGGCATCGCGGTCGCGAGTCCGGCCAGACGGGCACCGGATTTCAGGATGGCATATCGGCCCGGCGGATAGGTGAAAATCATCTTCCGCCAGGCTTCTTCCTCATCGACTGTGACGGGTAGCGGGCTCACCGGAATATCGCGAACCATCCGGGCCAACCGTTCGGCGAGCGTGAGCCATGAGTCGTCCAAAGGCGGCGGCTCGGAGAAAAAACTTCTGGTACCAAACCGAACCGACTGGCGGAATAATTCGATGTTTTTCTCCGGCACGGGGATTCCGACAGAAGAACGTGCGATCACGCTCAAAAGGTAGTCCCGAAACGGGATGTCGGCAGAGAAGTGTCGGTTTGGGTCGAGCGAATAGATCGCCTGGCGGATGACAAAGGGAGTTTTCATTGGAACTTGAGGGCGCGGAGAATTTTTCCTGTCGTTGCGGCGGATGCGCCGAGTTCGCGGGCGCGGAGGAGAAATTCATTCAACGGGAGACCATGCGGGCCGGAGGTGCTGGCACCGGCGGAAACAAGGGCTTCGATCAAAAGCAAACGGTTTCCCTCTCCCGCAACCATCGCAAATACGGCGCGGCAGAGCGGCGTGTGCCCCCACGAGTCAACCGCTTCGATGGCGGCGCCGCGCGCGATGAGTTCGAGCGCTCCACGGAGATTGCCCGTATAGGCAGCGGCATGCAGGGCCGTGCGGCGGCAGCGGCCCCGCAAGTTGGGATCAGCTCCACGCTCCAGCAGCGACAAGAGCAGGCTGGGCGGGGCATTTTTCCCGGCACACAGAACGATGGCTGGGTCATAGTTGCGTGGGCACGAGCTGGGGTCTGCTCCATGACCGAGCAGCCACTCCGCATTCCGCCATTTTTTATAGAGGATGGCTTGCTGAAGCGGCCGGATTCCAAAGTCATCCGGATCATCGAGCGGGAGCCCTGCTTTGCGGAGAAGCGCGAATTGCCGGACCGTCGCGTGCATGGCGAATCTATGCGCCAGCGGCTGACCGAACTTGCGGCTCCGCACAAGGGCATCGGCAGCGCGCAAATCAGCCCCCAGAGAAACCAACCGGGAAATCCCCCACGCTTTGGGATGGTGCCCGCCCTCCTCCACCTCACGGGCAAGCTGCCAGCTCAGGGAAAATGCTGTCCGGTAGTGCCCGAGAGCTTTCCCCTGAGGCCACTTGGTTTCAATGCACCACAGGGTCCAGAGGAGAATCGCCCCGGTGAGGGTCTTTGGGTCGAGGTGCTCCCTCAACTCTCCGGCGACCGCCTCGAGCGTGGCGTTGAAACCGAGCTTCCGCGCCATAAGAAGCTCCCTTGGAAGATCCTCTTCGATGACGCAATATTTCCCGCCACGGCCAGGGAATGAGCCGCGCACAAAGTCCTCCAACTGCCCGCTGTCGCCTTGTGAGACCTGCATGATGTGCACGGTATGAAGGCGGGCTTTCATGTGCCCTGCGATTCCTTGCCAGCAGCGAAGCGTGGGTTCAGAGCAGGGAAACTCCCGCGCAAGTTGGCCGATCTCGTCCACGCATTCTGATGGAAGATCCCAGGAATAGCTTTTGTACGACAGCCATCTCTCGAAAACCACCCGCGCATAATCCCGGAAATCTCCCGCAAAAAGATGGCGGTCCGGATCGAGCGCCCACAGGCAGCGCATGACGAACCGGAGGTCCGAGTCGGTTTGCGGTTGTTGGAAAAGCGTATTCATGGTGGCTACCGTCAAGATATAAACGGCTCAAATCGCCCGATTCTGATACGTTGGGCGTCCGGGGGAGAGCCCCGCGCATTCCGGCGCAGCAAGGAATTGACTCCAGAGGTTGCGGATCCGCTCCTCTGAAAAGGCGGA
>JBAXXX010000196.1:0-2524 GCA_037127695.1 Verrucomicrobiia bacterium | reverse complement strand
CGTTGAACTAAGCCGCTCCGCGGAGGGGGTTTAGAGTCAAAGCTGGCCGAGGAGGATATGCTGGTGGTGCTATGACACCACTACGCCAGAAATACACCAGGCTGCTCACCCTTCGCGGATATGCGCAGCGCACCCATGACTCCTACATCGCCGCTGTGGCCGCGCTGGGCGCTTACTATGGCAGATCGCCTGCCGCACTCAGCGACGAGGAGATTCAAAGCTACTTGATAGAGCTTGGGAATCGAGGGCTTAGCTTTAGCACGATCAATGGGGCAGTGAGTTCACTGCGGCTTTTTTACGGGCAGGTGCTCCAGCGTCCAATGGATACGCTCAAGGACCTGTTGCCCCGGAGGCGCGGGGAGATCCGCCGGCCAAGAGTTTACGCCCGCGAGGAGCTCAAAAGGCTGTTTCTGGAAGGCTGCCGGCATCTGGGGCAGCGCGCATTTCTGATGACAGTTTACGGGGCAGGGCTCAGGCTCAACGAGGCGTGCCACTTGAAAGTCAGGCACATTGAGAGCGGACGCATGATGCTGCGGGTCGACCAGGGCAAGGGCAGAAAGGATCGCTACACGATCCTCAGTCCGTGGCTGCTGGAGGAACTTCGAACCTATTACCGGCAGGAACGTCCGGGCACCTGGCTCTTCCCGTCCCGACGGTGCGGGGACATCCCGATGATTAACGGCACGGCACAGAAGGTCTTCTACTCGGCGTTGGAGCGGGCAGGGCTGCCCAATCGCGGCGGCATCCACTGCCTGCGACACAGCTTCGCCACGCATCTGCTGGAGGACGGAGTGGACCTGCTGACCTTGAAGATGCTGCTCGGCCACGCGCACTTCTCGACCACGGCGGGCTACCTCCACATCAGCCGCAAGCGGCTCGAGGCGGTGCGCAGCCCGCTCGACGACCTCATTGACACCGGGGGAAAACTCTAAAGGCGCCCCATGTGCTGTGCCCCCGGAGCGGGCACAGGTGAGTTGCCGGAGTCGCTCACGGTGGCAAAAGTCATTGCCGCCGCGCTGCGACGTCCGCAAAACCTGTGCGCCCACGTTTGGAAAACCCTGAATGCGATCCTGAGCTGCCGCACCCCGGCGCTCGGGGCGCACCACTACCGCTGTGCCGATTGCGGGCTCGACCACCTCGTGCCCCACAGCTGCCGCAACCGGCATTGCCCGGACTGCCAAGGAGCCAACGCCCACGAGTGGTTGGAGCGGCAGGAGGAAGACCTCCTGCCTGTGCCCTACTTCCATGTCGTCTTCACTCTGCCGCACTCGCTCAACCCGCTCATCCTGCAAAACCAGCGCGCCATGCACTCCCTGCTTTTCCAGTGCGCAAGCGCGACGCTGCTTGAGTTCGCCCACAACAAGCTGGGCGTGCGACCCGGGATCACGACCGTCCTGCATACCTGGAGCCAGACGATGCTCGACCACAACCACCTGCACTGCATCGTCACCGGCGGCGGGCTTTCCGCCGATGGGGAGTGCTGGCGCGGGATCAAATCCAACTACCTCTTTCCCGTGCGGGCGCTCTCGGTGGTCTTCGCCGCCAAATACCGCGACGGGCTCAAGGCCCTTTACGCGCAGGGCAAGCTGGAGTTCCACGGCAAGCTCGCCGGGCAGTCCAACCCGTGCGACTTTGCCCGGCTGGTGCGCAAGGCCTGCCGAACCAAATGGAACGTCTATGCCAAGCGCCCGTTCGGCGGCCCCAAGCAGGTGCTCGCCTACCTATCCCTCTACACCCACCGCATCGCCATCGGCAACGGGCGCATCCTCGCGCTGGACACATCCGCCCGCACCGTCACCTTCGCCTATAAGGACTATGCCGATGGATCGAAGCGCAAAGCCATGACGATCAGCCTCGACGAGTTCCTGCGCCGGTTCTGTCTGCACATCCTGCCATCGCGGTTCGTCAAAATCCGCCACTACGGACTCCTTGCCAACCGGGGCCGCGACGCGCGCGTCGAGCGCGCTCGCGAACTCATCGGCGAGCCGCCGCCGGAATCTCTCCCGTCCGCTGTGAGCGAACTGCCGAACGAGAAAAAACCGGCCAAAGCGCAACTGACCTGCGCGAACTGCGGGTCCACACGCCTGCGGCTGCTCGCCGTCATCCAGCCCATGCGCACAGAGTGGAAACCCGCACCCAGGATCGATTCGTCATGAAAGCACCGCTCCTCCACGCATTTCCACATCGTAGAGGCGACCAAGCCGGATCGCCGCGCATCCTCGCGCACTCAAACGATGGCTGGCGGGCGGAAAAAATCAGAAATCCTCAGAAGTGCGCGAGGAAGACCGCCCGCATCGAAAATCCACACTTGCAAACACGCCTTCCTTGCCAGCAAAGTGCGCCATGCCAATCGAGCACCGAAGTGAAGGCGAAGAGGGAAAAATACTTTCCCCGATAGGGAGTGGCCCCGCCGCGCGAAGCGGCTCAGTCCAACAGGAGTGTATCTGCCATGCCGGCGGAATCACGCCGCCCGCGCAATCCACGCCAAAACCCCGCCGCCACAGCAGATACACTCCTTAACGTT
>JBAXXX010000195.1:0-2554 GCA_037127695.1 Verrucomicrobiia bacterium | reverse complement strand
AATAGACGATTCTTTGAAAATGTACTCACCACTTTGCGATCTGAAGAAAAGGCGATCGGGATAGGGACGCCCCTTTCGGAGCGCCCCTCCCACACCACTAATCGTACGGATCGCGTAATTAGCGGTTCGGCTGCTTACTGACAGAATGAACCGAGGAGGATGACACCCGCCGAGCGGGTGAACCAGTCGTCCGGCAGCGCCGCGCATACGGTGCCGTTCTTGCTAAGCCGCCACGCACCCTTGCGGGTGTTGCCGACCGCCACCGCCCATCTCCGGGCCGTGCCGCGTTCCATGAGGTTTCGGATGCGAGTCCGGGGCAGTTTCCACTGTTTCCAGACATACGCCCGTAGGCGTTGCCGTATCCAGTGGTCGAGTTCTCCGGCCAGCGTCGCGGCAAGGCCGGGGCGGAAATATTCCGCCCAGCCCCGCAGCAGGCTGTTCACCTCGCCGATAACCGCTTCCAGACTCCGGCCCCTTTCACGGGCCGTGATTTCGCGCACCCGCCTGCGGAACCGTTTCAGGCTCTCCGCATGGACGCCGGTGCGCGTCTTTCCCATGAAGCGCGTGATTCGGAATCCGAGGTACTTGCTGTGCCACGGCCGACTGACTTCGCTTTTCTCCTCGTTGACCACCAGCTTGAGTCTACCGGTGATGAAGCGACTGACCGAGCGTTTGACCCGATCCGCCGCCTTGGGTGTTCGCACGTAGATTGCCACGTCGTCTGCGTAACGCACGAAACGAAGACCCCGCTTCTCCAGCTCTTTGTCGAGTTCGTCGAGTACGATGTTGGCCAGCAGCGGCGAGAGGGGTCCGCCTTGCGGCGTGCCCTCCCCCGCCAGTTCGATCACCCCGCCGACCAGTGTGCCGCTATTCAGATACGCCCGGATGAGTTTGAGCACCCGTTTGTCCCTGATGCGGCTGGCCAGCCGGGCCATCAGCCTGTCGTGGTTGACCCGGTCAAAGAACTTCGACAGGTCGATGTCCACGACATGCGTGTAGCCGTCCTCCACGTATTTCCGCGCCTGTTCGATCGCCATTTGTGCCGACCGTCCGGGCCTGAACCCGTAGCTGTACTCTGAGAATGTATGGTCCCAGAGCAGCGTGAGCACCTGTGCCACGGCCTGCTGGATCAGCCGGTCGAGCACCGTCGGAATGCCGAGCAGGCGAACGCCTCCGCTTGCTTTCGGGATTTCCTTCCTGCGCACCGGGGACGGTTTGTGCGTTCCCTCGCGCAGGGCGCTTTTGATCTGCTCCCAGTGTCGGCGCAGGTGTCCGCGAAGCTCCGCAGTTCCCATGCCATCCACACCGGGCGCCCCTTTGTTGCGCTCCACCCGTTTGAGGGCTTCGAGCATGTTCTCGCGGCCACAGATTGTCTCCATGAGCCGGTCTTCTCCTGTCGGACTTTCAGCGAGCCGGACCGCTATGAATCCATCACGGACCTGACTTTTGCGGCTTTGCGCCGTTTCGCCAAGCGCCATCTGCATCTGCACTGTTTTCATACTGTCCTGCCTCTTTACTTGTCCCTGCACTTTGCGGACCGTTCGGCCCGCCCACCGTTCAGGCCTTCGTCTCGGTGAGTCCTCCGGTATCATAGTTTTAGCGGGGCTGTTTCGCCCCCCGGCTCATAGCTCCTTGACTACTATGCCCTCTGCTGACTTCCGCCTTCCTTCGGGTTTGCCTTGCGGCTCGCCTCCCCCTTGCGGGGCGTCGGGCGGATCTCCCGGGGTAATCCCTGCCTGCTTTCCACGCGTAACCGTCGGATCTACGTCATGCGTCTGATAACTGGAGGACTTCGGATTGTGTTGCACCCTCGTCCCGCGCATTTCGCCTCATATCCGCTTCCCTGTACGGTCGGCCCGCGTGTTCGCTTCCGGCTTTCTCTCCGCTCCCCTCGCGGGGATACAGTTGCCGTTTGCTACCCTTCGGCGTTATCTGCCTGGGGTCGGACTTTGCTCTTTGAACTGCGCCAGTTTTCCGTTATTCTGTTTTCAATTGCAGCGGTTTCAGAAAACTGGTACGCTCGCGGAGCGCACCGACAAGCAGCCTCTTTACTTGTCCCTGCACTTTGCGGACCGTTCGGCCCGCCCACCGTTCAGGCCTTCGTCTCGGTGAGTCCTCCGGTATCATAGTTTTAGCGGGGCTGTTTCGCCCCCCGGCTCATAGCTCCTTGACTACTATGCCCTCTGCTGACTTCCGCCTTCCTTCGGGTTTGCCTTGCGGCTCGCCTCCCCCTTGCGGGGCGTCGGGCGGATCTCCCGGGGTAATCCCTGCCTGCTTTCCACGCGTAACCGTCGGATCTACGTCATGCGTCTGATAACTGGAGGACTTCGGATTGTGTTGCACCCTCGTCCCGCGCATTTCGCCTCATATCCGCTTCCCTGTACGGTCGGCCCGCGTGTTCGCTTCCGGCTTTCTCTCCGCTCCCCTCGCGGGGATACAGTTGCCGTTTGCTACCCTTCGGCGTTATCTGCCTGGGGTCGGACTTTGCTCTTTGAACTGCGCCAGTTTTCCGTTAAGCTGTTTTCAATTGCAGCGGTTTCAGAAAACTGGTACG
>JBAXXX010000194.1:0-2579 GCA_037127695.1 Verrucomicrobiia bacterium | reverse complement strand
GGGGGAGTGTCCCGTGGTCATCCTTTGCTTCCGGGGGGAGACCCTGCGGCATGTTCACTGGGGCGGCGACCCTTCACGGCCGGTTGAAGTTGAGGCGGGGAATCGCCTCTCCCCGAGGAAATCCTTCGAGCTGTGGCGTGAGACGGTTCGTAGCAGGTCCGTGCCGTGGAGCGAGGAAACGCTCGGAAATTTCCGTGGGCTGATCGACGTGCTGCGCGAGACGGTGACGCCCAAGGATCTGCTGGCCTCGTTTGTTTCTCTCGATCAGGAAATCTCGACGAAAGGGGTTGCCGGCTCGCACCTGCTTGATTCGTTGCAGTGCGGGGTCGCGATTTTTTCGGGCTCGCAGGATAATGCGGAATGGCAGGTGCTCACGACGAGCCGCCGGTTCGACGATCTGTTTGATCTGGGCGCCTTTGATATCCGGGGACGCCCGATCAGCGAGATGCTAAGCTATCTTGGGTTGAAAGACCTCCATGCCGCCCTCTCGCTGCCCGAGCCGCAGAGGGTTCAGATTTGGGCGCCGGAGCTCGGGCCGCGTTCGATTTCGGTGGATTGCCACGACTTCATTCGCCTAGGCACCCCTGACACCTGCTGCCGGCTTTCGATCTTGGAATTTATTGATGTGACCGAAGACCAGCGGCTGACCGACGCCCTGCTGTCGGCGCGAGACCAGGCCCTTCTTGCGGTTTCGGCCAAAGCCGCCCTCCTCGCCAACATGAGCCATGAGCTGCGCACCCCCCTGAACGCGATCATCGGCTTTTCCGAGCTGATGGCGAACGAGAACATGGGGCCGATCGGCAACCCCGCGTATGTGAAGTTTGCCAAGCAGTCGCTTCAGGCGGGCGAGCACCTCCTGTCTTTGATCAACGATATTCTCGATCACTCGAAGTTGGAGAGCCAGGGGAAGCTGGACTCGGAGAAGACGATAGATATCGGAAAGGAGATACAGGCCGCCTGTGAATGGGTGAGGACCTCGGCGGCGGAAAAAGGAGTTCGCATGAAAATCGACATCCCAACGGCACCTTGCCTGTTCATCGGGGATGCCCGCCGCCTGCGCCAACTGGCGATCAACCTCTTTTCCAATGCGGTCAAGTTCACTCCTCCCAATGGAGACGTGCTTTGCCGCCTCGAACGCTTGGCTGATGGGATCACAGTCTTTGAGGTGAGGGATACGGGCATCGGCATCCCGGCAAAGGCCTTGGGCATGGTCTTCGATCAGTTTTATCAGGCCGACAACTCTTCCACGCGGAGCCGCGGGGGCGTTGGCCTGGGGCTGTCTATTTGCAAGACCATCGTCTCGTTGCACGGGGGGCGGATTGATTTGGACAGCAAGTTGAACAAGGGCACGAGCGTGAAAGTGCAGTTTCCAGTCTGGCGTGCTGTGGGCGAACTGGGCGTGGAGGCCAACTCGTGAGCGGTCCCTGCGAACGCCCGCTGGCGCTGCGCCTGCGCGAAGCCGTGAAAGATGCCCATGCGGAGGTCCAGCGGGAGCCATTCTTGGTGCGCCTCTTCCGCTCCGAGATTTCCCGCGCCAGCTACGGGCGCTACCTCTCGCTGCTTCATCCCGTCTATCTCGAGCTGGAGGCCGGTTTAGCCCGGCACTGCGGGCATCCGGCGCTGTCGTCCTTACAGGTTCCTTGGGTTTGGCGACAAAAGCGGCTCGAAGCCGATCTGGCGCACCTCCATGCAGTCCCTGCGGAGCCGGGCAGCCTCGGTCTTTCCCGCCGCATTGCCGAAGTGGCGCACACGGCCCCGCATCTCCTTGCGGCCCATTTCTACGTTCGTTATTTCGGAGATCTCTCCGGCGGGCAGATGCTTTCCGATATCGTCGGGCCGGCACTTGGCCTCACGGCGGAGCATGGGCTTTCCTTCTACTGCTTCGAGTGCCCGGGCAGCACGGACGATGCCAAGGCATCGTTCAAGGCCCTGATCAATGGGCTTCCTTTGACCGACGCGGAGGCTCAAGCCATCCTGGACGAGGCGGCGCAGGCATTCCGTCTGCACCATGAAGTTTTTGAGCGACTGGAGGTGATCGGGTGATTTATTCCCTGCAAAGCCGAGGCCTCCCGTGCCTGCGTGTGCTGGTGGCCGAAGATGACCCCACCAACATCATTCTGGTGGAAGCCGTGTTGAGCCTTTTTGGCACCGAAGCGACCATCGTCGAGAACGGAAAACTGGCGGTCGAAAAGGTGCATGAAAGCCCGGTGTTCGACCTGGTATTGATGGACCTAAAAATGCCGGTGATGAATGGCTTTGAAGCGCTCCAAGGGATTCGCCAACGTCTGGAGCAACCACCACTTACCCGCTACCTGAATGTCGTGGCTCTCACGGCCCATGAAGGAGAGGGAATCCGCCAGCATTGCCTGGATGTCGGCTTCGACGATTTTTTGTCCAAGCCGATGCGTCTCGAGGCGCTGGACGCGCTTCTGACCCGTGTCGCCCAAATGAAGAAGCTGGGGAGCTACAGCTCGGTTAAGGGGTGATTCTTGGGAATTTTGCGCGGAAACAATTTTCGTGTGCAAAGTTCAGAGGTCCTGATCTCGCCGGAAAGTGATTTGGCACGTTTGTGACGTTTG
>JBAXXX010000193.1:0-2591 GCA_037127695.1 Verrucomicrobiia bacterium | reverse complement strand
ATGCTACCACTGCGGTGAGGGCAATAAATGCGCGCTTCATATGTATTCCGAACGTCTAAAGTGACTTATCCCTGCTTGCTTTCGGCATTCCTCCTGCCCGCGAAGCGGAATTAGCAGGAGGTATGCCGAAAGTCCCGAAGGGACAGGGATTAGGTCGACTGGCCCGTTGAACTAAGCCGCTGCGCGGCGGGTTGTGTGGCATCGTGCATTCGTCGGGTCTTTTGTCATGCGGTGAGGTATGTGTGGAAGGCTATGAAACCTAAAAAAACCATCCTGAATACAACTCGATAAACGAATTCGTTCGCTTCGTCGAACTCAAAAACCTGGCCGCGCGCACGAAGGAAAGCTACCTCGCGCACGTGGTCGCCATCGCGAGGCGCTACGAGTGCGATCCCGAGGGGCTCAGCGAACGGCAGGTCGCCGATTTCCTGATTTTTCTGC
This sequence comes from Verrucomicrobiia bacterium, assembly GCA_037127695.1. Taxonomy (GTDB): domain Bacteria; phylum Verrucomicrobiota; class Verrucomicrobiia; order Chthoniobacterales; family Terrimicrobiaceae; genus QYQL01. The sequence continues at coordinate 2,150 of JBAXXX010000193.1, read as the reverse complement.
GGGGCGAGCGGAAATACGCACCGTCCTCCATGGCGCAGACGATCGTGGCGCTGCGGACGTTCTTCCGCGACCATCTCGGTCACGACTGGGCCCTGTGGAAAACGGTGCGCGTGAGGCAATGCGAAAGCCTGCCATGGGTGCTCTCGCGCGAGGAGGTGGCGGCGGTGATCGCGGCGGCACGTCGCCTGAGGTTCCGCGTGCTCTTCACGCTGATCTATCACTGCGGGTTGCGTCTGGGCGAGGCGATCCGGATCGCGCCACGGGACATTGATGCCAAGGCGATGCGCATCCACATCCGCCATGCCAAGGGCGGGAAGGATCGTTACGTACCGGTGGCGGCGGGGATGGAGGCCCAACTCCGTGCGTTCTGGTATCAGCACTACAACCAGCAGTGGATGTTCCCCGGCTTGGGGCGCGGGTGGAAGGGGCTCAAGATCACGGCCGAGGAGGCAGCAAAAAAGTCCGACCACCACATCAGCGAGGCTGGCGTGCAGATCGCCTTCCAGCGCTGCGTGGCCGACAGCGGGATCGGCAAACGCGCCACGGTCCACACGCTGCGCCACAGCTACGCCACGCATTTGCTGGAGGCCGGGATCGCGCTCCCGCTCATCAGCAAATACCTCGGGCACAGCTCGATCAAAACGACAGTCATCTACACCCACCTCACGAGCGTGAGCGAGGATAAGACGCGCGAGGCGCTCGAAATCCTCCACGACGGGCTGCGTCCCCAAAAGCCGTAGGCCGCCGCGGTGTCCACGACACTGGCGGAGATCCTCCGCCGTCACTGGCCGGCCTACGTGGCCAGGCACGGCGCAAAAAATATCCTGCCCTCGCATCACGCGGCGGTGGCCGCGATCTTGTCGTGCCATACGCCGGAAGGCGGCGGCAGCCTCTACGATTGCGAATGCGGACACCAGCACTTCGCGTATCACGGATGCGGCCATCGCGCCTGCCCTCAGTGCGGGCACCGCGAGGCGCAGGAATGGCTCGAGCGCCAGACATCCCGGCTCCTGCCTGTGACGTATCACCTGGTCACGTTCACCGTGCCCGAGCAGTTGCGCCAGATCATCCGATCCAACCAGCGGCTGATGCTCGACATCCTGTTCCGCGAAAGCGCAGGCACGATGCAGGATGTGGCAGGAACCAGGCTGCGCGGAGAACTCGGGCTCCTTGGCGCGTTCCACACATGGAGCCGGCCGCTGGCCTACCATCCGCACATCCACTACATCGTTCCCGGCGTGGCGCTGCGTAAGGATGGCATCCTGATCACGCCGAAGGATCCGGATTACTTGCTTTGCGTGGACGTGCTGAGCGTGCGAATACGCACTCGTTTCGAGCGAGCACTGCGCGAGAGAGATCCCTCGCTTTTTCATCAGATCGCGCACTCAGTATGGCGCAAGGCATGGGTCGTGCATAGCGAACCAGTTGGGCAGGGGAAAGAAGCCCTGACTTACCTCGCCCGCTTCATCTACCGCACGGCCATCAGCTCGGAACGCCAACTTGAAGAGATTAACGGCAACGTCTTGTTCCGCTACAAGGACTCGAAAACCCGAGAGCAGAAGACAGCCGTTTTGCCGGCGTTGGCATTCATCGCGAGGTTCCTGCAGCATGTCCTGCCCAAGCGGTTCCGGCGGGTGCGCGCTTACGGGTGGCAGAGCCCGGCTGCCAAAGCCAAGTTCCAGCGCATCCGCGCCCTGCTCGACGCCCTGCCGGCATTGGCCCCAGTCACCGTGCCGAAGGAGTTGGTTGTGATCTGCTGCCCGAAATGCCAGAAGCCGATGCGTCTGATAGGAACATTCGGAAGAGGTCCACCACGATGCTGAGCCGCCAATCCCATTTCCCGGTCTCGCCCGCGCCCTGGTGCTTGAAAAATCACCGGCGGCTCACGCTCAGGTGTTGCCCTGCGATAACAAAACCCCTGCTGTTGGCAGATCAAATCCGCAGGTGTCGTGCCAATCCCATGTCAAATGTGCAAGACGGGGATTCGGCCAGGATAAGGATCGGAAAAATATGGCTCCGATTCCACAACGCCCGCCAAACCAAGTGCCGACAAGGCCAAAAAGCTAACCACTAAGCGAAGCGGCCCCGACCGCCACTCCGGGCTTGTTCAACCACGGATTGCTTTCGAGGCTTCGCTCGAAGCAATCCCT
>JBAXXX010000192.1:0-2633 GCA_037127695.1 Verrucomicrobiia bacterium | reverse complement strand
CCATGACAGGTGCCGGTGGCACCCGCACATGGGCTTCCCTTCCGCCCGACGACAGGAGTAGTATCAGATCGAATCAAGAGTTATTTTCGAATTCTTTTTGAGGCCGAATTTGGACACGATGGATCGTGCCAGTCCGAAGGATTCGATTTGGCCGGTGAGGTTTTTGACCTTGCGGGTTGCTTGCCAGCTGAACGGTTAGCGGAGTCGGGTGAGACGGTGGCAGTCACCGGTTTGCCTGGCCGATTTCCGGTCAGACGTCGCCCCCTTTTCCTGGCACACTGGTATGACGCGCCCTCGACACGGATGCCGGGGCAGAGTATCTTCCAGCCATGGTCCGATCTGTGGAGTCTGAGTATCCTCCGGCAGGTCGGATCGGGGGCGACCGGTGGTGTTGGCTTACTCCTGTGAGCCGTCGCACAAAGCGCGGCATGTCGTCGATAGCCATCCGGTCGCCCCGTCTCCGCTTTACTGTTGCGCTGGCGTTTTTTGCCTGCGAAGTCCGATAGTTGGTGGGAAGGGGTTCATGGGCGGGCCGGCAGATCGACGCCGTGGGTTTCCTTAAGGACGCGCCGCCAGAAACCGATGGGGTAGGCTTCATCAATGATGAGGTCGAGTCCGCCGGGAATTTGCCGCCATTTGTTTTGGAGGACGCGCCATGTTGCCATAGCCGCCGCGGCGATGTCTTGAGGCGTGGAGTTCCGGTGGCGGCCTTGCGCGGCGAGATAGGGGATTTCGTTGTGAATCAGTGAGCGCAAGAGCCGCAGGTAACGGCGGGCTCCGGCGGAGGTGCCGCGCTGGCCGTTGGAGTTCCAGCGGGTAATGCGGTCTTTGAGTTCGGCAGGGCCATAAAGGTGGATTTTCTGGACGCTTTGGATCACCCAGTTTTTGAGGATGCGGTTGCAGCGCGGTGAAGCGTGGCCTTGGACGGGAGGCGAGTCGGGACCACCGCTTTGGAAGGTGCGTGGGACGATGCCGGAGTATGCGCAGAGGGAGTCGGTGGACGGGAGAGGCTTGGGACAGCCAAGTTCGCCCGCAGCCCCGGCAGCGAGGACAAAACCAATGCCTGGGATGCTAGTAAGCATGGCGTATGGAGTGGTAACGAGGGTGAGGGCCGCCTCGGTGCGAAGTTGCGCCGCGTTGTCGGCAAGACACTCGTAGAGATCGATCGTGGCGGATAGGGCGCGTTGCAGGGTGACGATCCGATGAGGCTCGGGAGGGAGGGCGTTACGGGCCAGCGCCAGGATCTTTGCGGCTGCTTCTTCGGGATGCTGGACACCGTGACGATGTAGCAGCTTGGTGAGACTGGAAGGTTTGCGGCGGCCGATTTCAGGAGCGCTGAAACGCTCCTTCATGAGAGAGAGTGAACCTTCTCCAAAGGCCGTCAAGCCGCTCTTGGCGTCGCAAAGAAAGCCTGGGAAGAGTTCGTCGACAAGTGTGTGGATGCGATTGGAAGCCGCGGTTTGCTGGCGCACCAGACTGCTGCGACAACGGCTGAGTTGGCGGATATGTTGGTAGGCCGGGTTGTTCGATGAGGCGCGACCGGGGTCACGGGCGCGGCGAGAGAGCAGGGTTTTGGCGATGCCCAACAGATCCAGGTTGTCAGTGCTGGCGAGGAGGTTTTCGCGGCTTTCCTTTGCCTCATAGGCGTTGACCGACACGACCAAATATCCCTTGGAACGCAGTGCCGCCGTGAAGTTCGCGACGTAGGTGGGATCATCCTCGCCGCCGAGAAAGATGCAGTCCTTTGGGATCTTACGCCGTCGGGCAGTGCCTTCAATTTGCTCGCAGAGAAAAGCGACCCCATCCACGTCGTTCCTAACCGGAAAGGGGTTCTTGAGAATGTCGCCGTTGCCATCGCAGATGAGGGCGACGTGTTTGGCCTTGGCGAAATCGAGCGCAACGCAGAGCACTTTGCGGGTATCACCGGCACGGTCGAAGACGGCACGGATGAACGCGTTCTGATTGCGATAGACGGATGGGGATTTGCGGGATGGTTTCATGGCACCCCGAGGATGCCATGTTAAGCACCTTCGGAACATCCGCCGAAGCAGTCAGGCGAGCTGGAGCCCTGCCGGGCTCGCCCGCCTGCTTCGGACGGCGTGGAAATGGTACCAGTGTCGTCGCTCCTTACCCTAACCCGCCTTCCTCCATCCACAGGTTGAGGATTTCCACGGCGGCGGCCTGGTCGATGACGGATTTTTGTTGGCGGGCGTTGCGGCCGGCCGCGCGGAGTTTGGCGGCGGCGCTCGAGGTGGTCAGGGATTCGTCCACCAGAACTAACGGAATAGCGGGCAGGCGTGCGCGCAGGAGTCCGGCAAACGCGCGCACCTTGGCTGCGGAGCGGCCCTCGCTGCCATCCAGGCGCACGGGCAGTCCGAGCACCAGGGTGCGGATGGCGCGCACCTGGGCGAGTTGGGCGATGCGCTCGAGGGGATCGCCCGCGCGGCAGTCGAGGGTTTCCACCGGGTGGGCGAGGATGCCGAGCAGGTCGGTCGCGGCGATGCCGATGCGCGCATCACCATGATCGATGCCCAGCGCCGGGTGCGGGGTGGTGGAGGTTGGAGATTTCAAATTTGAGATTTGAGATTTGAGATTTGAGATTTGAGATTTGAGATTTGAGATTTGAGATTTGA
>JBAXXX010000191.1:0-2690 GCA_037127695.1 Verrucomicrobiia bacterium | reverse complement strand
TCTCGATGTTTAGCGCGCCGCCCGATGGCTTCAGTCTGGATCTGGATCCGACGATCTTGCAGCGCAGTGGCAATCAAGAAGGGGCCGCCAAAGGATACAACCCACATCGTCCTGGGCGAAAAAGCCATCACCCACTTCTTGCTGTGCTCGCTGAGGCCCAGTGCATCCTCCACGGTTGGCTGCGCAGCGGCAATACGAGCGCAAGCCGTGGGATTGCCGAGTTCCTCAAGGAGGCGCTGGCCCTCATGCCGACAGTCTGGAAGATAAGGACAGTGCGTGCGGACTCGGGATTTTTTGCCGAGCCGCTGCTGGAGTTTTTAGAGTCACGCCTGCTTCCCTACGTGATCGTTGCCCGCATGAGCGCGAACATCAAACGCCATGCGAGAGCTGTTTGCCACTGGACTCCAATCGACGAGATCTACGCGGCGGGCGAATTTAGCCTCCAACTCATGGGATGGAAAAAGGCTCGTCGCTTTATCGTCCTACGAGAACGTGTGCGTGACGGCAAATCCGCCTTGGGTCGCAAGCTCATCGACGTGCCAGGCTACACCTTTCGCATCTTCGTGACCAATCGTAGCGAGGATGCACTCACGCTCTGGCGCGATGACAACCAGCGCGCAATCATCGAACAGCGCATCGAAGAGCTGAAAGTCGAACTCAACGTCAACGGGTTTTGCATGAAGAATTTCTATTCGACGGAGTCGGCTTTCCTTTCCGTACTCTTCACATTCAATCTGTTGAGTCTTTACCAAAAGGCCATCCAACCCGCGACGGTGGGGACGCCTCGCCGAGGTGTCCGTCCCTCGATTGATCGGCCCTGCCGCGTCAGCTCACGCCGGGATGTCTAAGGACGCTTAAATCGCTTTTCGTTTCACTTCTGGCGCTTTATCAGACATATCATTACATTTATGGCCATAAGCAACCTCTTAAAAGGAGTTTCGTTGCCGGATCAAGAGATTGTCGTTTCGAGAGACGACAACCGCGTGGCGGTTCATCGCGCCGTCCGAGCTGGCAGGCTTCGGAAGCTCGCCCCTCGAATTTACTCGGCAAACTTCCAGGACTCGCCCGAGAAAATCGTCCGGGCAAACTGCTGGGCGATTGCGGGCTCCATCTTTCCTCAAGCGCTCATTTCGGATCGGACGGCATTGGAACACAGACCCGCAACGGATGGATCGGTTTTTCTCATCACGGAAAGCCGGTCCACCGATTTGGAACTTCCGGGCATCACCTTCCGCCCGAGGCCCGGCCCGGCCCCGATGGAAGGATATGAGATGCCCTTTCTGGACGGCCTTTGGATGTCCTCACAGGCTAGGGCGCTCATGGACAACCTGCGCCCCACGCGCCAGCGCGGCCGTGTTCGCGCGACCCTCACCAGGCAGGAACTCGAGGAGTTCATAGACAAAATGCTCCGCAACAGCGGGGAGGCGGTCCTCAACAAATTGCGCGATCAAGCCCGGGCAATCGCCCCCCACCTGAAAATGGAGGCCGAAGCCGAAAAGTTGTCCGCCATCATCGGAGCGATGATGGGCACGCAGGATGAACCGCTGTCATCGGATCTCGCCGTGGCGCGTTCCAAGGGAATAGGCTATGACCCGGATCGCCTGATCCTCTTTGAGGATTTGCGGGCCTCGCTCGCTTCGCATCCGTTCGCGGAGAGATTGGCGCGGGAGGGAAACCGCTATCTGCCATTCTTTGAAAGCTATTTCTCCAACTTCATCGAGGGCACGGAGTTCGAGGTCGGCGAAGCCTACGACATCATTTACGAGGGCGTCATCCCCCGGGAGCGCCCCGACGATGCCCATGATATTCTCGGCACTTTCCGGATTGTTTCCGATTCCGGAGAAATGCGGCGCACCCCTGGAACCGCGAAAGAATTCATCGAACTCCTCCGCCACCGGCATTCTGTGATTCTCGCGGGGCGCCCGGACAAGAATCCGGGTCAGTTCAAATCGCAGGTCAACCGCGCAGGCGAATCGCGCTTTGTGGAACCGGATCTCGTCCTGGGAACGCTCCTGCGCGGATTTGAACTGCTGCCCACGCTCCAACATCCCATGGCCAGGGCCACCTACGCGATGTTCCTCATCTCAGAAGTTCATCCGTTTGCCGACGGCAATGGCCGCCTCGCCCGGATCATGATGAACGCCGAACTGCACCGGGCTGGACACGATCGGATCATGGTTCCCAATGTCTATCGAAGTGAGTATCTCCAAGCCCTCCGAGCACTCACGCACAACCGCCGCGCGGACGCTCTCATTACGGTGATGGATTATGCCCAGCGCTTCGTCGGCGGAATTGACTTTTCCAGCTATCCGGAATCCGTGAAAGCGCTTGAGAACTGCCACGCCTTCGGAAAACCGGCGGATGCCATGGGCGGTGACGACAGGCTGATCCTGCGGAACTCTTGAGCTCTCGCTCGGCGCTCCCGCGCGACCTGCTCCGGATCGGGACGCCTCGCCGAGGCGTCCGTCGAGAGAAGTCGGACGGCTCGGCGAGCCATCCCCTCCAAGGATGGTCTCACCAGCTTTCTCCGCACGTCAGGATCGCGCCCTTTCAGGCCGCCGTTTTTTCTGACGACGATACCCGGCCCTGCGAGCCGGGCTGTTGCATTTAGGCCCGTTGGGCCACTGAAGGTCTTAACTTCAGAGATCCTGATCTCACCCATTGAAGTCCCAGAAGCCACGTAGGGGAGG
>JBAXXX010000190.1:0-2700 GCA_037127695.1 Verrucomicrobiia bacterium | reverse complement strand
CTTCTTCCCATGAGACCGCTTTCGATTTTTGTGATGCTTTTTGCTTGTTGGTCCGGGCTGGCCGGAGCCTTCGAATTGCCCCCGGATTCGACGCAATGCCTGGTTGGCACGGCTTCCGGATGGGATTCTTCCGAGGCGACGCTCAGGCTTTTTGAGAAATCCGGCGGCCGCTGGCAGCAGGTCGGAGGATCCTGGCCGGCCCGCCTCGGCAAGAGCGGGCTCGTCTGGGGGCTGGGCCTCAACCCGCTCCCGGAATCCGCGCGGATCAAGCAGGAAGGGGATTTTCGCACGCCGGCAGGAGTTTTTCGAATCGGCGGCTCCTGGGGCTACGCCGCCGACATCCCGAGGCGGCCGGGGATGGCCTACACGCGGATCACTTCCCGCGATCTCTGGGTCGAGGATCCCTCGTCCCCGGCTTACAACCGGCATGTCCGCTTGGATGCCGAGCCCGCCACCGCATGGGAGAAAAAGCAGCAGATGAAGCAGGACGACCCGGCCCATGCGCTGAAGCTTTTCATCGCCCACAATGCCGGGCCGACGATCCGACCGGGCGCCGGCAGCTCGATCTTTTTTCACATCTGGCGAGCGGGCGGAACGAAGCCGACCGCCGGATGCACCACGATGGCGGAGAAATATCTGAGGGCGCTCATCGCCGCGATCGATCCTGCAAAAAGCCCGCTTTATGTCATCCTGCCAGAGCCCGACTACGCGCGGCTCCGGAGCGAGTGGAAGCTGCCGTGATCTGCTGAGGGAAGGCGAACCCCCGGCGGCCAAGCCATCCCCGGGGGCATGATCTCCAGGCCGGGAACCCCCACCAAAACGCACGGCTGCCGGGGGACTGCAAAAATTTCCTCCTGCCTCAATCCCGCCGGGCAGATTTTGCCACACGCTTCAATTGCCTTGGAATTATTTTTTCTCCTCGGAGGGGATCGTTTTTATAAGTCACTTGCTGCGAGCTGATAGCCAATTTGAGAATCTGGCTTGGCACGCAAGTTGCTGTAATGTTTTCAGACTTGGCGTAACAGCCAAACAACCAAGCCAAAACCATATAACCCAGAAAGAAAAAACGTCATGTCCATATCGATCAACACCAATTCGTCTGCCAGCATGGCTGCGAGCAACCTGTCAGCGAACAACTCCATGTTGCAAAAAAGTTTGCAACGGCTCTCGAGCGGCGCCCGCATCGTTGATGCAGCCGATGACGCCGGCGGCTTGGCGGTATCTATGAAAATGAGTGCTGCAATCCGCCGCACGGGAGCGACCAACACCAACCTGTCGAACGCGCAGTCCTTCCTGAAAACCCAGGATGGGGCTTTTGCCGCGGCCACCAAGGTGCTGACCCGCATGTCTGAGCTCTCGATTTTGGCTCAGGACGTCACCAAGACATCTGGCGCAGCCGGCGACACGGGGAACTACCAGACAGAATTTAAAGCGCTGCAAGCTCAGCTTACCGACATCGGGGCCGGAACATTCAACGGGGTGACCATGTTTACCACTGCGGCGACAGCGACAGCGGTCAACGTTTACACCAACGAGGACTCCACGACGCAGACCACTATCAGCAAGGCAGCCTTCCTTAACGAAACGAACATGGCGTTAGCCATGAACACCGCCGGCTCAACGATCGACTCCTCTGCCGCCGCAAAAACGGCCACGGCATCGATCAATTCGGCCCTCACCTCTCTGGCTACCATGCGGGCGAATAACGGTGCGGAATCGAGCAAGCTCGGATTCGCCCAGGAGATGCTGACCACCAACAAGAACAACTTGGAGTCTGCAAACAGCCGCATCGCCGACGTGGATGTGGCGGCGGAGAGCACGCAGCTCGCACGCTACAACATCCTGCAGCAGGCCGGAACTGCCATGCTCGCCCAGGCAAACCAGTCGGCACAATCCGTCCTGAAGCTCCTGCAAGGCTAAGGCGAACCTCTCCCCAATGGCCGCTTGCGCGATTACGGCTGATAAGAGCGCAGGCGGCATGGCGGGGGGCGGAACCCTAGAGAAACATTAACACCTTCCCCATTTAAAAAATTTCAAATGCCATGACTGCGGAACTTCTTGACCAATACTCTTCCCTCTGCGACGAGGTGGATGGATTCATGCGTGATGAGAACACTGATCTTCGATGCCACGGGAGCGATGGTTCCGGCTGGGTGGATCGGAAAAAGTCGATCATCGGACACATCGACACCCTCCTGCAGCAGATGCGGCAGGAATCTTTCAGCGAGCCCTTGCACCCTGGGCCGATTCGGGAGCTGAGGGATCAGGTCATGAAAAAGCTGCTCAAGCTGCTTCTTTTGAGCCGTGAGAACGAGCATTTGCTGCTCAAGAATTCTTTGCCTGGCCGTTTTGCGCCGGCCTATCCACCCGCCCACTCCAACGCGATCCGGGGCGCCTATCAGAACGCCGCGTGACCTCTCCGGCCAAGCTGCCAGCAGGAAAGCGATACCGTTTTGTCGTCAGCAGTGCTGACGAGGCGGCGACGGCGATTCGCGAAAAGCTGGGGGAGAAGGCCAAAGTCCTCTCTGTGCGACAGATCGAGGGCGAGGGCCTGGCCCGCTTCCTGCGCGCCCCGAAGCTGGAAATTATCGCCCACCTTCCCTCGGAAGAAGAGCCCGTCGCCCCCGCAATCGAGTTTCGTCTGCCCGAAGACCCCCCCCCAGCTCCTGCCGCCAAAGAGAAATCGCCTGAAGCCCCGGA
>JBAXXX010000189.1:0-2731 GCA_037127695.1 Verrucomicrobiia bacterium | reverse complement strand
GGAGTAACTTCTTTGACAGGATTTTCCGACAGCTTCGCTTCGGCGAGGAGATATCCAGGATTGATAGGATTGAGAATTTTTACCGCAGAACACGCAAAGAGCGCAGAGAAAAGGTAGATCAAAGTATAAACCCCATCCTCAAAATCCCGTTAATCCTGTCAAAAAAAATGAAGTTGAACGGAACCGCTATCGCGGAGTAATACTCTGACTCGATGCGGTTTTTTCATTTGCGAAGGCGTATACTGATTCCCCTGCTGCCGCATCGTGCGGCGGCTTCTAACCAAAGGGAGTCAGTCATGTCACCATTACAACAAGACGTGTTGCGCCAGATGTGCCTGCGCGGTTTCGCGTCTCAATCAGTCGTCGCTTACATATATGCGATGAAAGAGCTGTGCCGGTTCCACAGGCGTCCGCTAGAGACGCTGTCCTGCGCGGAAGTGCAGCTCTTCCTAGAGGAGGTCATCATTGTCCGCAAGCGAGCGTGGTCAACGGTCAACGTCTACTTCAGTGCATTTCGCTTCCTCTACGGGCAGGTACTCAAGCGCCCCGTGTGCAACTTCTCCATCCCTCAGCGCGGCCGCAGCGGACGGCGGCCGGGCGTACTGAGCCGGGAGGAGGTCGCGCGGGTCCTCGCGGCGCCGCGCTTGCTCAGGTATCGCGCGCTTCTGGCCATGACGTACGGGTCTGGCCTGCGCGTGAGCGAGGCCATACGCGTGCGGATCGTGGATGTCGATCGCGGACGCATGATGCTGTTCGTGAAGGCGGGCAAAGGGCACAAAGACCGTTACACGGTCCTGTCGTCGAACGCGCTCAAGCTGCTGGAGGATCTCTGGCGCGCAGAGCACCCGTCCGAGTACTTCTTCTCTTCGGGGCAGGGCAACAAGCACGTCTGCATCGGCACGGCGCAGAGGGCCTATTATCAGGCTCTGCGCGCCAGCGGCGTGCGCCACGTGGGAGGGATCCACGTACTGAGGCACTGTTTCGCCACGCACCTGATGGAGGACCGTGTCGATGTTTACACCATCAAGCGCTGGATGGGGCACACGTCGCTCATGACCACCGGGCGTTACACACATGTGACGAGCTCGCACATGGCGGGCATCAGAAGCCCGCTCGACACGGCCCTGGGGGCTCCGTAAAGTGCCTCCGCCCCCTCACCGGGTGGCGGAGGTGTTCCGGGACGGATGGGAGGCGTACAAGGGCGCGCACCGCGTGAGCCACGGCCAGGCTGCGGCCGCACGGCACATCATGTCGTGCCGCACGGCCGCGCTCGGAGGGCGCCTGCACCGCTGCGATGCCTGCGGCGCCGAGGTGCCCGTGTACAACTCCTGCCGCGACCGGCACTGCCCGACCTGCCAGACCCTGCGCAAGCAGCGCTGGCTTGGAAAGCGCCGCATGGAAGTGCTGCCCGTTCCGTACTTCCACGTCGTGTTCACGCTACCCCATGCCCTGAACACGCTGATCGCCGCCAACCCAGCCCTGGTGCTGAACGAGCTGTTCTCCACGGTGAACTGGGTCCTGCAGCGCTTCGCTGCCGACCCGCAGTGGAAGCTGCGCGGACGGCTCGGCTTCATCGCCGTCCTGCACACCTGGACGCAGCAACTGAAGCTCCACTACCACCTCCACTGCCTTGTCGCGGGCGGTGCTTGGGACGCGGACGCGAAGGTCTGGCGCGGCGCCAGCGGGCGGTTCCTTTTTCGCAAGGACTCGCTCGCCGCATGCTTCCGTGCGCGTTTCATCAAAAGGATCGAAAGTCTGAGGGAACGCGACAAACTCCGCTTCGAAGGCGCGGTGTCCGCGCTGGCGGAGCCCGCCGCATGGGACGCCCTGATCCGGAGGCTGTGGGAAGTCAACTGGGTCGTGTACCCCAAGGCCACGTCCGGCACCTCGGAGCAAACGCTGGACTACCTCGGGCGCTACACGCACCGCGTGGCCATCTGCGACCACCGCATCCTCGACGTCAAGGACGGCGACGTCACGTTCGCGTGGCGCGACCGTTCCGACGGCAATACGCAGAAGACGATCTCGTTCACATGCGGGGAGTTCATCGGGCGGTTCCTCCTGCACGTCCTGCCGAAGGGATTTCAGAAAGTACGCGCCTACGGCTGGCTGTCGCCGAAAGACAAGAATCTTTTGCTCGCGGCAATCCGGGGGGCTCTGGGCGCGGAACCCCCGTCTCCGCCTCCGGAAGGCGAGAGCGTGCCCGCACAGATCCTGAGGCTCACCGGCGTGGATGTCACCCTCTGTCCAGCCTGCAAGGGCGGCTATCTCGTCTTCGCCGGCCTGCTCCCCCGCGCGAGGGACGGACCAGCATGAGAAAGCTTCCACCACAGATCGACATATCCAGCAAAGACGCTTCTCGGAGACGTCCTTGCAAGGCCGTGCCCGCATCACGAAAAAATGCATTCCGTCATGTCCCGGACAACATCCAAGACACGGATCAGGCCTTTAAAAAGGAGGTTGTCGTGCGGGCCCGTACCGTTCAGAAATGCCGCATCGCATTCAATGCCGCAGTAAAGGTAAGACGCGGGGTCATTCAAACCCCATAGGCTCTGTGCCCGTCAGACGCGGTTACGTTCAACACATTTTATCCAACATGCGGCAAATTTCATCTTGCGCTGAATTACCGACCGTCCTATACTTGCCGCACATTGCATAAAACGCTATTCGTTATAGGCAAGCCCGCCGCCCGGGGTACCGGGAATAAACTGGCTGGTAACTTTTTCTCACA
>JBAXXX010000188.1:0-2797 GCA_037127695.1 Verrucomicrobiia bacterium | reverse complement strand
CATTGATCAGGTCGAGCAGGGATTCGGCGCTGGACTGGACGATTTCCGCCTGCCGCCGCTGCTTCGGGTTGAGATCGGTCTCCAGCAGCAGGCTGGCCATGCCGATGACACCGTTCATCGGCGTCCGGATCTCGTGGCTCATGTTGGCCAGAAACTCGCTCTTGGCTACGTTGGCCATTTCGGCACGGACGGCGATTTCGTTGCGCTCCGCATTGTCCATGGCTTGGCTCACGAGAGCCGACATGGTGATGGCAAAAGAGGCTTCGTCCGTATGCCATTGCCTCTTGGGGCCGACATGCTCGAAGCAGACCACCCCAGCTAGCTTGGTGGCGTCCTGAATGGTGGCGTCCAGCATGGAGGTGATCCCTAGAGGGGCCAGGTAGGTCGGCGTGAATTCGCTGGTTCTCGGGTCGGCCTGCGCGTCGTCCGCCTGGATTTGCCGCTCGGCGTGCAGCGCCGCCATATAGCGCGGCAGATCGGCACATTTCAGGATGGCTCCGTCGGTGAACGTCCTGGCGGGAGATTCAAACAGGGCGATGCACCTCATCGCCTGCCCGTCTTCGGTGAACAGCCAGACGCTGGCGCGGGCGACGCCGAGGGCATCAGCGGATTCCTCGACCAGGCGGCGCAAGGCCGGGGACATATTGCCAGAGGCGATGTCTGGGTCCAGCGCCAATGCGGAGAGGGCGCTCCGCTGGCGATGCGCTCGCAGCCTGCTCTCACCCATCTCACTGGTGCGGGATGTGACCAAGCCTTCCAGCTCCGACCGCTGACGGAGGATGACGATGAGAACGACAACGAGCGCTGTCGTCAGCCCGATTCCCAGGGCGAGAGCCATCCAGTCTGTTCCCAGCGGGTGGAGCCGAAGAAATTCCTTTCCGGCGTAGGCCGTCACCGCAAAGACCTTTCCGAACGCGAAAACGGGACGCATGAGAGAAAGCTCTTTGGCCGACGGAGCGGTTCCCCACGAGTCCGCGAGATGTTCCGGCGGCGCATCTTTGTGGAGAATCGATATCTCCATGAATCCAGAGCGATCGGCGTATCCGTTGAGGAGCAAGGCCTTCAGCCGGAGCACGGCAATGACAACCCCCCTCATCGCATCTTCACGGATGACGGATTGAAAGACGAGCATCCCCTTCTCGCTGCCCGTCTCTTGCATGAGGGGGATGGGATCTGTTGCGGTGGCAAGCCCGTCCCTTGCCGCTTCCTCGAGGGCCGACCTGCACAGGGGCTCCGAGCCAAGGTCGTAGCCAAAGGCTTTTTCGTTTCCCGACAGGGGGGAGATGTGGAGGATGGGGTAGTGGGCATTGAGTCCGGCTGGCTCGCCCTTCCCCCAGATTTTCAGTCCGGTTTCTTCCTCGAAGCGTTTCCTGTCGCCACCGGCCACGCACGGGGCCCACTCCCATGCCCTGACAGCGGAATCCCCCAAAAGAAATTCTGAGAATCTCCGAAACTCCTGAGGCGTGACGGCTTCGCTGTTCTCGTAGAATTTGGCGAGGCTTTTCAGCTCGATCTCGCTGATATCACGCAGGCTATCGCCGACGGTGCTTGTCCGGCTATAAGCCAGCAGTCCGAAGGCAAGATCACGTTCGCCGATTTCGCGGCTGTGGACCACCCATGTCGAGAACAGGGTCAGGCTGATGCCGATGGCCCCTGCAAGGGCTGGCTCAATATATCGCATCCACCTGGGAGGGGTATAGGCGTGCGTAGCGCGGCGAGCCATGAGCGCGCATCCCGCCAGAACTATTGCAGACAACACCAGGGTGAGAAGAATCGGAGGCACGGCTTTCCGTGCCAGCATCGCGTTCCAGGCGCTGGCATTGATGTCCATGCCAAACACGGACAGCACAGCTTCCGAACCTGGCGAGGGGTCCATAATCGGGATGAGCCCGGTGACCCACGTCCCCCATCGGTCGACAGTTGGGCCATCGACAGCTGCTTCATGGGTGGAAAAGACGCGGAGGCAGCCCTCGGACACTTCGGAATACTCTTGTCCGGCCGGAGAGCAATCCTTTGATTCGGCGGGTTCGCTATCTACAAAGAAAAAGACAGATCCATCCGGTTTTTGTCCCAAAAGGTAGAGAAAACGGCACTGCGGATTCGTGGCTCTTGTGATGGCAAGCTGGTTCTTGAGCCGCAGGTATTCTGGATTTTGCAGGTCAGCCTCTGTGCCGGTGAGAGCTTTGATACTGGCTTCGCTGGCGCATTGCGCGATCAGGCCGGCATCGAAGAGGAGCTGGTCGCGCATTTCGCCTGCTTCGTGCGAAACGGTCCACCAAGCCAATAGCGCGCCCGCCAGAAATACTGCGCCAACCGCCATCCAAGCATTTTTCAAGCGATCTCCCTTTCCGGCAGCCACCGGTCGAGGATGTCGGCCAGCGCCCGGGCCGAGACCGGCTTGGAAATATAGTCGTCCATCCCCGCCTCCAGGCATTTCTCCTGATCTCCCTCCATGGCTCCGGCCGTCATGGCGACAATGATGAGAGGAGCGGATTCCTTCCTCGCCTCACATTCATAGATCCTGATGGCATGCGCTGCCTCGCAGCCGCCCATCACCGGCATCTGGATGTCCATGAGAACAAGGTCGTAGCTTGCGGATTTTATCGCCTCGACGGCCTTTGCGCCGTCACCCGCGATATCGGCGCGCAGGCCAAGGTTGCTGAGGATGCCCATGGCCACCTCCTGGTTCGTGGCATTGTCCTCGACCAGCAGGATGCGCGCCTTGCGCCCGGCGAAGCGGTTCTCTGTTATCCGGCCCGGGGCGGGCGGGACGATGATCGGCGCGCAGGCATCTCCA
>JBAXXX010000187.1:0-2808 GCA_037127695.1 Verrucomicrobiia bacterium | reverse complement strand
CATCTTCAGCTCAATATTGTTCATGCATGAACCCATTCAAAACGTCGAAGCGGCAAAAAAACCTATGAGAACAAAATATTTTATGCCGGTTTTGGCGGCGGTGGCATTCCTGTCGGCAGGGATCAACCAAGCGCGAGCGCAGGTGTCGATCGCCTTGGTAGACATCGGCAACGCGGGGAACGCGCCGGATAAGCCAGCATGGGGGGCATACGGGGCGGTCTCCTACGATTACAGTATCGGGAAATACGATGTGACGGTGGGACAATACACGGCATTCCTGAACGTGGTGGCGGCATCGGATCCGTATGGGCTCTACAAAGAGAGCATGGGGACGGATGAGAAGGTGACGGGGATCACGCGGACCGGGACGAGCGGGAGCTACGTGTATGCAGCAAGGGGGGACGCAAACACGCCGATCACGTATGTGACCTGGTTTGATGCTGCGAGGTTTTCAAACTGGCTGGCGAACGGACAGGGGAACTCAACGACGGAGAACGGGGCGTATACGCTGAACGGGGCGACGAGCGGAACAAACTGTACGAAGAATGCGGTGAACCCGAATACAGAACAGGCACCGACATTCTGGATCCCAAGCATAAACGAGTGGTATAAAGCTGCGTATTACGACCCGAAGAAGGATGGGCCTGAATTGCCGGGCTACTGGCTCTACCCGACTATGAGCGAAGCCCCACCTGGGAATATTTGGGACAATCGGACTTTGCCAGGCCAAGCGAATTACAACAGTGCAACAGGAACACAACCGTATTTGACACCGGTGGGAACATACATCGAGAGCGCGAGCGCGTATGGGACATACGACCAAGGAGGGAATGTATGGCAGTGGACCGATCAGGTTATCGACAGTAATCGTGTGCTCCGTGGTGGCGCTTGGAACAGCCCCGCTAGTGCCCTGGCGTCGGATTACAGCTACGGCAGCCTCCCGCCCTCGGACTTCGCCATCGGGTTTCGAGTTGCCGGCATCCCCGAGCCGTTGGAATGGCAGATGTTGCTGGTGGCAGGCGCGGTGTTGCTGGGCTGGCGGTATCTCTTGCCCTTTGTGAAGGCGAAGAGGAACGGAAGGTCAGGATAGCCGAAGCAAACGAGGACTTGAACCCTGCTCAATGCGGCATCATGCCGAAATGATTCGCCGCGGCCATGCTCTTAGTAATGATTGGGCCGCCTCGTCGTAGCGCAGGATTTCGACGCCTCCGCAAGCGATGCATTCACGCAGGCGGGGGTCGTTCCACGCCCGCCGCTCGGCATCCCTCTGCGCCGCAACCTCTCCCTCTGCTTGGCCGGGAACCTGGAATTTCCGGAAATCCTCGCGATCAAACCCGACATGCGAAACGAGCACGCGGATCCCGGATGGGCACGAGCGGATGGCATTCGCCCAGGCCGCGGCAAGATCGGGGTTGCTCCCGCCATGACTCCCTCTTGGCAGTGACTGAAACGCATGCGCATCGATTAATCCCTCGCTCCGGGCGAAGTCGGCAAGAAGCCCGCGCAGCCCGCAGGCCCAGCTCACGCCCATGTGCTCGTCGAGATACTCACGCCGACCCCAAACGTTCGCCTCGGCGGCACCCGCACGGTCTCCGCCGGCACGAAGTCATTCTTTGGCGGCACCCTCTCCAATCTCGCCGGTGACCGTGAGCCGGTTCAGGTTGTGATCGAGTTGATCCCTGCCGCAGAATACGACAAGCGGCGTGATGGGCGGCTTGTCGATTCCGGGCTGCCAGCCATTCCATGCTGCCGGATGCAAGAAGCGGGTGGATTGGAGATTCAAGAGCTGCGGACAAATCATCAATCTGGAGGTCAAGTATCGCCCGAGGGATTGGGTGCGGCACGTCGATGGTCCGGATTTCAACATTGTGATGCCGGAATACTACTACGATGTGCCCGCTAAATTTCCCACCCGTTTACCGGGCGAACTGAATCTGGTGGCTGTATCCTGTCCGGCCCCCATTGACCGCTCCTTACGGGAAAGGACGGAAGTTTTTCTCCGGAACCACACGACCATCGACGGAGTCCTCATATGGTCCCAGGCATCATCGGAAGTATCGCCATTCGAAATCCACGCCCTCAAACTATGATTGTTTGCCGAGGGTGTGTCGATTATTGGCCGATAGTGGAGCTGCCCAGTGCCTCGCGGAGCTTCTCTCGCACACGGTCGTGCAGGCTTCGCGGTGCCAGCACCTCGACATCCGGCATCCACGAGAGCACCCAGCGGACGAGTTCCTTGTGCCCGGAGGTTTCGAGCCGCATCTCCAGCGAGCCGTCGCAGCGCTCGCGAAGGATCTGGCTGGGATGCCAGACACGCTCGCGGATGTAAGTGGCGACCTTGGCGGAAAACAGGAGCCGGATGCGCTCGGGCTTCTCTCCGTGCGCGATCCCGAAAGCCTCGCGGCTGAACGCCCGCCAGTCGAACCCGGCGGGGCGCTTGAAGCATTTCCCTGTCGGCTCGACTTTTCCGAACCGCGATAGCGCGAAGGTTTTGTCGCTCCCCCGGCTGCGGGCGAGCACATACCAGTTGCCGTGATAGGCGAGCAGGTGCAGGGGCTCGATCTCGTAGGAGCCTCTCTTGCCGTCGAACCGCCGGTAGTCGGCCCGCAAAATGTCCCGGCGTTCGATGGCCCGCGCCACGGCTTCCCAGATGGCGGGGTCAATGACCACGCGGTCCTCGGCCTGCACGCTCATGTGCTCGGTGAGCGCGTCCAGGCTCACCGCGAATCTCCCCTCCAGCGACCCGGCGATTTTGTCGGTTCTTCCGCAGAATTTGTGAGGATTTGAGGAAGTTGGAGGCTCTTGTTG
>JBAXXX010000186.1:0-2829 GCA_037127695.1 Verrucomicrobiia bacterium | reverse complement strand
GGGTGTGATTTTTTTTAGTTGAAGTGGAAGAGGCAGGTTTTGAGCGAAATATTGATTTTCCTGTTGCAGGGAGTGTTTTTTTTTGGTTAAATAGGTGTCCTCTAATGGAGGACACTTATGACACCCGAAGAAACACAGAGAAAATCGGTGCGCGTCGAGGCGATCAGCCAACAGATTGAGGCCATCCCAGCGATGCTCGATGGCACACTCCTTACCAAACACAATCGCGTCCGACGTGTGGACGGCAGCATTCGCACGTCGCCCGAGCACTACACCTTCCAGTACCGTGGGGCGGACGGGAAGCGCATGTGGAAGCGCATTCCAAGGGACGCGAAAGCGGCTGTGGAGCGTCTGGTACGCGCCGGTGAGCGCTACCGAGCCTTGGAACGGGAGTACGCGGCACTGTTGACGGAACTCTCGCTCGCGGACGACAGAAAAAAAAACGCCTGAGTCGGCGGCTACCCCGCCCAACCCTTGAGCATATCGAGGCCGTTTTGCGCGCCGTCGAGACGGGCCCGGTCGACGACGATGGCTTTCCTGTCACGCTCAAAGAGTTGGACGATAAGCTTGCAGAAGCAGCGGTTCATGACATGCGCGCGCTGCTATCGGCGGTCCTTTCGCGCATAGGAAGCCGAAAAACGGCGCAGGCGCATGGATACCGGACACGACAGATCCTGACGTGTTTCGGATGGATTCCCGTCAGATTCGCTTATGTCCGCAAGGTCGGTGCCACGGCGTTCCTTATGGCCCTCGGCATCACGGCCCGAAGTACGGCCGCCGCGCGGGACCGGATTGTACGTTGCGCCGCGTTGTGCGGATCGTTCGCGGAGGGGCGCGGCATGCTTCGACGGTTGACCGGCATACAGGCCTCCGTCTCCAAAGTCAGGGCGTTGGCGCTCGCATACGGAGAACAATGCCTGCGGATGCAGGAACAAGCGAGTTCGGACGTGCGGTCGTACCCCGCGCGCGCACCGAAGGACGGAGAGACGAAAACCGTGCGCACCCTCTTCTGTATGTTGGACGGGACGGGCGCGCCCTGTACGAAGAAGGACACGGCTGACAGCGAGGGTAAGAATGGGGAGGCGGCCGGAACCAGGCAGATCCGGGTGGTCGTGTTCGGCGAATATGAGTGGCTTGACAAGCAAGGCCGCCCGTCCCCCTTCCCGGGATCCTTTTCCTACGCGGTTTCCGGAGAGGGAATTGCCGATGTCACGGGACTGGTTAGAAAATTGGGTATGGCACGGGGGTATGGAACGGTGACGCGAATGCAATGCGTTGCAGATGGAGAGGATGCGATCGAGAAGGCGCTGCGCGACGCATTCCGCGACGCCGTCTTCACCAACGACTTCATCCACGCCAGCGAACACCTGCATACGTGCTGCGAGAATCTTGGCCTACCCGATGAGGCGATGCGGAAGGAATACCGCTTTCTGAAGGGCCTTCTTTTCCGCATCGGCGCCACCGCCGTCATCAAACGCCTCGAAACAAAATATGCCGCCGCGCTTCTCGCCTCTACGACGGCCGACAAGGAACTGGAGTACCTCAGGAAGCGAAAGCAGAATATGTGCTACGGCAAACTGCGAAAGGAGGGCTTCTTCATCGCATCTGGACATGTCGAAGCCGCCGCCAGAATCTTGGTCGTAAGACGCTGCAAGCAGGCGGGCATGCATTGGCGCCACAAAAACGCCATCTGCATCAGCGCCATACTCGCGCATCTACGCTCTGCCGCTTAACCTTCAACGAAAAAAAATCACACCCATCAGGGAATGGCCTTGTCTACCTGCCGTTGGTTTTATCGATACCGATACCGATTCCGACCCCGATGGTCCCATCTCCAAAATTAGAAATTAGAATTGCTGGTGAGTTTGACCTCTTACTGGGCTTCATGGTACGCTTTCGCTAACGCATAGGGGAGCTACTATTTGCCTGTCCCAAATTTTCCGATCAGCAGTGGAGGGATCCCGGAATGAAACCGCTCTTTCGGTTGGCGCTCGCGTTGTCGCTCTTCGCCCAAACGCACATCCACGCTCAGGAAATACCGTGCGCGTGGTCCACTGTCGAACGCATTGTGGCGGTGGGCGATGTCCATGCCGATGGCGATCAACTCATCGCCTGTCTTAGGGCGGGCGGCGTCATTGACGAACAACCCTGTCTTTGGTTTTATCCTCATTTGAACCTTTCAGCCTTGACGCGCGCCCGCTTAAACACCTACATTACGACCAGCAGGGAGACTCCTGCCGCAGCCTCCCGATGAACTGAAATCCTGAAAGGGGATCGTCGCTGATCCCCGCCACCTCCAATCCCGGTGATTGCCCATGGCCGAACTGATCGTTGCGCTCGATGTATCAACCCCCGCAGAGGCCGAAGCGCTCGTAATGCGCCTCGGCGACGCGGTCTCGTTTTACAAGATCGGACTTGAACTCTTCAGCGCTGGCGGTCCCGATGTGGTGCGGGTCGTCACGGCACAGGGAAAGCGGGTCTTTCTCGACTTGAAACTGCATGACATCCCCCGTACTGTCGAGCGCGCCGTCACGGCGGGGGCCGCGCTGGGCGTCAGCCTGATGACGATCCACGCCTCGGGAGGCCGCGCCATGATCCGCGCCGCCGCCGAGGCCGCCCGCTCCTGCGGCCTGTCCGCGCCGCGCATCCTGGCCGTGACCGCCCTGACCAGCCTCGATCAGAACGACCTGACCGATCTGGGGATCACCCGCCCGCTGCGCGAGCACGTCACGGCCATGGGCCTCCTCGCCGTGCGCGAAGCCGGCGCCGACGGCATTGTCTGCTCGCCGCAGGAGGTCGCCGCCATGCGCGCGGCCCTCGGTCCGGCCG
>JBAXXX010000185.1:0-2861 GCA_037127695.1 Verrucomicrobiia bacterium | reverse complement strand
TCGTGGCAGCCAACCGGGAGATCCCCGAGGCATCGGTCTTCCGGTGCGAGTGCTGCCAGGACGAGTGGGAGGAGCGCAGGGAATGACATCCCTCCCGGACCATCGGGATTTTTCAACAAGCGCCGGGAAGGATCCCCGGCTCGGACAAAAAAGCACACCATGCACCTCGACACAAACCGCATTTACATGTAAAGGGCGGTTGAAAAGTGCGGCGGGTGGCGCCATGTGGCGCGGCGGTCGAAAAGTGCGGCATCCTGGGATTAACATGGAGGATGTTCACAGATATGGAGCAATGGGCCGATATACGCCGCCGGGTATTGATTGATGGGACCAGCAGGAGGCAGATCCTGAGGGAGACGGGACTGCACTGGAAGACGCTGAAGAAGGTTTTGGAGAACAGCGCGCCGCCGGGATACCGGCAGGAGCGCCCCCGGGCGAAGAAGAAGCTGGGGCCGTATGTGTGGCGGATCGAGCAGATCCTGAAGGAAGACAAGACGATGCCCAGGAAGCAGCGGCATACGGCCAAGCGGGTCTTTGAACGGCTGCGGCAGGAGGGCTACGAAGGCGGTTACACGATGGTCAAGGAGGCGGTCCGGGAGATGGAACGCCACAGCCAGGAGGTTTTCGTGCCGTTGAGCCATCCGCCGGGAGAAGCGCAGGTGGATTTTGGATATGCCTTGGCGAAGATGAACGGGGTGTTGAGGAAGGTGGCATTTTTCGTGATGGCGCTTCCCTACAGCGACGCGATGTTCGTGATGGCCTTTGAGCGGGAATGCACGGAGACGTTCTGGGAGGGGCACGTGAGGGCGTTCGAGTTTTTCGGGGGTGTTCCCCGGAAGATCGCCTACGACAACACGCGGGTGGCGGTTGGACAGATCGTGGGAGGCAAGGGGCGGAAGCTGACGGCGGGGTTTTCCCAACTCAAGAGCCATTACCTGTTCGACCACCGGTTTTGCCGGGTGCGTCGTCCGAACGAAAAAGGCGTGGTGGAAGGAACGGTGAAGTTCGCGCGGCTCAACTATTTTGTTCCGGTGCCGCAGGTGCGGAATTTTGAAGTGCTCAACGCCCATTTGCGCGAGAGGTGTGAAGCGGATCAGGAACGCAGGCTTCGTGGCCAGGCCGGGAGCAAGAAGCAGATGCTGGAGGAGGATCGGACGGCGTTCCTGCCGCTGCCGGTCAAGCCCTTTGATGCGTGCCGGCAGCAATCGACGGCGGCCAGTTCGATCTCGCTGGTGCGGTTTGATGACAACGATTACTCGGTACCGGTGGCCTATGCGCACCACACGGTGGTGGTGAAGGGATACTGCGATGAGGTGGTGGTCAGTTACATTCATGAGACGGTGGCGCGGCACCGGCGGATCTGGCAGAGGGAGCATGTGAGTTTTGATCCGCTGCATTACCTGGCGGTGCTGGAACGAAAGCCCGGGGCATTGGATCATGCCCGGCCCTTGCAGGGTTGGACACTGCCGGAGTGCTTTGAACATTTACGTCGCAGGCTGGAAGCCGAATACGAAGCGGGTGGCGGAACCCGTGAGTATATCCGGGTGTTGAGGCTGCTGGAAAAGCATCCGCTGCCAGCTCTTCGCCGGGCTGTGGAAAAGGGGTTGAGCATGGGAGCGCTCCAGCGGGACGCCATCGCCCAGTTCCTTTACCCGCAGGAGGAGTGGCGGGCGACGCGGTTCACGCTGGACGGTCATCCGCATCTGCGGGCCGTGCGGATACAGTCTCCTGACATCAAGCAATACGGCAGTCTGCTGGCGGGAGGTGTCCGATGAGCGCGGAAGCATCCACTCTATTGCTGGAGCATCATCTCAAGGTGCTCAAACTGCCGACATTCGTTCGGGATTACAAAAGCGTGGCAGCGGCGTGCGCCCAGGAAGGCTGCGATTATCCCGCGTTCCTACTGCGGCTGGCCGAGCGGGAGCTGATCGACCGGGAACGGCGTGCCGCAGAACGGCGAATCCGCGATGCCCGGTTCCCGGTGATCAAAACCATCGATACCTTCGACTTCAAAGCACAGCCGTCAATCAACCAGGCGCTCGTGCGGGAGTTGATCCAGAGCGGCGAATACATGGACAAAAGGGAGAAC
Source organism: Verrucomicrobiia bacterium (assembly GCA_037127695.1). Classification (GTDB taxonomy): domain Bacteria; phylum Verrucomicrobiota; class Verrucomicrobiia; order Chthoniobacterales; family Terrimicrobiaceae; genus QYQL01. The sequence goes on along the minus strand of JBAXXX010000185.1, from coordinate 772 downwards.
GTGCTGCTGGTCGGAAATCCCGGCACCGGAAAAACCCATCTGGCGCTTGCGCTCGGTTTTGCGGCCTGTGCCCAAGGGAAAAAGGTGAGGTTCAGCACGACGACAGCAATGGTGACTCATCTGCTGGAAGCGCGGGAAAGCCGGACACTGGCCCGCAGCCAGAAGCAGATCGAACGCCTCGATCTGCTCATCCTGGACGAACTGGGCTACGTCCCGTTCTCCAAGACGGGAGCCGAGTTGCTCTTCGAGGTGATCAGCCGCGCCTACGAGCGCACGAGCCTGATCGTGACGACCAACTTGCCCTTTGAAAACTGGACCGAAGTGCTCGGCAGCGAACGCCTGACCGGGGCCATGCTCGACCGGCTGACCCACCGCGTCCACATCCTGGAAGCCAACGGGGAGAGCTTCCGGCTCAAGGATGCCAAAAAACGTCTCAAGCCCCGATGATCCCGTCACGATAAGCGCCCCCCCTCGGGCGCTCGCTGCTGTTCGTCAGCCTCCGCTGCGCTCCGGCTGCCAAACAGCAGCGAAACCGGCTCCCAACCGATGCTTGACCAAAGACCGGCAATCCGTTCCTATCCGCAGGTCAGGTGCCTCACTTTTCGACCGGCACCTGCCGCACTTTTCGGCCGCCCTTTACACCCGATGACGTAATGCACCGGCGGATCCATTTTCCCGAGAGCTTCCAGCGTCGCCTCGCTCACGAAGCCACGGTCGGCCACCACGCACACTTCGCGCACCCGGAACTTCGCCCTCATGCGCTCGATCACCG
>JBAXXX010000184.1:0-2885 GCA_037127695.1 Verrucomicrobiia bacterium | reverse complement strand
CGCTCCTGACCGGGAATCCGCCCGACAAAATGGGGAGGGTCGCCTTTCGATGGCCACCGCAGGGCGAGGGAGCACTCTCCGAGACGGAAAAGCAGGAATGGCTGCGGATTCACCGGATTATCCGCCGGACTGTTGACGAGCGGCCGGCCGAGCGGTTCCGCACTTTCGATGCGGTCGCCGAAATCTTGAATGGAGTGGAGGACGCGAAAAAGCGGCCGGGTGCCCCAAGATGGATTTTAATTCTCGTTGGGCTTGCCGCTTTGATTCTCGTCGGTATCGCCGTATCCACTCTCCGCAAACCCACTGGTCCAAACGTGGAACTCCCCCGCGTTTCTGCTCCCCCCGTTCAAAACTCAGACCCGAGCAATCCCGGTGGCCTCACCGACAAGGAGCTGGCCGATTACAGGGTGACCGCGACACTGGCGGCGATCTACTTCAAGGACAAGGAGTATCAGGCCGCATTGGACATGCTCAACCAGCTCAATAGCGCCTACCCGATTTCAACCTCGTTCCCCTATTACTCGACCCTCCGTGCGCAGTGCTTGTATGGGCTCGGCCGCCAAGAAGAGGCGCACGAGGAATTGCGCCGGGGATTGCTCGGTAAACGGCTCGATCTGGTAAGCTTCGCCGAGAGGATGAAACTGTGGGATGCCCTCCACGACCTTCAAGGCGCTGAAGCCGAAGCCACCGGCATCATTGAAAATTCTTCGCCGATCACGCGACACTACACGGCCCGCGCCAGAATCCGGCTTCGGCTGGGAAACTTCGATGGAGCTGAGAAGGATATTCATTCTGCCTCTACGCTCGACGACGACCCCGGGAGGGTCGGCCTGGCAGCCAAGCTCCGTGCCGGATACGCGGAAGAATTCCCGGATTATGCGCGTTTTCTTTCTGAGCGGGGGATCGTGCTCGAACCGCCCAAGCCACTGCCATCGGGGGCGCTGCCAACCTCACCGCCGAGCGCATCGCAACAGGATCCCACCCTTTCCGGGCAAAGCGATCCTGCCGCCCTGGACGGCACTCCAGATATGGCTACGCTTCGTCAGCTCTTCGAAAAAGATTTCGAGGCGGCCAAGGCAAAAATCCTTGCCCCACGGCAAAAAATCACCGGCGAAATCGCCGGAGCTGTCAAGGCGCTGGCCGCCATAGAAATCACGGCGGCAAGCACTGCCCAGCATGTCATTGAGGAGGTGGATCGAGTTCATGCCAAAACAGCAAAGGAGGTGCAGGCCCTTCCCGGCCCCCTCACCGCCGAAGATCGCAGGGCATTGCTCGGCCCCACGATGTCCGTTCTCGCAAAAATGGAAACCGCCAAGAAAACGGTCGAGGAACATGTTGCGTTTGAACAAAAGGACTCTCCCCAAATGCGGGCTCAAATCCATGAGTTGAACCAGGAGTTGGATCGCGAACCACAGTTTCGCATCAAGCTGGTTCAAAAGGTGAGCCTCGCGCTGGCCGAACTGGATAAAGAATTTCGGCGTCAAACGGGGCAGGAGCTTGGGGCGCTCAGCCGGTTTGTCACCCTCCCGATGCCTGCCGAGCATTGAAGCGGAGATTTTTTTAATATTCCGAGAGATTTCCCTGATCCCCACGAATCCGTGGTGTGAACAATCTCCATGCCGCCGGATTTTATGCCGAATTTCTGCCTTCAGCGCGAGGCCCCTGCCTCCAGCGACCGTCGAGGTCAACCGCCCCGCTCGTGGCAAGGTGCCAAGGGCGTCTGTGACAAGGCAGAGGAAAAAGCGGGAGTCAACCAAAACACCAAGACATGAAAAAAATCGTCATCACCGCCGTCGCAATCGCCGCCTTCACCGGAGCGGCTTTCGCCTACACCAAATGCAACTTCTGCAACGGAACCGGATACCGGGGGAACTACCCCTGCGACTACTGTCACGGAACCGGCAGAAACGGTTAGCCGCCATACGGTTGAGCTTCCAGCCCACCGTGGTCCTGTCGTCCTCGCCTCGCCAAAACCGGCAGGGGCGGGGACGCCGAACATTTGAGAATCGGCAGCCGCCGACCCCCAGCCTGAGCAGGGGGCGGACGACATCCAGTTACTTCCGGGGCGGATATTCCTTCCCGGTCCACGGATCAAAGACAACGCTGTGGCGGAAGTCGGCATGGTTGCGGGATGCAATCGTCAACCCACGCCGGACAGCCATGGCATCAATCAGGCTATCCCAAAGAGACTGCGGTTGACGTTTCACTTCGGTCGAGTGCCTGAGTCGCGCCCAGATGCGGGCCGTCTCCGCATCCCAATCCACCATGAGCCCAGCAGACTCTCGCAGGAAGTCGTCCAGCCGCCGGTTGATTTCCGTGCGGCGTGCCGTGGTCGGCGCCGCCTCCGCTCCTTCTTGGATTTCCGCAATGACCACCACCGGGATCAGCCAATCCACGGACGAGATCCATGATACAACGTTCTCCGAAGGATGTGGTTTCCAAAGCTCGGACACCACATTGCTGTCCAGAAGGAACTCCATCACTTACGAGGGGGCAATGCGACAGGACCGATGGCGACGAGCAACTCGAGCGCACGCTTGCGATCCGGGGTGGTTTTGGGGGAGATCTCCGCGACCTCTTGACCATGCTCGGTCAGCGTCACCGTGTTCGCGCCATGAATCACCGGCCGAAGAACCCGGCTCGTCTCTCGTCGCAACTCTGTAAGGGTGGCATGCATGCGCAAAAAATACACACTTTTCACACTAGAGCAACAGGCAGCCTTCGGAAATTTTCAAAAAAATCCCGCCTCCGCCGAGAGATTTTCCAGTTCCTCACGAATAAGGAGCGTGAAGAGATCAGATTTACCCAGGGAGGAGGCTGCCGCCTCCCGGCAGGCAGAAGGCCCGCAGATCCCCCGCGACCGGCAGGATGCCGTGTGCCCGTCA
>JBAXXX010000183.1:0-2923 GCA_037127695.1 Verrucomicrobiia bacterium | reverse complement strand
CATTGATCAGGTCGAGCAGGGATTCGGCGCTGGACTGGACGATTTCCGCCTGCCGGCGCTGCTTGGGGCTGAGATCGGTCTCCAGCAACAGGCTGTTCATGCCGATGACACCGTTCATCGGCGTCCGGATCTCGTGGCTCATATTGGCCAGGAACTCGCTCTTGGCGCGGTTGGCTTTCTCCGCCTTTTCCGCCATCTCGTTCGCTCGGACGATGGACGCTTCGAGGTGGAGGTTCGTCCGTTGCAGCTCTGCCTTGGCGGATTCGGCATCCTCTGTGAGGCTTAGAAGGACCCGGTTGCTGTTATCTGCGATTTCATTCCGCTCTCGAAGGCCGTCTTGGATGAACCTCAGGTTTCTGAACACATCGCTGGCGAGTCGTTCCAGCACGCCGAAGGCGTCTTCTGCCTCAGCTTTGATGTCGGGCAGCTCTCCCCTGCCGCTCGCGTTGGCAAGGGTGCCGCTTAGCTTGGCGATGCGTTGCTCAAGCGGCGGAACGACCTTTTCAGACAACTCATGGAATGCGCAGAACGGTTGCGCCTGCATGGAGGCGAAGGGGTCGGTGCCGCAGAAAATCGGGATCCCCTTCGGCTCGGTTTCATCGAATCCCATGCTCCTCGCGATCTCGATTGTCGTGACGTCAAAACAATCCGCGACGGCATCGCGATAGCTCACCCGGCGTGGCAGCTGATTCCACCGCTGCTGCTGCGAGAGCATCCAGGTCCCGTATTCTGGCCAGGGCGCGGGCATGAAGTCTACGCGGTCGTGGACGACGCACCGCCTCCCAGCGCCATCCTGATACTCGCCCGACAAGGCTTGCGCCACTGGCTCGGGATCGGGTTGGTTCAGAAACCCGACCTGGCTCAGCTCGACGGCGATTTCCCGGCGCTCGTCCGGCGAGGCCCGATGGAGCGCCCACTGCGCCTCCATGACGCTGCCGCGCATCGCCTCGTAGGTCATGGGGTTCTCTTTTATGAATTCATCAGTGCTAGCGAAGCAGCAGCAGGGGTGACCAGGCCAGATTTCCTTGGACAGGATGTAGAGAAATCCGATCCCCCGGGAGACGCAGATCTGGTTGAACGGCTCAGGCGCGAAAATCCCATCCACCCGAGCCGTCTCGATGAAGTGGGGCATTTGCGGCGGAGCCACCTCGATGATGGTCACGTCCCTCTGAGGATCCAGCCCGTGGCCTGCCAGGAACTGACACAGCAGGTAGTAGTGCATGGAAAAAAAGTAGGGCACGGCAAACGTGAAACCTTTCATCTCCCGCACGTCGTGGATTCCGGCATGTTTCCTCGCCAGGGTGAGCGCCTGTCCGTTGACGTTTTGGATGCATGCGAGGCGAACGTTGGCACGCTGGCCGTCGAGCCCCTGGCGGACGGCCAGAGGCATCGGCGAGAGCATGTGAGCCGCAGCGACGTGCCCGAAGGCCAGCAGGTTCTTCACCCCGCTCCAGCCTGGAGCGGAGATCAGAGACACATCCAGCCCGTTGCGGGAGAAGTATCCATGTGTCTGCGCGTAGAGCAGCGGCGCGGCGCAGAGGATCGGGAGAAACGCAATTTCCAAGCTCGTTTTCTCCAAGCCGGCCCTGCAGGCTGCGACTGGTGCGGCGGGGACAACCGCCGAAGGTGCGAGCCTGCCTTTGGGAAGTGGGCATGCGCCGCCAGAACCCAACAGGCTTTCGGGCTCTAGCCTCCTGTATGCTGGCTCACGGGCTAGCTCCAAGCAAAGGGCGTTGACCTGCTGCTTCATCTCCACAATCCGCATCTCCCGCCCCTGCATCATGCGGTTCAGGCGTTCGGTCTCCGCCTGCAGCTTCCTCCCCGCTTCGGCAGCCCGCTCTCGCTCGCTGATGTCGGTCATTGTGGTGAGCCAACATGGCTCGTCAGCGACCGTGATGGGCGATGCAGAAAACAGGCCGATGAGAGGCTGCCCGGATTTGGTTTTTATTTTTACTTCGACATCCTTTGCGAAGCCATTTTCCGCTATGATCGATCTGACGAGATCGCGCTGATGGTAATCATACAAAATGTCCAGCTCCCGGGATGTCCGTCCGATCACCTCATCCCTTGAATATCCCAATGCTTGCAAAAATATCTCATTCACTTCCCTGAAGTGGCCGGTCTTGATGGTGGATATGGCCATCAGGTTGGTGCTTGCCTGGAACGCCAGGGAAAATTTTGCCTCCGATTGCTTGATCGCGGTGACATCTTTGACAACGCCAAACAGCGCCGGACTTTCGTTCCAGATGCCGGGATACACCCTTGTTTCGACCTGAATCTCGACGCCGCTTTTCGACACGACAGGCACGGGGCAAAAATCGGCGGTCCCGGCCAGCATCGCCGCAACAATAGCCCCGGCCTCCGCCCGCCTTGCTTCGGGGTGGACAACCAGCACGGATTTCCCGATCAGCTCCTGGCTTGTATATTCGAGCCGGCGCAAGGCGGTATCGTTCGCCTCGATGATGTTGCCCTCGCTGTCGAGGACAAATAGCAGATCCGCTATCGAGCTGAAAAAGGCGCGAAAATTCCTTTCTCCCGGGTTCCTGGCATCCTCTGCCTGCCTGCGCAGGGTGGGTTCTGTGGGATTCTTGGCATTCACTGGTCTTTTTCCATTTCTTGCTTCAGCCTGTCGAACTCGGCGTCTAGCTCGGCGATGCGGGAGATGGCGGCTGGCAGATCGCCGGCATGGGCGGACTGCTCCGCATCGAAAGCCACGGCACGGAGGCGTTCGCCCCCGACGATGGCCGCCGCGCTTTTGATCGTGTGCGCCTGGCGCTCGCTGGATACTGCGTCTCCTGCCGCGAGGTCGCGGCGCAGGGCATCTATAACAGGCGGCGTATCCTGCAAAAATCCAGCTGCCAACGTGCTGGCCAGCCCGCGATCTCCTCCGAGTCGTTCCAGCATTTCGGCCCAGTCCAAGATC
>JBAXXX010000182.1:0-3049 GCA_037127695.1 Verrucomicrobiia bacterium | reverse complement strand
CCGCTGATCTTCCGCAACCGGAACGCCCGGAAGGAGCCCTGGAGGTAGAACTTCAGCCGAACGGATCCTCCTCTCGGGCGTGAGACCGATCACCTCCTTGGATGTGGCTCTCACGCCCGCGTCGAAATGCCGCTCTGAGCATCAGAAGAAACTGCACTGCCGCCAGAATTTCCCGAGAGAAATCCCACCCCGCCGCGAATACGGGGAAAGGGCACTCGCCGCGACCGCCATGCGGCCTACCGCGCTGCCTTGTAAAAAACTATGAGAAACTTCATTGGAACTATCGCCTGCTACGTCGTTGCCATCCTGATCTTCCCCATCTGCCTGGTGCTGATGCTTGTGGCTGCGGTCTGTGGAGCGGCCCTTCCGCTCGGCAAGCGCGACCCCCTTCCGCTCAGTAGTAGCGATCCCCGTGAGTAACCACGATTTCTCAGATGAAAACTCCGCTGCTCATCTTCGCCTTTGCCCTCAGCGCCTGCTCGACCCTTCCCTCAGGGAGCACAGGCATAAAGAACGCCTGCTTCCCGGAGGCGCTGATCATGCAGAGGAAGCTGGCGGCCGTCCAGATACCCTCGCGCGTGATCACCTTCGATTACCTCGAAGGCGGGGTCTTGAAAGGGCATGCGGCCACTGTCTTCCGTGCGGGCGGCGAGACGGTGGCGTGGGATACGAACGGCGCGCGCGTTCTCGGGGGCACCGCTCTCTACGGCGCGCCCCCCATGCGGCAGGCAGCCGCCTTCCTGGATGCTGGGATTTCTTCCGCGACCCCCACAGTGGCGCGGGAGATAAGGTAAAGAGACCTCCTTGCTGCCCGGCGGCAGGAAGGAAAACCTTTCTCCGTTCAGAATGCGGATTGGTTTCCTTCCTCCACGCAAGGGAACTCTCCCGGTTCGGCCATCCTTAGGCGTGTAGCTGGAGGCATTCCTCTTGCGGCTAAAAAATTGGGGGAGCGTCGCCGCCCCCCCTTCCTCAAGCCTTCTCAGGCAGGAGCAGCAGCACCTTTGGTGTGGTGCTGTTCCCTTCTGGGAAGTAGGCCTTGAACACCGGGCAGAACGCCCCGTGCAAGCCTGATATTTGATCCTCGTACGGGGTATATCCCGAGGGGCAATCGTACATCCGCGGCTGGTCAAAGACCAAGCGGGCAATCTTGCCCTCCCTTGCCAGCTCACTCACCACCCGGTGGTCGACCGCCCGCTCATCGCAGAACGTGGCCCTGATCCGCTGTCCGTCCACCGGCGGGATATTGAACCGTTGGCAGATGGCGTCGATGATCTCGTTCATCCCGCAGACGAAGGGCTCATTTTGAACGCCCTTGGCCGCGTCGTCGAAGACCCAGATGCTGTGTTTCCTCACGACCTCGAACTGGAAGATGTCCGTGATTCCCCCGCTTTCCTGTCTGGGCTGCTGTGTTAGTATGTTCTCTTTCATGTTTTGATTTTGCCGCACGGTTGCACCCGCCCCGGAATGGGGCAGATAAGGTGTGGCCCTTTCAATTTTATATAACGCGAGGGGGGGCAGCGTTGCGCACCACCTCACTTCCTGCTCACTCTCCAAATGCCTTTTTGATTTAATCCATCCGGCCCCTCGACCAGGTAGGCTCCGTGGATGGATTTGCCTTTGATGCGCCCGAACCACGTTATTTCGCCGAACTCCCAGACGGTGGTGAATGTCACCTGATCCCCTTCCATGGTTCCTGTGATAGGCCCTCCCCCGCCGAGTTCGCTGGAGATGTCCAGTTGTCCAGAAACCGCGCCGTCCTGCTCATGCATCACTAGATACATGCGTGCCGTGATGCCGCAGGTCTGGTTCGTGCAGGTTCCCGAGTAGCCGCCGCCTTTGATGTTTATCGAAAAAGGGTTGCCGGAACTGGCCATCACATGCCCCAGCACCAGCGCGGATGAGATGAAGTTGAAAAAGATCATATTGCGGTCCGGGGGGTGCGTGACTGGCAGCTTGCTACGCCTTTCGGCGTGATGAGAAGTCTTTCGAAGGCCGCGAGGACCGCTTCCGCCCGCTCCGCCCCCTGCGTGTCTCGGATCATCACGATCTGGGTCCCCAGCCAGCGCATGTCCGAGGCGAAAAAGCCAATGTCGGTGCGAAAAACCCACCCGTCGAACGAGACCCCATTGTGCCCGATGATGATTTCCGCCGGGCACTCGAAGTATTCGGATGTGCGGACGATCTTCCCGTCCGGCGAAATCAGGGTGATTTCCGGCGGCTCGGTCGTGCGTGGGTTCATCTGTGTCATCAACCCATATTCGCTGCTAACCGGAAAATCTCTCGACCAATTTTCGCTGTTCGGCAGAAAATGTTCTGCGGAGTTCTTGGCAAGGCCGCCGGCCCTGCCCTACAACCTGCCCATGCCCCAACCCGGTGAATCCCTCGACGGCTACCGCGTCATCCGCCTCATCGGCGCTGGCGGCTTCGGGGAGGTCTGGCTGTGCCAGTCGGAGGCGTTGGGCGACCTGCGGGCGTTGAAATTCATTCCGGCGACCTCCGGCGGGCAGATCGAAAAGGAATTTGACGCCCTCTGCCGGTATCGCACGGCGGCCGGGCAGCTCCGCTCGCCTTCGATCATGCCGATCGAGCATGTCAACCGGACGAGTGCCGGGCTGTTTTACATCATGCCGCTGGCTGACGGGCAGGGCTCGTCTGACCCTCTGGAGGCCTCCTGGCGGCCTTTGACGCTCGCGGCCATGATCGAGGGCCGCCGGAAGGAGCTGGCATGGTTCACGAGCGGGGAAATCAAGGGGTGGCTCACGCCCATCCTTCAAGCCCTCCAGCTTCTTTCAGACGCGGGCCTTGTCCACCGGGACGTGAAGCCGGACAACATCCTCTTCCTCAATGGCACTCCCTGCCTCGGGGACATCAGCCTCCTCGGGGAAGACTCTCACAACATCACCCGGCGCGGAACACCCGGATATTCGGCTCCAAGCTGGTTTTTGGAGAGCGGGGGCCATCCCGATATGTTCGGGGCGGCAACGACGCTCTACACGCTCCTGACCGGGAATCCGCCCGACAAAATGGGGAGGGTCGCCTTTCGATGGCC
>JBAXXX010000181.1:0-3184 GCA_037127695.1 Verrucomicrobiia bacterium | reverse complement strand
AAGGGTCAAGATCCACTTCACGCCGACCAGCGCCTCCTGGCTCAACATGGTTGAATGCCCAGCGACAATCCCACCTGAGCGTTGACGACAATTACATCTGAGCATCCTGGTGGTAATTGACGTTTGAGTCGTGCCGTTGGACAAGTCAGCGACCCGTAACGGGGATCGTGATGAAGACGACGGATGCGCAGGTGAGGCGGTTGATGGAAGAGATGTCGAGGCACGGGCTGAAGGGCCGGGCGGCGATGCGATCAGGGATGAGCCGGAACACGGCGGCGAAGTATCTGGAGGCTGGGAAGCTGCCGTCGGGGGCGATGGCGCTGCGGACGTGGCGGACGCGGTCGGACCCATTTTCGGAGGACTGGCCTGGGATCGTGGCGATGCTTCGGGACGCCCCGACCCTGGAGGCGAAGACGATCTTCGAGGACCTGGTGATTCGGAAGCCGGATGGGTACGAGGAGGGCCAGCTCCGGACGCTGCAACGGCGGATCCGGTCATGGCGAGCCTCGGATGGACCGGAGAAGGAGGTCTCCTTCGCGCAGGAGCACCGCCCGGGCGAGGCGATGCAGACGGATTTCACCTGGGCGACGGAGCTCGGGATCACGATTGCGGGCGTTGCTTTCCCGCACATGCTGTGCCATCCGGTGCTGCCGTACAGCAACTGGGAATGGGTGACGGTGTGCCACTCGGAATCGATGTTGGCGATCCGGCGCGGGGTGCAGGCGGCATTCTTCCGGTTGGGTCGGATCACGAAGTTTCACCAGACCGATCATTCGACGGCGGCGACGCATGATCTGCCGTCGGGGCTGAGCAAATTCAACAAGGAGTACAGCGACTTCATCGAGCATCTCGGGATGAAGCCCCGGACCATCGAGGTCGGGGCGAAGGAACAGAACGGCGACGTGGAGGCGGGCAACGGTGCGCTGAAGCGCCGCCTGGAGCAGCACCTGCTGATGCGCCGGAGCCGCGACTTCGACACGGTGGACGGCTACGAAAACTGGCTGTGGGCGATCCTGGAGAAGGTGAACCAGCGCCGCACGAAGCGGCTGAACGAGGAACTGGACGCGATGCGGCCGCTCGTCGTGGCGCGGCTGCCGGAGTACAGGGAGGAGGACGCGCGGGTCATGACGTGGTCCACGATCAACGTGAAGCGCAACGTGTACTCGGTGCCGTCGCGGCTGATCGGGGAGGTCGTGCGGGTCCGGCTCTACGAGGACCGGCTGGAGGTCTACTTCCGGGGGCAGCAGCAACTCGCCATGGATCGGCTCTCGGGTCGCAGCGGCCACCGGATCGACTACCGGCACGTCATCTGGTCGCTGGTGCGCAAGCCGGGCGGCTTCGCGAGGTACAAGTACCGGGACGACCTCTTTCCGACGGCCACTTTCCGGGCTGCGTACGACGCGCTGTGCGAGGCGCCGCACAAGGGGATCGGCGCGGACGTGGACTACGTGCGGATCCTGCACCTTGCGGCGTCCACGATGGAGAGCGAGGTCGAGGCCGCGCTGGAACTGCTGCTGGCCGAGGGCATCGTCCCGACGCCCGACCAGGTCAATGCCCTGGTGGGCCCGGCGCGTCTTGCGGTGCCGGTGGACATGCCCGTGCTGATGGTAGACCTGTCGGCCTATGACGCGCTTCTGCCGATGGCGGAGGTGGCGTCATGAGGAAGGAGGAACGCGCCCGGGATGATTCCGACGTGCTGCTGCGGTCGCTGTGCCTGCCCGCCTTCGTCGCGTACCGCAAGGAGGTGGCCTCCCAGGCCGAGAAGGGGGGCTGGAGCTTCGACCAGTACTTGCACCACCTGGCCGAACTGGAAGTGGAAGAACGGAAACGTCACAAGACGGAGCGGATCCTGAAGCGGTCGGGCCTGCCGACGGGCAAGACGCTGGCGTCGCTGGATCCCGCCCGCCTGCCGGTAGCAATCCGACGACAACTACCCGTCCTGTGCGAGGGTGGCTTCGTGGAACGCGCCGAGAACCTCCTGGCCTTCGGCCTGCCGGGGCGCGGCAAGACCCACCTGGTCTGCGCCATCGCCCAGGAACTGGTGCTGCGGGGCTACAACGTACTCTTCGTCCCGGCCTTCAAACTGGTCCAGCGCCTGCTGGCCGCCAAGAAGGAACTGGCCTTGGAGAAGGAATTGCGGCGGCTGGACGCCTTCGACGCGGTCATCCTGGACGACATCGGCTACATCCAGCAGGACCGCGACGAGATGGAGGTCCTCTTCACGTTTCTCGCCGAACGCTACGAGCGGCGCAGCGTGATCATCACGAGCAATCTGGTCTTCTCGCAGTGGGACAAGATTTTCAAGGATCCCATGACTACCGCTGCCGCCGTCGACCGACTGGTCCACCACTCCGTGATCCTGGAACTGGTCGGCAAGAGCATCCGCAGCGAGGAAGCCATGAAGCGCAACGGCGAAACGAAGGACGAGTCGTGATGCGGGAGGAACGACATGACCAGGACGAGAAATCGCGACCCCCCTACGGTGGGTCGGCCCTGCGGGCCTCGAAGGATCCTGATGCGCCTGTCGGCACATCAGGGCATTGGATGAGGAGGGGGCTCCGCCCCCTTACCCCCCACCCGAAATGCTCAAGTGTAATTGTCGCCAGTGCACGTTTGGACTTGACGCCGGGCATTATGCTGCATCGCCAGCCAGAAGTACCCCCGGGCCGTCTTCCAGTAGGCGGACGAGCGCGACGAATCCATGGCCAGAGCCTTCTGGTAGGCCTGGATCGCATCCTGCGCGTTCGTCCCGATCCCCCGACTGGCGTACAGGGCGTCCCCCTGCCGTTCCAGTTCGACGGGATCGGCCTGCGCAGCCACACGGGTGTCGGTGAGCGAATGTTCCGTGCTCTGGCGGATGCCGGGGTCAACGTTCAGATAAGGGTCCAGCTTCTGGATCGCAACCTTGAGACCCTTTGCCTCAAGGATCTTCGCAATCGACGCGGACGCGATCCCTTTTCCAAGGGATGAAACAACACCGCCCGTTACAAAAATATGCTTCGGCATTTTTAACTCCTCACGGGGTTCGCATTCAAACGCTTTTCGACTTCCCGCAGATCCTCTTCCGTATCCACGCTGAACCCACTGAAGGTGTGGTCGAGGCATTTGGTTTCGATCACCCGCAGGCGGAAGCCGTGTTCCAGAACCCGCAGTTGTTCGAGCGACTCGATTCTCTCCAGCGGCG
>JBAXXX010000180.1:0-3217 GCA_037127695.1 Verrucomicrobiia bacterium | reverse complement strand
CCTCGAAAAAGAGCTAAAAAACAACATTTTTCTTCTCTCCTAAGAAACTTGGGTTGAGGCCGGGGATCGCTCCGAGCCAGTGGTATTCCTCTTCCGCTCCGGTCGAGGAGGTCTGGAGGCTGAGCTGAGGCCACCACATTTCTGTCACGCCATGGTAGGCGGCATCGAAGATGGTCTGGAGGCCGCGTTTGACGCTGGCGAGGGATTGGGTTGTGATTTCCATGAGATTGTGGGGGATGAATTACTTGAGGATTCCTTGTGCCTGGAGGGCTGCGAAGATGGCGCGAACGTCATCACCGATCAGCTCAGCCTCGGCCTTGAGGGCGGCGAGGTCGGCGGCTGCACCGGCGGTTCCGTTGGTGGAGCCGAGAGTGATGGCGGAAGGCACGCGGGCGGCGTGCGTGGTATCGACCCATACGCCGAGAGAATCGACGCCTACGACGCGCCCGGCTTTCACCTTGTGGGTGGCGCCGGTTTCGCAGACCGTCATGTCGTCCTCGACAAAGGCATCCTTGCCGATGTCGTTCGCGTCCACGGCATCGCCCGCAGAGTTGGCAAAACGAAACACGCCAGGGGCGAGATCCACGGTGATGGCATCGGCTGCTCCGAGGCTGTTGTCTGCGCTGGCCTCCGCACGACCGATGACACGCAAGCCTGCGGTATCGGCAGCGGGGACGGCTCGCCCGGCTGCATCCAGGGCAACGAGGGTTCCGGCGAAGATGTTTGTAGCTGCGGCGACAGGCACGGTGATCGTGCTGCCGGGGCGGGAGGGGGTATTGATTTCGGATGTTGCGGCCATGGTTTAGAGGGATTTGAGGAAGGATTCCGGGGTGATGTTGAGCTGGGCGCAGACCGCGAGGTCGGCGGCGTTGAGCTGGGAGGAAAGGGTCTGCACTGCGGCAGGCGTGCGGCTTTCGAGCGGGACGCTTCCGGCAGGCAACTCTTCCACGAGAGCGGAGAGGGTTTCGAGCGGGAGGTCTTTCGCCGAGGCGGGCACCAGCTTCCCGGCCTGGAGGGCGGTGCTGAGGATCTGCGCCCGCTGGGTGGTATCGAAGCGCTTCACGAGGGCCTCCATGCTGGCGGCCAAGGCCGAAAGCTCGGTGGCGGGCTCGGTCGGCTCGACGGCCTCTTTTTTTGCAAAGGTTTGGCCAGCGGCGAGGATCGCTGCATCGTCGGCGGATTCGTCAACGCCAAAGAGCGAGCAGAGGAAGGTTTTGAGTTCGGGTGTCATAGGGGGTTGCGCATAAGGGTCGGGGGTGTAAAATTCGAGACCGGCGACGGCTCCCTGCGGGCAGAGGGCCACAGAGTGCAGGAATACGACTTCCTCGCTCTGGCGCAGCACGACGGGCGAGAGGTCGCAGTAGTTTCGGGCGTTTGTCTGGCCCGATGGAGTCCAGGAGAGGGAGGTAAGGTAGAGCCCATCGCCTTCGCGGACTTCCGGCACGCCATAGGCGGCGTATTCGCGGGGGGCTGGCTTGAAGTTCGGGTGCTTCGCTACGCTCTGGTGCTCGTAGTCGAGGCCGACCTTGTCGAAGGCCAGGCGGGTCTGGTTCGCAGCGAGAGCGGCGAGCGTGCGCGCTCCGACCTTGATGTTGCCTTTGGTCGAGGGGTTATCGCCCCAAGCCAGAAGCTTGATCTCGGTGGGCAAATCGGCCTCGGAGAGTGCTCCGTTGCTGATTGCCGATCGGCAGGCGATGAGTCCGTCTTGTGCGTTCACTGCCCGCAGACTGCCACTGCGGTCGGTGACGGGCTAACCGGGTTGCGCGGTTTGCGCGGGCTTCACCTCCAGGCTTGGATGCCCAGCTTGCGAACGATCGCTCTGAGCACGGCCGGGCGGGCCTTGGGAGTGAGGTCGCCCGCAGGGGTGAAGGGGAAGAACGGACGGGCAGGCATGAACTTCGTTCCGAGCTGGTGGAACTTCGCATAAAAGCGATCCGTGCCCACGGTGACAGAGGAGGCGTCCAGCTGCGTGATGCGGGCCGAGCGGCAGAGCACGCCATCGCGCTTGAGGAGGGTATCGCTTTTCCCCGCCTTGACCTTCGCATCTATGGAGGAGGCCTTGAGTGCAGCCCACGGCAGGGGGCGCATGCCCGGCTCGTCAAAGGCTCGGAGCGTGCGCGAGACGATGGACAGCCCGGCAGCTTCCAGAGCAGGGCGGGGATCGCTGGCGGCTTTCAGGGCCTTCAGTATCGCCGGGGTGATGGTGTTGCGGTTGCAGCGGAAGGTGATTTGCATGGCATTCTATTTCGCGTTCGGCCAAGGAATAGCCGCATGACCTTCCTCGTAATACTGGATGCAGAATTGCGCGGCCATGCACCGGGACCAGTGCCGCCCTAGTCCGTAGCGAATTGCGATCTTTTCCACCCAGCTTTCCGGTGGGATGAAGCCTCCCGACTCCCATGTCCACCCACAAGCGAGAATGAACTCGTCGATGCAGTTAATCGGATGCCAGTCTGGAGCAAGCATAACAGGCCGAACAGACGCATCGACCGAATCGCCGGACTGCCCGACTTTCGGATTGGTATTTTCTGGTGGTTCCATATCAGTGTTTTTGTTGAGCCGATTTTACCGGCGATTGGTCATGCGGGGCGTTCGGCACAGAAGAATATCTGCGGATTGTTCCCTTGCTTCGGACATACCATTTGCCGTGCCCATCTTGGAACGGTTCACCGTCCTTGCTCCGAGCGCCGAGCCGAGTGCCGCGAAAGGGTTTCCCCGAGAACACATAAGGAGGTGATAGAGTCCGCCCGCCAGCGGCCATCGCAATCGCCGTGGAGGCAAGCGCAACAGCCGAACAATGCCGTCCAGCCAATTCGCGCCCGTGGGCGGTTTCCGCGACTTCGGGAGTTTCAGGTTGGGCGCTCATGGCTGACGGCTGGCGTTCGCAGAAGAAATGCCTGTCGGGACATTCCACCTGTCTTTTGACCACTCCACCTTGTTATCCCATGACCACAGCCAGAGTGCCTTTTCCCACATCTCCCGGCGGTGCTTGTCATATCCGACAATCCAGCAGTCTCCAAAAGAGTGGATTGTTGCAACCTGCTCGGTTGTTAGCTTATCTTCAATTATCATGCGTTTCCTTTCGTTGTTTGTTTCAAAATATACTGCGAACAGGCCAGGCGAGGAAACGGCTACGCTTCGCTACGCCGTCCCTCACTGGCAGCGTTGATATCAGGAAGCGGCATCCAATGTGTCGGCTTTTTCCACCACCAAGAGC
>JBAXXX010000179.1:0-3264 GCA_037127695.1 Verrucomicrobiia bacterium | reverse complement strand
TCAACGACCCGCAGGGGAGCGGAAAGTTTGTGACATTTTGTGACAAACTGGCTGCCGTTTTCGTCCTTTTTTTGCCGTTCCGATTTTCACCCCTGATCGACTGGAGAGCCTGTATCTATCGATACTTTCAGGCTTTCCAGCCCATCATTAAACTGGGGTGGCCGACGGGACTCGAACCCGCAACAGCCAGTACCACAAACTGGAGCTCTACCATTGAGCTACGACCACCATAAGGAACAGTCAAACCTGACAGATTCCATGAAATATACAAGCCCGTCGGAGCCTGCCTTGTCAACGCGGGCGCACGACGCCAAAGTTACCGAGGGTCATGCGGCTTTCTGGTCTCTGGCGAGCCAGAGGTCGTCAAATCGGTTGCTGAGCAGGAAAGTTCGGAGGTCCAGGACGTTTTGCGCCCCCTTGACGGACCAGAACATGCCGGAGTTTTTGAGCCGCTTTCCGACGACGGTTTTGCAGCCTGCCTCGACGACGCCGGAGCCGATGAAAAGGCTTTGTGAGCGGAATGTTGCGTAGGTCATGCGCGAGCTGTTTGTTTCAAAATAGGCGATCTGTTTTTCAGCAGCATCGCGCGGGCTGGGAATGTCGGGAAGATCCTCGCGGGCCTGAGAGAGGACTTCTTGAAGGCGATCCTCCAAGAGCATGGCCCTCCAGATTTTGGCTTGCGATTGCACCCGTGGCGCATCGGCGCAGTAGAGCGCCTCGGCAAGCATGCTGAGGTGTTCGCCTGCATGGTAGAAGTCCAGGATGCATATGGCTTGGGGGAAGTTGATGCGGGCCACTTCCCAAACCCAAGCAGCCCCGTCGCCGAGATAGACGGTCTTTTGTGCGGAAGCAAAACCCCTGGCGAAAGCCTCGCGCCGCAGCAGGGTGCCGAAGTCCTCGCTGCATTGAAGAGTTCCCACATAGGTCGTGGAGTTGTGATCCCGCTGGGGTTTGCCTTCCGAGTCCGGCGAGGTCTGCGTAAAAACGCAACCCAGCTTGACCTCGCGGGTCTTGGCTTCGCCTTCCCCGTTCTTGGCTTTTCGGCCCCGCGCTTCGCTTTTCCTCACGGGAACCCCCGTGCCATCGCCTTCGATATACATGACGGGGATCGCCGCCGTGTTTTGCTCCTGCTTGGCCACCGCATGGGCGGCCCGCATTTGCGGGGCAACCAACTCCGCCATGCGCGCAATGGCTTTTGGCCCGACCTTCACGCCCGCGTAGGCGAGCAGGTCCTTGCTGCCCTCTTCGAAGCTGTCCTGCGCGGCCATGCGCGCCATCATTTTAGCCAGCCCTGGAGAGTAGCCTTCAATGAGGCCAAGGCTTTCGTCCAGCGGAACGCGGCTGCTGCCATCCTCCGCCACGTAGTAATCGCGCAAAAGGCGAACCTCCCCGAAAAGAGTTTCCACCGTCTTGGCCCGGTCGCGGTAGCACTTTTCTCCGGGACGGGCGTCTTGCTCCTGCCCTTTGTAGAGAGGGTCGTTGAGCAGATTTTCGAGCAGATGCGCCCCGTCCTTGAGAAGAGCGCTGCGCAGGGCACTCTCCAGGAACTCCATGGCCGGCTTCTCCCCGCTTTCCAAACGGGCACGCACCTCGCTCAAGAAGGAGGTCGTTTCCCTGCAGCAGGCTTCCTGGAGGACTTCGCAGAGTTTTTTTTACTGTGGTCGGCGTTGCGGGTCGAGGCCACGGTCAACTCGACGAACTCCGCACTCAGAGATTCAAAACGCTGGCGCCCCTCCACGGCTTCCCTCAAAGCCTTGGCCTCTTCGGCAGGAACTCTGCGGCTGCGGTTGCGCCCGGCCTCCCACTTCTGGTGCTTGTAGTAGGGACCGTTGCGCGCGGCCTCCCCTCCGCCTCCCTCCGCCTCGCGGTATTCTTCGGCCAGAGAGCCGAATTCCATGCGTTCGATGAGTGACATCTCCCGGAGGAGATCCCGGCGTTGCTGTGCGATTTTTTCTTTCACAGGCCGAATATGTCTCGCGCCTAGACATTTTCAAGAAAAATCTCCCTCGTGTCTCTTCTTTATAATTCTGCCGTCATGCACCCTCCGAGTTGACTCAAGCAAAGAACCCCGGGAGCAAGCCCCGAGGCATTTACAAATAGGAATTCAGAGAGCCGCAAAAAAATGCCGGGCAAGCCTCGGGGTATCAGACCCAATGGGAATGAAAATGACGCCATGGCCCGGCGACGTTAAAAACGAGTGTAAAGAGTCGGGCGGAATTCATGGGGTTAATGCGGGAACGCTATCGTCACCGTGGTCGAGACATCGATCTCGATCTCGAAGAGGAGATCGTCGCGGCAGACATGGCATCCGAGAGAAACCGAGGGCAGGCCGGGCGGGCAGAACCGGTCCCAGAGCGGGACGTGAGCGGGATCGCGGAAGTAGGCGATGGCGCGCGTGGCATCGGCCAGTTTCATGCCGGCTTCATCGATGATCGCACGCACGACATCCATCGTCAGCCCGATCTGGCCGACCGCGTCCCCCAGGCGGGCGCTTTGGCCGACGGGATCGATGCTCGCCGTCCCGGAAATGTAAAGCGTGCGGGAGCAGGAGTCCGAGACCTCGAGGGCGCGGCTGAACGCGCTGCCATACGCGAAGGCATCGCATTGCAGCGGGGAATGGCAGACACGGATTTCCCCGGCCCCCGGACGCACCGCGAGAGCCTTCCCCACAAGGGCTGTCCCGGCGGGATTGGGGGCCCCGATGCCCGTGCTGGCGGGCATTCTCGTGATGGCGTGGCGCTCAAAAAACTCTGTGCGGACCCCGTTGAATGCCGGATACCATTCCAAGATCTTTTCGTTGTAGAACCATGTGCGGACAACGTCCTCGAAGCCCATGCCCGCGAGCGCGAGGGTTTCCTCGATGGTTGCAAAGACATCCTGTGTCTGATCCCCGCGCGAGGCTCCCGGGTCGCCGGGCAGGAGCCCGCCGAGAAAGCAGTGGCTGGAGCCTCTGCCCTCGATGAGGTAGCCGCGCAGGCGGTCGCGCAGAACGAGAGGCGAAGGCTCGATCCCCGTGACCGCCACGAACTGCATGCCTCCGCCACAAGGAGACGAAGAGAGGACGGACGTGACAGGCGCGGCAATGCCGGCCCGTTTTACGGCCTCCTCCATTCCGGAGATCTCCGCAGCGGTCCCAAAAAGGTCCACGCCGAGAACCGCCGCTTCCATCCCGCCCGGCAGCTGCTCGCACGCCTGGTGCAAGTCCTCCGCGCTTGTCGGCCCCTGGAGGGTCGCATGCGATTCCAGCCAGCCGGGGTGCTCGAT
>JBAXXX010000178.1:0-3315 GCA_037127695.1 Verrucomicrobiia bacterium | reverse complement strand
GCCAGGATTTATTTATTTCATCCCGCTCTGCTGCTTCGCTGAGGCCGGGGAGGCCATCCCGCCCGCCGAGCCGCAGGTTGCTGCAAGCCCGGCGGCTTTGGTGCCCCCCGTCCCTGAGGTCAGGCTCGAACCTGAGGTGAGGCCGGACTTTTCGGAGGATCTATTCCGCGCGGTGGCCGGAGCTGACGCGAAGCGCGTGGGGGAACTTCTGGATGAAGGCGCCGACGTGAACGCCATTCTTCCCATTCCCCCGCCGGAGGATCTCGTCGGCCGGTTTCGGGGAACCATGCTGGACTATTATCTGAGGGTCGAAAAAGGTCTCACCCCGCTCATGCTCGCTTCGGCCATGGGATACCCGGAGATCGTGAGCCTGCTTCTGGAGCGTGGGGCGAAGCCGCAGGCGGGAACAAAAAAACACCATACCAACGCGCTTTGGCTGGCTGGCCGGAACGGCCATGTCGAGGTGATGCAGATCCTGCTTGGAGCTGGGCCCGGCACTGAGGCTGCCAGGCTGAAAATCCGCATCAGCCTGGCCGACCAGACTGCATGGCTGTGGCGGGATGGGCAAATCGTGCGCACGATGCCGGTCTCGACCGGGCGCAAAACGCTTCCCACCCCGAAAGGCCGGTTCGTGGTGACGGACAAGCACGTAGATTGGAAATCTACGATCTACCCCGCAAGAATGCCGTATTATCTCCGGCTTTCCTGCAGGGACTTCGGCATGCACGCCGGAGTGGTTCCAGGGTATCCCGCCTCGCACGGCTGCATCCGCGTCCCCGCCGCCGCCGCAAAGGCGCTCTTCGCAGAAATTCCCCAAGGCACTCTGGTCGAGATCGAGTAGCGGATCCGCCCAGCGCTCCGCCATTGGCTAGCCCGGAAAAATCACAGTGACGCAGCCCATCTTGCTAACCATTTCAGAGCCGTTGGCTTCCCTCGCCAGATCGCAGCGGATATGCCTCGGTCAGCCGCCGACTCTGGCGACCAAAGCGTTACGCAATCTGAGCCACACCCCTGTGATTTATCCGGGCGGTTCCGAGCCCTGTGCCGCCCGCGGATGGGCGGCTTGGTAGGCGCGCTTGAGGCGCTCGACGGTGACGTGGGTGTAGATCTGGGTTGTTGAGAGGCTCGCGTGGCCGAGGAGGGCCTGCACGCTGCGAAGGTCGGCCCCATTGTCAAGGAGGTGGGTGGCAAAGCTGTGACGCAGCTTGTGGGGCGAAAGGTTTGCCGGCAGGCCGGCCTGAACCAGGCGGGAGCGGATCATCGCCCAGATATTTCTGGCCGAGAGCCGCCGCCGGGATTTGTTGAGGAAGAGCGGGCCGCTGTGGACGCGCGCGGACTGGCGGTATCGCGAGATCGCTTCGAGCGCAGGGCCACCGATCGGGCAGATCCTTTCGCGCCCGCCCTTCCCTGTGACGCGGGCGGTCTCGCCGATCACATCCACATCCCCGACATCCAGCCCCGCAAGCTCTGAGAGCCGAATCCCGGTCGAGTAAAAAAGCTCGATGATCGCCGTGTCTCGGGCCGCCAGCCAGCCCGGGGCCTGCTTCTGCTTTTCGATTTTTGTAGGCGTCTCGATCAGGGTTTCGACCTGAGGGGGAGTCATGAACTGGGGCAGCTGGCGCTCGGGTTTCGGCAGCAGAACCTCCCGCAACACATTTTTTTGGACCTCGTTCCTCATGAGGAGGAACGCGTGGAACGAGCGGAGCGCGGAGATGCGAAGCCGGACGCTTGCCCGGGCCATCTGCCTTTTCATCATGTCGAGCATCCACGCGCGGTAGTCGTCCGCTTTCATTTCCGCCCACGAGCCCAGGGGGCGAAACCTGCGGAACGACTCGATCGCGGTGCGATACGTGACGACAGTTCTCGGCGAGGCGCTCCTCTCTGCATCGAGAAACGCCAAAAATTCCCGCACCCGGCGGTCGTGAGCTCGGCCGCCCGATGCTGGCGGGGGGATTTTTTTCAGAGCTGAGCGCCCATTGGGGCGGCGAGCGGAGGCTGGGCGGTATGGCCGACGTCGCCCGCCCGCGCTGTTGATCGCTCGAACTTCAGAGTTGCGGAGCGGGTCTCTTTGCCGTCCGGCGAGGTTGCAACGATCGGGATCTCATAGTTTCCGTCCGGGAAGACGAAATGGTAGCGGAACGTTCCGTCCTGGGCGAGGGCGACTGGCTTTCCGTCGATTGAGACGCTCGCCTGCGGGTGGGTGCCGCCGTAGAAGATGACCTCGGCATTGACGTGCATGAAAAACTCGCGCTGAGCGCCTCCAAGGGAAGCGCTGGTTTCCGATCCTCCCCAGCTGCTCGTCTCCGCATGTGTCCAGCTCGACATGGCAGCCTGCGACCAGCTGCTCATCGCGGACTCGTTCCAGCTCGACAGCGCTGCTGCGCCTGACCACGATGCGGTTGCGGCCTGCAGCCAGCTGGATATGGCGGCGGCATTCCATGAGGATTCCCCGCGGGATTCCAAGAACGAAGAGGAAGCGACCTGGAGCCAGCTCGACAGGGCGGCGGTGCTCCATGAGGACTGCGTCAATGCCAGCA
This sequence comes from Verrucomicrobiia bacterium, assembly GCA_037127695.1. GTDB lineage: Bacteria > Verrucomicrobiota > Verrucomicrobiia > Chthoniobacterales > Terrimicrobiaceae > QYQL01. Next base: position 778 of record JBAXXX010000178.1, on the reverse strand, counting down.
AGCCTGAGACTTCTTTGCCCGACCACGAGGATTGAGCGGCCGCAGCCCAGCTCGACAGGGCGGCCGCAGCCGAGCTGGAAAACGCGCTGGAAGACCAGGAGGAAGATCCCGCCATCGCGCTCATCGCGCTGAAGAGGCTGCTCTCCGCCGGCATCAGCTGGGCTTTCGAGAGGAGCTCGCTGCCCCCCTCCGAGTGGAGGTGCTCGCTGAGGCGCTGGTGAATCCGCGAGCTCAATTCCTCCGAGCTCAGCGCGCCGGCAGAAATCTCCTCCAAAAACTGTTTTCCGAGCAGGGCTTCGAGGACAATCCGCTCGTCCTGGCTGAGCCCGCCTTGGGGCTTCAGGGAAAGAAGCTTTCCGTCCCGCTGCAGGCGGCCGAGCGCCTGGATGAGGGTTTCCCCCCCCAGCATCGTCGCCTGGATGCTCTCTATGAGCGTCTGGAAGCTCAGGTGCAGGGGGATCGTGGCGTAGTCGAAATGCCCGGACTCCGAGATCTTGTCCTGAGGGGTTCGGATCGTGACCGAGCGGGAGATCGCCTTCCACTGGTCGCCTCGGTAATACCCGATCTCGATGAAATACTCGGTCGCGGCTTCCTTCACCGGGATATACCAGTTCCGGGTTTCAAATGGGACTTCGATTTCGCACTCGACCGCATCCCCAGGTCCAAAAACCCGCAGAAAAGTTTTTCCGCCGGGGTGAAGGGAAATATCGATATCCCAATAGGTGAAAAGGCAGTGCGGTTCCTGAGCGACGAGAAAAATGGCATCGGTTCCGTAGGA
>JBAXXX010000177.1:0-3317 GCA_037127695.1 Verrucomicrobiia bacterium | reverse complement strand
AGACGAACGCGGCGACGGCGGAGGAAAGCGCGAGCGCCTCGGAGGAGCTCAGCGCGCAGGCCGCGACGCTGCGCGAGCTCGTCGCAGAGCTTCAGAAGCTCGTCACGGGCAGCCAGTCTTCGCACAGTTCGGATGGACATCAGATCCTGCACTCCCGCCCCTACAAGGCTCCCGCGCACCGGACAGCGAAAAACACCACGTTCCGCCCGGCCCAGCCGGCGATCGGCGGATCCCGCCCGGCCCTCTCCTCGTCCCCAAAAAAGAAAGATCCGGAATCGGAAATCCCGCTCGAGGATGGGTTCAAGGACTTCTAGTCCAAGCCCAGCCATCCCGCTAGAAAATCCAATGAGTCGCAAGGGCGCGGCCCCGAGCCACGCAACAGAAGCTCAAGGATGATTTCGAGGCATCACCTCGACGGCCTTTACCATTCTTCAAAAAGATGGCGCGCTTTGTCGTTCCACCGTCGGCCAAATTACTACCAGCCCCCCCAAAAAACTTTATGGAGTCAGGCGTTGCATTTTTCGGGGGTTTGCAAAAAGCTCCCATCAGCCAGCACGATTCTCTATGAACAAACAATCCTACGAAAAAATCATCTCAAAATGCTGGGCCAACCCTGCCTTCAAACAGCAGCTTATGGCCGACCCGGCCGGAACGCTTCGCGCCGAGGGCATAGAATTTCCGGAATGCCTCAAGGTGAGCGCGGTGGAGAATAACGCCGAGCAGTTCACGTTCGTGATCCCTGCCCAGCCCGCCGAATTGACAGACGACATATTGGAGGGCATTGCCGGTGGCATCCTCCCAGACCTCAGGTGAACGACCACGCAAGTCTGATTGGGCGCCAAAGGCAACTCAGTGCTTTTCCAAAAACGTGCGAAACTCATCCTGAAAAGAAACCTTGGCAGGATGTAACGGCTGGTTAGCTGGACAAGGATTGGGACATGGAAACGGGATGAAACCCCGGTGGGGTTTGATCGCGTTTGATACAATACCCAGGGTAGCTTCGCAACCCTGGGCAACATGTTTTCATCCCCTTGCAGGGGGTTCCGCGAAGCAATTTGTCCTGCACCCGAGCGCCGCGTTGCCTCAAGCAAAAATGACACCAGGGCATCAAAAAAGTGGGGCGCGGACTTGAAGAAATATCCGGTTGCCCAACGCCCAGGAACAGCTTATGCTGACGCATCGCCAATAAGGAGCCATGCGCACCGCAATCGTCGTTTCCTCTCATCTGAGATGCCCGCTCGCTTGGTTTTGCCTTGTGGTATCGGGCATTGCGACCGGATTGGCCGGGGACTTGGATACGATCGGGATCACCGCGTTGCGCGCGCGCCAGCCGGGGCTGACCGGATCTGGCGTTGTCGTCGCAATGGCAGAGGCGACGGTCACAGCAGGCAGCACGGTCTATCAGCCCAACCCCGCAGCCGTTTCCCTGGATCCCGCCAAGTTCACATTTTTTGACGGATCGACCGCCTATCCCACCTCTGCCGGATTCTCCGCATCAAATGAATCCTGGCACGCCGATTTGGTCGCAGGCCACTTCTTCGGCCCTGCCGGGGCCGCCCCCGGAGTTGCGGCCATCGAGATTTTTTATGCGGGCTATTTTCTTCCGAACATTATTTGGCCATCCGCAGGCATCGGAGCGAAGGTGGTGAACCAGAGCTTTATCTTTGATGGGCAGGACACTACCGCCGACTCCTATTACGACTCCTACGCCGACAGCCACGGCGTCCTCTTCGTCAACGGGCTAAACAACGGGAGCGGGACGGTTCCCCCTTCGCCGGCGACGATGTATAACGGGATTGCCGTGGGCTTGGAAAACGGAGGCAGCAGCACAGGCCCCACAGGAACGGACGGAAGGTGCAAGCCAGACATCGTCGCGCCATCCTCTGCGACCAGCTATGCGACCCCGTATGTCTCAGGATCCGCCGCGATTCTGATCCAGGCAGGAACACGAGGGGATGGGGGGAATGGGACGGAGACGAGCGCCGTGGACCCGCGCGCCGTCAAGGCTCTGCTCCTCAACGGGGCGCTCAAACCGCCCGGGTGGACCCGTCAGAGCAGCGAGCCTCTCGACCGGCACTTCGGGGCAGGCCTCCTGAATGTCAACCGCTCGCACCTGCAGCTTTCGGGCGGGAGGCATAGCCCCACAATCAGCTCGAACGATATTCCCGGCTCAGCCCACCTTCCTCCGCCAGGCATCAGCGGAAATGTCACGTCCCTGTCGGGCTGGAACTTTTCCACCATCACGCACCCATTCATTTCCGATAATTACCAGGACTGCGCGGACAACTATTTTTTTGACCTTCCCTCCTCGCAGAGCGGGGCCTATCAAGCCGTTTGCACCCTCGTCTGGAACCGGCACAACGGGCAGATGAACGAGCTCGACCTATTTCTTTACGATGCCAACACGAATGCCCTAGTCGCCAGCAGCACGAGCGGCGTGGACAATGTCGAGCACCTGTATTTGATAGACTTTCCCGCAGGGCGGTACGTCCTCCAGGTTTTTAAGCCGCTAGCAAGGGCAGTTTCTGAATCCGAAACCTACGCCCTCGCGTTCGACTTCAGCCCCTTCACCGCCTTGGAATCGTGGAGGAACGATTACTTCCACACCACCGCGAGCACAGGAATTGCGGCCGATCAAAACGACTTCGATGGCGATGGCCTGCCCAACCTTGTGGAATACGCCTTGGGGACGGATCCCGTGATCGCCTCCCAAGCCGCTTCTGCGGGCACCGTCGAGGCGGATGGCCCGAACTCTTACCTGACGCTGACCGTCAACCGCGTGGAAGTGAAGCCGGGGGTGACCTACATCGTCGAGACCGGAAATGACTTGGCCGGCTGGTCCCAGGACGTCACTGTTCTCGAGAATACGCCCGCCCGCCTGAAAGTCCGGGACAACACTCCGCTCGGCACCGGGATCAAGCGCTTCATGCGGCTGCGCGTTACCGCTCCTTAGCCCAAGTTTCTTATGGATGAGCCGTTCGTCCGCGAGCGGGAGCCAGGTGGTCGTCAGGCTGTGCGTGCTCAGGAAATGGCGCACGTGATCCAATCCCGCATGTCGCCGAGGGGTTCCAGCTTCCGGCGCACCCAGCTCAGCGGGTGGCAGGCGAGCACGGAGTCCAGATAGAAAAATATCGAGCCATCGCTCTTGTGGCCGGCAAGATAAATCCTCTTTGGCTCCGATGCTCTTCTAAAGCGTCCCGCCTCTCATGCGCCACGAGCGGATCCGCGTTCTGCATATCCAGCTCGATCTGCAATGTTTTTGAAACTTCAGAGATCCTGATCTCACCCATTGAAGTCCCAGAAGCCACGTAGGGGAG
>JBAXXX010000176.1:0-3318 GCA_037127695.1 Verrucomicrobiia bacterium | reverse complement strand
GGCCTTGTTCCTGAGCCAGATTGATTTCTTATGCTCCTATGGGACAGCACTGAATCCATTTCCTGAAAGTGTGCCAACCTGACGTGGGCGAAGTCCATCGCTGGGGGAGGTGCAAAACGGGCGCGAGGGATCACCAGTTCCGTCTATGTAACTGACTAATAGACAGAAGAATAGCCTCGTTTGTCACTAATTTGTCACGGGCACAAAAAAACCCGGAGAACCCGGGCATGAAAATCAGCGTAAGTCGTTGATTGAAAGTGGTTGCGGGGGCAGGATTTGAACCTACGACCTTCAGGTTATGAGCCGTTTCAGATTCCCTCGTGAGAATAGCCTTTTCGAGCTTACCCCCTCGCGGACCGAGCGTGCATAATGCGCATGTCGTGCATATTGCGCGTCGACTAGGCACACACTAAGGCACACACCAGTCCCTTTACAAGCCTTCTTTTATTCGGGCCTCGACACCTCCAAGGTATCGCTCATTATGTGATGGCCTGCGGTGCTTAAGTTTTCAAAGCGAGGCCGGTATGGATTGCAATGCCGCAACGGCGGCAGAGCGCCTGAAGCTGGCGATTCGGAACCGGAGGTTTCTGCTTTTGGTCGAGCGCGAACGCCACCTGAGCCTAGCCTCGAAAGTCCTGGGGCTGGCCATGCGCGGGGTGTCGCCGGGGATTGGCAGGAAAGATAGGAGCAACGGCCGCTGGTGGTCGAGAGCTCGCAGGGCGCATGAGCCGATTCCAGAACAAGCTGCGCTTGCGACTGAGGGCGGACAAAAAGGCGTTCCTTCGTATCCAGAAGATCTGGGAAGTTTTTGACCTTCCCACCCAAGCGACGGCGTCCTCCTGATCCCGCTCCGCAGGCGGAAAGGATTTCCCGCTACTCAGGCGTTACCAAAATCGGGCGAACGTCGGAACAGCCGTGTCTTGGAGGCGCGGATTGATGAGATCTCCGGCTATCGTCCGCTCCCCGCCGAGATAGCACGACAGGTTGCGTGAGAAAAGTCGGAGAAGACAGCGGGCGAGAGTGGCTGGTTTTGACCTCCCAAGGCCGATGTGGCGGCCATTATTTTAAGTCCCGTGCTTACGTGCTCGCAGATTTGAGGGCGCGGCAAACAGTTGACATGCGTAAGTCATAACGCATAATGAACGGGCATGAGAATCACCCTCTCCATACCTGATGCCGTGGCTTATCGGTTCCAGGCGGCCGTGCCGCCCCGGCAGCGGTCGCGTCTCGTAACCCGCCTTTTGGAGGCCACCTTGTCGAGGCATGAGGACGCTCTCGCCGCAGCGTGTCGGGCGGCCAACCGGGACAAAGCGCTCGACGGCGAGATTGATGACTGGCAGGCGTTTGATGACGGGGAAGCCGCGATATGATACGCGGGGAAGTCTGGTGGGTGTCGCTCGACCCGGGTCAGGGCTCGGAAATCAAGAAAACGAGACCCTGCGTAGTGCTCACGCACGACACGTTGAACAGGCTGCGCAAGACGGTAGTCGTGATGCCTCTATCAACGGCGGCCAAGCCGCATCCGCCGATCACTGTCCAGGTAACTTGTCAGGGACGGGCGGCGGTTGCGGTTGTCGATCAGATTCGCGCTGTTGCCAAGCACCGGCTGAAGTCAAGAATTGAAGCCATGGCGGCCGACGACCTAGCGGCGATCAACAAGGCGCTTTCGACCATTCTCGAAATCCGATGACCTATTGGTGCGCTGTGGTAGCCGGGTTCGATATTCAGAAACTCAGATCCAGAAAATCCTCGCAGTGCATCGTCCGCCAATGCCCGCCGCGCCTCCGGACGGGCTGCCATCGCCGCCACGTCGGCATAATGCCGGGAGTAGCGGCCCGGCATCGGCGTCGATGGATCGCGGTGGTGTTCCGCATGCAGAATGGTCGCTTTTTCCCAGAATGCCCGTTCCACCTCCAGCGCGACCACATCGCAGCCCATTTCCGCGAGCGGTGCGGGTAAAATATCGGCCACCCATGGCCGCACCCGATGACGCCCCGCCGGGCGCTGATCTGTGAGCGACCCAAACTCCAGCTTCACCCTGCGACGGATGTAAGTCGCTCCCGCTTCCATCGTGGTGGGATATTGGAAATGCAATACGGGGGAATGCGTGGCGGCATCCATCTCAAATTCCAGCCAGTTTTGCCCGGAGGAGACTGCGCGGATGACGGTGGAAATGCTCCGCTCCAATTCCGGCTGCAGATGTTCCGCCACCCACCGTCCGCATCTGGCCTCAAGATCCGCCATCCACTGCTCGCGCTGCCGCCGGCTCCCTGCTCCGTTCAAATCGTTTTCGGAAATCCCCAAAGTCGCGGGTGAGACCGACAGATCTATATCCTCGGAAAACCTGCGGATGATGCCGAACACCTTCGACAGCGCCGTGCCGCCCTTAAAGACCAGCGAATTACCCCATTCCGTATGGCCGAATAAAATCCCGAGCATCCAGCAAACCCAGAAATCTTTCTCCACGATCGCCGGTTGAATTTGCAGCCGTTCCGCCGCTTCCGTGAAAACGATCCCTCGATCCGCCGCAGCCATGGAAACGATTCGGTTCATGATTCCTCCTCCGCAATCTTCCGCAGATGGGGATGCATCCAGGCCGGAGCAAACCGCAGGTCTTCCAGCAACCGGCGACGATCCGCAGGTTTCAGGAGTTTCTGCAAATGAGCCACCGTCTCCGGCGTCACATGCTCCTGTCCCAGCGAGCGCAAGCCTGCCATCACCAGCCCGCTCGCCCGCCCGGCCGCCGCCATCTTCCGGCGCGAGCGCTCGCGAAACTCAATGGTGCGCGCCCCCACTTTCAGCGACCTCCGCCGCCGATCCGCATCATACACAATACGCCCCGGCACTTGCTCCGAGAGATTGAGCAGATTGGCCGCCGCCGCTTCCGTGGTCTGCAGACGGATGCCGTCCCTCCGCGCAATCGCTGCTGCGATGGCATCCGAGGTTGCGGAAAGCTCACCCAGCAACGAATGCGTGCGGGGCATATCATAGAGCCCCCGCGCCACCCGGCGCAACTTGCCCGCCTTCAGTAAACGCTGGAGCGCCATTCCTATGGCATCCGTTGAACCAAGATCCAGGAAATCCGACCGGGTAAACACCCATCCAGGCTTCGCACGTTTCAGCCTTTGCAAAATTATTTCATTGAGGCACACGGCAAGGATAGTGTGCAGGTCTCGTTATAAATGCAACGCCATGTTTATAACACGCTTTCATAGAGAAGATCCGTGCCATCCCTCTCAGCCGGCCCTTGAGAGTTCCGACCTCTAACCTGGCCGCCCCGTTGCATCCCCCCGCGCCAAGGGACGTCAGGGCAGATCC
>JBAXXX010000175.1:0-3326 GCA_037127695.1 Verrucomicrobiia bacterium | reverse complement strand
GATTAAGGTCGAAGGACAAAGTAAAATCGCCTTTGGCGGACTAAACGCACCCGGTGGTGCGTTTAGTTGTTCTGAATGTGCGTTTAGTCTGTCCGAAACGGGGGGATGCGGGACGCACGTCGGGTTTTATGAGCATAGTTTGAGAGATGCCGCGCCGGAAAAAGGCACAATGGGGTGCGACGCGGCGTGATCCCGTTTTTCGGACATGGAAAACGCGCCCCGTGTCTCCGGCTTCCGGAGGGCCGGTCAGAGCTGGCCGCCGGCGATGGTCAGCGCGCCAGCAGCGAGGGCTTCAGGACGATGTCGTTGGGGGCGATTTTCCTGATGCCGAGTTTGTCGAGGAGGGCTGTCCCGTACCGGAAGGCGAACAGGTCGTACGGGGACTTGTCTTCTCTGGACGGGCGGGAGTAGCAGTTGACGTGGGAGAGGACGAGGTTGACGTTGTCCTGGGTGAGGTCGTCGAAGTTGGTTCCCTTCGGGAGAACCATGCGGAGGAACTCGTGGTCGCGCTCGATGCCACCCTTCTGCCAGGACGCGCAGGCGTCGCAGTAGAAAACGAACGTGCGGCGCGAGCCGTCCGGGGCGAACTCGAGGGCGGAGGGGTTGGAGAACTCGGAGCCGTTGTCCGTGAGGATCACGGGGAACATCCTCCTGAACAGATCCGGTCCGGCACGGCCGTCCGACCAGAGTTGGCCGAAGACAGCGAGGACGGATCGCGAGTCGTTGCGCTCTCGGAGGAACGCGAAGAGCATTGCGCTGGAGCGAAAATACACCGTCAGCAGGACCTTGCCGCCGACGCGCCCAATGACGGAGTCCATTTCGGCGACGGGGGTGTCCGGGTGCTCGGCCATGAAGGCCTGGAACTCAGCGTAGGTCCGTCCGACACGGCACTTGGAGTCAACCTTGTGCTCGACGGGCTTGGATTTGCGGGGCCTGAGCGCGCAGACGCGGGGCATGTCGCCGTTCTTCACGGCGAGTAGGCCGCCTGCGGCGTAGCGGTAGACCGTCTTCTCGCTCACGGTGAAGCGATCCGGATTGTGCGTCATGACGTGGTGGATGGACTGGCCGTTGCGAACGGCGCCCGTGAGGACAGCGTCCATGTCCAGCAGTTCGTTCTGCGTGATGTTCGCGCCCTCGCGACTTTTCTCTAGGAGGTCGCGATAGTTCTTCTGCGCGCACCGATGCAAGTAGAACTGCTTGCGCAGCGTGCAGTCTTTCTCCGTCGGGCATCCGTTACAGACATAGGGTGGGGCATCGAGCTTGGTACAGGCTTCCTCGCGGTAGTCCGAACATTTCAGGTTGCACCATTTGCACAGGGAGCATTTCCGCACGCAGTCCGGTCGATCGAAGCAAAGCTGAGTCCGGGTGCAGTTTCTGCGCGAGATGCAGCGGTTCGGGACCCTCCCGGGTGCGCCCTTCAGGCTCTCTTCGCGGCGCTGGAGAATTTCCCGCGAGATGGTCGTGTGCGACTTCCCGATCTCGCTCGCGATGCTTTTCAGTGATGCGTGTTCCTTGAGCCTGTGTTCGATCTGCAGACGTTGCGCGTCTGTTATGTGTTTGCCCATGAGGGGCCTCCTTGTTGTTCAACGCCGCGCGGAATTGCGCGGCGAAGGACGAAGGATACCCCAATGCGGGTTTCTCGAAGTAAACGCGCCCTCCCCCTAGGGGGAGGGCGCGTTTACTTCGAGAAACCCGCATTGGGGTATCCTTCGTCCTTCGCCGCGCAATTCCGCGCGGCGTTGAACAACAAGGAGGCCCCTCATGGGCAAACACATAACAGACGCGCAACGTCTGCAGATCGAACACAGGCTCAAGGAACACGCATCACTGAAAAGCATCGCGAGCGAGATCGGGAAGTCGCACACGACCATCTCGCGGGAAATTCTCCAGCGCCGCGAAGAGAGCCTGAAGGGCGCACCCGGGAGGGTCCCGAACCGCTGCATCTCGCGCAGAAACTGCACCCGGACTCAGCTTTGCTTCGATCGACCGGACTGCGTGCGGAAATGCTCCCTGTGCAAATGGTGCAACCTGAAATGTTCGGACTACCGCGAGGAAGCCTGTACCAAGCTCGATGCCCCACCCTATGTCTGTAACGGATGCCCGACGGAGAAAGACTGCACGCTGCGCAAGCAGTTCTACTTGCATCGGTGCGCGCAGAAGAACTATCGCGACCTCCTAGAGAAAAGTCGCGAGGGCGCGAACATCACGCAGAACGAACTGCTGGACATGGACGCTGTCCTCACGGGCGCCGTTCGCAACGGCCAGTCCATCCACCACGTCATGACGCACAATCCGGATCGCTTCACCGTGAGCGAGAAGACGGTCTACCGCTACGCCGCAGGCGGCCTACTCGCCGTGAAGAACGGCGACATGCCCCGCGTCTGCGCGCTCAGGCCCCGCAAATCCAAGCCCGTCGAGCACAAGGTTGACTCCAAGTGCCGTGTCGGACGGACCTACGCTGAGTTCCAGGCCTTCATGGCCGAGCACCCGGACACCCCCGTCGCCGAAATGGACTCCGTCATTGGGCGCGTCGGCGGCAAGGTCCTGCTGACGGTGTATTTTCGCTCCAGCGCAATGCTCTTCGCGTTCCTCCGAGAGCGCAACGACTCGCGATCCGTCCTCGCTGTCTTCGGCCAACTCTGGTCGGACGGCCGTGCCGGACCGGATCTGTTCAGGAGGATGTTCCCCGTGATCCTCACGGACAACGGCTCCGAGTTCTCCAACCCCTCCGCCCTCGAGTTCGCCCCGGACGGCTCGCGCCGCACGTTCGTTTTCTACTGCGACGCCTGCGCGTCCTGGCAGAAGGGTGGCATCGAGCGCGACCACGAGTTCCTCCGCATGGTTCTCCCGAAGGGAACCAACTTCGACGACCTCACCCAGGACAACGTCAACCTCGTCCTCTCCCACGTCAACTGCTACTCCCGCCCGTCCAGAGAAGACAAGTCCCCGTACGACCTGTTCGCCTTCCGGTACGGGACAGCCCTCCTCGACAAACTCGGCATCAGGAAAATCGCCCCCAACGACATCGTCCTGAAGCCCTCGCTGCTGGCGCGCTGACCATCGCCGGCGGCCAGCTCTGACCGGCCCTCCGGAAGCCGGAGACACGGGGCGCGTTTTCCATGTCCGAAAAACGGGATCACGCCGCGTCGCACCCCATTGTGCCTTTTTCCGGCGCGGCATCTCTCAAACTATGCTCATAAAACCCGACGTGCGTCCCGCATCCCCCCGTTTCGGACAGACTAAACGCACATTCAGAACAACTAAACGCACCACCGGGTGCGTTTAGTCCGCCAAAGGCGATTTTACTTTGTCCTTCGACCTTAATC
>JBAXXX010000174.1:0-3374 GCA_037127695.1 Verrucomicrobiia bacterium | reverse complement strand
ATCCGCCCGGATCGCACCGGAAAACCCCTCACGCCTAGCGGGAAGTTCACCCGAGCGAAGGATCGCGCACCGAAAGACGCCGAGTTCCGCCGTGCCGAACAGGCACCGAATGAGGACGCCTTCGACTGGCGCAGCGTGAAAGTCCACGTCGGAAATCACAAGGGCTTGGACATGGGCGACCTCGACCGGGCGGCAGTCAACGCGCTCATTACCCGCTGGCTCCCGACGGTGAAGGCGCAGGAAAAAACCACGGCCGACGACCGCAGGTTGATGGCCGCCGTTGAGGCAGCCGACGCCGAGATCCGGGGCGAAGACGACATCCCAAGTGGCAACCGCGCGTTTTGATCGCCATGCACACGATCGTATTCGACATCGAAACTGGTGCGCGGCCCCGGACCGAGCTGGATGCCATCCGGCCCGAGTTCGAGGCCCCGCGCAACCTCAAGGATCCGGCGAAGATCGCCGCTGCCCTTGAGGAAAAACACGAGGAATGGCTGGGCAAAGCCGCCCTGTGCGCAAGCACGGGGCGGGTGGTCGCCATCGGGGTTTCCACGTTCCCGGAGAACGCCACCACGATCATCGGCACCGAGAATCCGGCAGACGAGGCGCGAGTCATCACCGACTTCTGGCACGTCGTCCGGATGAATCCGAATGCCCGCCTGGTCGGGTTCAACTCCAACGGCTTCGACCTGCCGTTTCTCATCCGGCGCTCGATGCTGCTCGGCATCCCGTTCCCGCAGGACATCCGCGAGGGTCGCTACTGGAACCGGCGCTGCTTCGACCTCATGGAGTCGTGGACGCTCGGGATCTACGGCGAACGGATCAGCCTCGACCGCCTCTCGAAAGCCTTCGGTCTCGAAGGCAAGAACGGCCACGGGGCCGACTTTTGCCGCCTCTGGGAAGGCACTCCGCAGGAACGCGCCCAGGCACGGACCTACCTGCTCAACGACATCAACCTCACTGCCCGACTGGCCGTGAAGCTGGGCGTGCTCGTCGCGCCCGAATCACCAACCGACTATTAAAATGAACAAGCCAACAAAAATCATCCGGCTCGAAGCCGAAAACATCAAACGCCTGCGGGCCGTGCAAGTCACCCCGCAGGGAAACCTCATCACCGTGGGCGGAAAAAACGCCAACGGAAAAACTTCGCTCTTGGACAGCATCGCGATGGCCTTGGGCGGAGCGGCATCCACGCCCGACCAGCCGATCCGCACCGGTGCCTCCACCGCGCATGTCGTAGTGGAAACTGAAGACCTGATCATCGAGCGGCGCTACTCGGTCAAGAACGCACCCACGCTTGTCGTCCGCACCCGCGACGGCATGAAGCTCGCCTCCCCGCAGGCAGTGCTCGACAAACTCACCGCGCGGATCGCGTTTGATCCCCTTGCCTTCGTCCGCATGGACGCACGCAAGCAGGCGGAAACCCTCCGAGCCGTGAGCGGCGTGGACGTGTGCGCGATCGAAGCCGAACGGGCGAAGCTCTACGCCGCACGCACGGAGTTCAACCGGGATGCCGACCGGATCAAGGCACGGCTCGCGGGAGAGGAGGTCGATCTGGAAGCGCCCGAGGACGAGATCGATTCCGCCATACTTCTGGATGAACTCTCGCTCGTTCAGGAATGCGAGGCGCTAGCGGCCCGGATTGCAGAAATCGAGGCGGATCTGTCGCGGACAAAAAAGAAGCTCGGTGCGCTCGTTGGCGCTCGAAAATCCGACACGCCCGCCGCCGATCTCAAATCCCGCCTGGCTGGAGTCGAATCCACCAACCGCACGATCCGGGCGAAGCGGGCCTACCTGACGCTGAAGCTCAGCATGGATGATCTGCTGGAGGAATCGCGCAAGCTGACCGCCAGCATCACATCCCTCGACCGGGACAAAGCGCTCGCGCTCGCCTCCTCGAAACTGCCGGTGGACGGACTCGCGTTCGATCCGGACGGCGTGACCTACCGGGGCATCCCGTTCGCCCAATGCAGTGCGGCCGAGCAGATGCGTGTCTCGATGGCGGTCGCCCTCGCCATGAACCCGTCACTCCGGGTCTGCCTGATCCGCGACGGATCGCTCCTGGATTCCGACTCGCTCGAAATCATCCGCGAGATGGCCGAGGCCGCCGACGCGCAGGTCTGGCTGGAGCGGGTGTCCGAGGGCGCGGATTGCCAGGTCGTCATCGAGGACGGGGCAATCGCATCGCCGAAACCCGCAGCGAAACCCGCCACGAAGAAAGCTGCTCCCGCAGCACCAACCACCGCATCCGATGAAACCTACGACTATTGATCCTCACAAAATGTGGCTCCTCTCGGGCGGCTTCGGAAACGCCAGGTCGTTCCTCCTGCCCGGTCAGCGGCCCCCGAATCGCAAACGCCACACATGGCTTTGGCGGGCGGGATTCTTCACCCTCGGAATCATCATCGGCTGGCTCGCCCACGGGTTCGTATGACTATCGAGGATAAATTCGATTCGCTCGTGACCCTGGGGGAGAACGTGTTCCTGACAGGCGCAGGCGGCACCGGCAAGACGACCCTCACGCGGCGGATGATCGCCCGTGACCCGGATCGTTTCGCGGTGACCGCCTCGACCGGGATCGCGGCGCTCAATGCCGGCGGCACCACCCTCCACCGCTGGAGCGGGATGATGCTCGGACCGCGGGACGGCGAGGAGGACGAGCATTACCTCGCCGACCTCATGAACGACCCCCGCCGGAGCGTGCGGAAAGGCTTCGAGCGAATCCGTTCGTGCCGGACGCTCGTGATCGACGAGATCAGCATGCTCAACGGGCGCACGCTCGACTTCTTGGACTTCCTCTGCCGGAGGCTGCGGCGCAGTGACGAGGCATTTGGCGGGATCCAAGTGATATTTGTTGGGGACCATTGCCAGCTCCCGCCCGTGAGCAAAAACGGCCATTACGACTGGGCGTTCCAGTCCCGGGCGTGGAAGGAGGCGAACGTCCGCACCGTCCATCTCACCGAGGTTAAAAGGCAGGACGACATGGAGTTCATTCGTGCGCTCTCTGAATTCCGGCTCGGCGTGCTTGGGACTGCGAGCGTCAAGCTCCTGCGCTCACGAATTACCCGGTTCCCGGATGCCGACTTGACGCGCCTGTTTTGCCGCAATGTCCAAGTGGATCGATGGAACGCCTACCGTCTCGGCGAGATCGATGCCGAACCGACGGTGTTTGAAGCCGAACTCGCCGGCCCCGAAAGCCAGCAGCAGTTTTTGGAAAAAAACCTTCTCACGCCTCGCCAACTCGTCCTCAAACCGACCGCCAGAGTCATGTTCACGGTCAACTCTTCCGAGGGCGGATTCGTGAACGGTCAGACCGGCGTTGTCACCGACCTCGGCTCCCGCCGGATCCACGTCGAGTCCAACGGCCGCATCAT
>JBAXXX010000173.1:0-3391 GCA_037127695.1 Verrucomicrobiia bacterium | reverse complement strand
GGAAAGGAGGGAGGGAAAGGAGGGTTGACTTCTGCTCCGTGAGCAATTATGAGGATCTCAGATCCGCGTCAAGAAAACTTACCCCCTCCCCCAAATTTATGAAAACACTGCTCGCAAAAAACGCCGACGTCCTTGTGACGATGGACAAGGACCGCCGGGAAATCAAGGATGCCAGCCTGTATGCGGAGGACGGCGTCATCAAGAAGATCGGGCCGGCCTCCGAGCTTCCCCAGGCTGCGGATACCGTCATCGACATGAGCGGGCAGGTCGTCCTGCCAGGCTTTGTCAACTGCCACCACCACCTGAACCAGACGCTCACGCGCAACCTCCCGAGCTCGCAAAACAACAACCTGTTTCCGTGGCTGCGCGGCCAATACCGGATCTGGGCGGGAACCACGCCGGAAGCTTCGCGCACGAGCGTGATCGTCGGGCTCGCCGAGCTCGCGCTGAGCGGGTGCACGACGGTCTTCGACCATTCGTATATCTTCAAAAACGGGAACACCGTCGACTGCCTGATCGATGCGGCGAAGGAATTCGGCTCCCGCTTCCACTGCAGCCGCGGGTCGATGTCGCTCGGCGAATCGAAGGGCGGGCTCCCGCCCGACGACTGCGTCGAGGACGAGAAATTCATCCTCAAGGACTCGCAGCGCGCGATCGAGACCTACCATGATTCCAAGCCCGGCGCGATGACGCGCATCGTGATCGGGCCCTGCTCGCCGTTCTCGGTGACCGCGAGCCTGCTGAAGGAATCCGCCGCATTGGCGCGCCAATACAAGGTCGGCCTGCACACGCACCTTTGCGAGACGTTTGACGAGGAGCGCTACACGCTCAACAACTTCTCCATGCGCCCGATCGAGTGGATGGAGACCGTGGACTGGCTCGGCGACGAGGTCTGGTTCGGCCATGCGATCCACGTGCTCGACGAGGAGATCCAGCAGTTCGCGAAATGCGGGTGCGGAGCCTCGCACTGCCCGTCCTCGAACATGCGTCTCGCCTCCGGCATCGCGCCGATCAAGAAGTACATGGCGGCCGGCGTGAAGGTCGGCCTCGGGGTCGACGGCTCGGCGAGCAACGACAGCTCGAACATGATGCTCGAAGTCCGCACCGCCTTCCTGCTCGCCCGCGTGAAGATGGGCCTCCTGCCCCCCGAGGGCCCGGAGAAATACATGAACCTCTCGCAGTCGCACCCGAAGCGCGCGGCCGAATGGATGACCGCCCGCGAGGCGCTCGAGCTCGGCACGCTCGGAGGCGCGAAGGTTCTCGGGCGCGACGACATCGGGTCGCTCGAAGCAGGAAAGTGCGCCGACTTCTTCAGCATCAACCTGAACACGGTGGACTTTGCCGGGGCGCTCCATGATCCGGTCGCTGCCACGGTCTTCTGCGCGCCGCAGAAGGCGCACTACACGGTGATCAACGGCCGCGTGATCGTCGATCAGGGGCGCGTCGTCACGGTGGATCTCGGCAAGGTTGTCGAGGAGCACAACAAATTCAGCATGAGGCTCGCCAACGCGGCGATCTGATTTCTGCCGCTCCCTGGCGCGCGCCTCGACGGTGCGGCGCCAGGGGGGGAATAACCACGCACATTGATGAACGACCGCTCCACCACCCGCTCCGGCACGCTCCCCAGCTGGGGTGCCGCCGAGCTCTTCTTCACCGCCGGCGTAGCCGTCGCCATCCTCTTCGCCGTCCTCTCCGGCACCGTTTCCAAATCGCTCGGGATCAATCAGGCGCAGCTCGGCCAGCTCAGCGGCATCTACACGCTTGCCTACTCGGTTGGCCAGCTCCTCCTCGGCATCGTTCTCACATCGCGCAACATCAAGGCCCTCCTCGGGATCGGCGCGGCGCTCGGCGCGGCGGGATGCTTCCTCCTCTCTGCCAGCACCGGCTATGCCACCGCCTTTGCCGCCCAGATCCTCCTCGGCATCGGCTTCTCGGGCACTTTTGTCGGCCTCATCTTTCTCATCGGGCGGGATTTCTCTGCAAATTTCTCCTTCATGTCCTCGCTGAGCCAGAGCATCACCAACATCGCCGGAGCCGCGCTCTCGATCACCGCCAGCCTGACCCCATGGCTGGCCGACTTCCGCCTGACCTTCCGCGTCATGGCCGCCGCGCTTCTCGGTGTCGCCGTCCTGCAATTTCTCCTCGTTCGAGGAAAATCCGCTGAGGCATCCGCAGCGGCTCCGCCCTCGACCCCGTTCCTCGTCGCCCTTCGGCTGGCCGCCTCCAACCTCCAGTTCTGGTGGGCCGCGATCTACTACGCCGGGCTCTTCGGCACGATGCTCGCGTTCGCCAACCTCTGGAATATCCAATTTCAGATCAATTACTTTGGGAACACGCCGCAGCAATCGGCCATGATGAACGCCATGGTCGCCATCGGCATCACCATCGGCAGCATCATCGCCGGCATGTGGGCAAAAAAAGCGGGCTTCCTGCTTCCCTCGCGCGCCTTTGCCCTTCTCTCGCTGGCCATCTTTATCGTGATGGCCCTGCTGCCGCTTCCCCGCTGGGAAGCCACGGCTTTCATCCTCATCATGGGATTCGGGCTCGCAGGTTCGATCCTCGCGCTTTCGGTTGTCTACGCGCACATTCCGCCCGCCGCTACCGCCGTCGCGACATCCCTCGTCGTCACCGCCGCATTCGTTCATGGAGCCATCCTCCAAACCCTCATCGGAAACTCCCTCGCCAGCGCCACGCCTGCGATCGCCGCCGCCGGCAGTGCTCACGCGGCCATTTTCACCATCTACCAGCACGGGATGGTCTGGCTGCTCGGCAGCGTCGCCTGCTCGGTGATCGCGAGCTTCCTGTTCCGCCCCGCTCCCGCAAAATAGCGTTCCCATGGGCGGAATCTTTCCAGCCAGCCTGGACATCGTTGCGGCGGATTCCCTTCGTGTGGCGGCCGGACTCGCCGGGGGGCTGGCGATCCTCGTCTTTTTTAAGTCCATCATCCGCGTCGGCGTCCTGAACCAGAGGTATCAGGATCCGCTCGCGTTCTGGGTTGGGCGGATCCTGCTGGATCTTTTCCGTCTCCGCATCGCGAGGGTTCCGGCTGGCGACCCGGGAAGGCATGAGGCCATGACCTGGTATTGGCCGAGCGCGCTGATCGGAATTATTGCGGCCTGGTTTTTGCTGGTGACCGTCGGGTTTGCGCTGCTGGACTGGGCGCTCCGCGCCGACGCCACTTTGACCGGCGCTCTCGTCTCGAGCGGCTCGGCCCTGAGCACGCTGGGGTTCGCGACCCCCACCTGCCTCTCCGGCCAGATCCTCGCCATCATCGAGGGCGCGATCGGGCTTTTTCTCATCGTCTATCTTTTCACGTTTTTACCGGGGTTCCTGCAGCTTCAGAGATCCTGATCTCACCCATTGAAGTCCCAGAAGCCACGTAGGGGAGGCG
>JBAXXX010000172.1:0-3392 GCA_037127695.1 Verrucomicrobiia bacterium | reverse complement strand
TCCACGGATTTTCGCCCCACTACTTCAGCCTGAACCAGTGCCAAGTCGGGTTCGATCAGGCCGCCGACTGCCCGCGCTTCCTGAGCGAACTGATCTATTCCTCAATGAGCGTGGAGGACGCCTACCTCCTCCAACTTGTCGGCGGGCTCTTTCTCACCGGGCGCAACAACTGGCAGAAGATGCTCATCCTCACCGGGATCGGCGGGGCAGGAAAAGGAACCATCGGGCGGATTCTCAAACTCCTCATCGGCAGCCAGAACGTGAAACAACTTCGCACTCGACTCCTCGGCGACCATTTTGAACTCGACGACCTCGACCAGGTGAGCCTGCTCGTCGGCTCCGACGTGGACGGCGATTTCCTCTCCTGCTCCGGGGCGAATGTCATCAAGGCCCTCACCGGCGGCGACCCGCTCACCCTCGAATTCAAGGGCGGCCGCAAGCGCCAGATCAACGGCGACCACAACATCCTCATCACCTGCAACGACCGGCTCCGCGTCCTGCTCGACGGCGACGAAAGCGCCTGGCACCGCCGCCTCCTGATTATCCCATTTATGACCAAGCCGCTCACATCAACGCCCGACCTCGACCGCATTCTCATGTCCGAGGAAGGCAGCGGCATCCTCAACTGGTTCCTCCTTGGGGCGGTCCACCTGGCTCAATTCGCCCGTGAGGGAACCGCTTGGCCGCTGACCTCCGAACAACAGAAGCGCGTGGACGACCTCCTCGCCGAGAGCGACTCGCTTCGGTCATTCATCGGAATCCGAATCGAACGCGATCCGGAATTCTCCCTCTCCGTCGATGAGCTCGTTTCCGAATACGAAAACTATTGCGCCAAACTCGGCTGGGTTGCGCTCTCCAAAGCCCAGACGGAACGCAGCGTCGGTCCGCTCATGATGGAAATCCACCGGGCGGCCAAGCGCAACGACATCAAACGCGGCACCTCCCAAAAGCGCGGCTACATGGGCGTCCGCCTCATCCCAACTCCTGACCAAACCACCGATCAGCCATGACAAAAAACAAGCCCGGAATCTTCATCGCCTTCCTCGACACCGCCGCCCTCGAAAGCCGGTTTATTCCGCCCTCCCGAAGCACCTTCTCGGACGGCTCGGACGGGTGTTTTAAGCAAAAATCGCCAAAACGCACTTTTTCCGCCTCAAACCCCGAAAAGCGCCAAAAACAGCCAAAAACACCTGTTACGGACGGCACGGACGGATCAGCACTCCCATACGCGTACGCGCGAAAAAAACAATTAAGGGAATCTGCTGAGATGAAAAATAATTTTCCCAGCCAGCCGGATGGGAGTCGCGACCCGTCCGTGACGTCCGAGCCCGTAGTAATTGAGATCACGTCTCAAAAGGAAGCCTTCCCCGAAATCGCCGCCGCGATCTCCGCTGCGGGGTCGGTTGCCTTGGACCTCGAGACGTTCGGCCCCGGAAAGAAGGACGGTCTCAATCCGTGGAGGGGCGACATCCGGCTCCTCACGCTCCGGGTGGCTGGTGGCACTCCCTGGCTGATCGACCTCCAGGCGACCGGCTACGACCTGGGCGACATGGGGCGCGCTATCGAGGCGGTCGAGGTGATCGCCCACAATGCGAAATTCGACCTCCTCTGGTTGGCCGTGAAGACTGGCGTTCGCCCGCAGCGCGTTTTCTGCACGCTCACGGCGGCCCGGTTGCTTTCGGCCGGCACGAAGCCCGGCAACAATCTGGATCAATGTTTGGAACGGTTTCTCGGGATCGCACCGGCCCCCGACCAATCCCGGTCCGACTGGGGCGGCATGTTCCTGACCGACGATCAGCTCGCCTACGCCGCAAGAGACGTGATGCACTTGCACGATCTGGCCGCCCGGCTGGATGGCGAACTCGGGGGCGCGGACCTCGACTCGGTGAAGGCGCTCGAAATGGAGCTCTGCCCGGTCGTCGTAGCAATGGAGGCGGCAGGCATCGCGATGGACAAGGCGAAGCTGCAAACGATCCGGGATTCCGCCAGGGAACTCGTGCGAGCAAAAGCGGACGAACTCCGCTTGCTCCTCAAGACGCCCTCGCTCAACCCCGGCAGCCCGGACCAGTTGAAGGCGGCACTCGGACGAGTCGGGATTGAGCTCGCGAACACGAACGAGGAAACGCTGAAGGCGGCGAACGACGGCAAGATCATCCCAGCCATCCTCGCGCTGCGGGGAGCCGAGAAATCTGCCCAGCAAGCCGAGAGCCTGCTGGATTGCATCGAGGGGGACGGGCGGATCCATGGGCGATTCGAGCCGACCGGCACGGACACCGGCAGGTTCTCTAGCAAATCTCCGAACCTTCAGAACATCGGGCGTGGCGAACTTCGGGAATGCTTCCTCGCTCCCGAGGGTTTCCGGTTCGTCGTGGCCGACTATTCCCAGATTGAGCTCCGGGCAGCTGCGGCGATTGCGGGGGAGGCGAAGATGATCGAAGCCTACAAGCGCGGCGATGACCTCCACAAACTCACCGCCGCTACCGTGCTGAACAAGCCGATTGAGGAGGTGACAAAGGCGGATCGGCAGACTGGAAAATCGGCCTCATTCGGGCTTCTTTACGGCCAGTCCGCGCGCGGACTGGTTCGCTTCGCGGCATCCTCCTACGGCGTGACGCTTGAGGAGGACGAAGCCGAGGAAATCCGCCGGGCGTTCTTCCGAACGTATGGTGCCCTGCGCCAGTGGCACGGCGAGAGCCACAACATTGCCGAACGCGGCGTGGGCGAGGTGAGGACGGTTCTCGGTCGCCGTCGACTGATCCCGAAGGATGCCGATGCCTGGCAGCGGTTCACCGCGCTGGTCAACACTCCGGTTCAGGGCGGATGCGCGGACGGGATGAAGCGGGCGATTCTGCTCATCGCATCCCGCCTCCCCGCCGGGGCCCGGCTCATCAGCACCGTGCATGACGAGGTGATTGTCGAATCCCCGGAGGCGGATGCTGAGGCCGTCTGCTCGCTCGTGCGCCAATCCATGATCGAGGCAATGGCCGTCCTCTTTCCCCAGGTGCCAATCGAGGTGGAAGCCGGGGTCTGCACCCGCTGGAGCGAAAAATGAACGACTACACCGCCACCCAATCTGTGAGGAACGCGAACTACAAGCGCGACTACGAGGCATGGGTCGCCGGACTCTCGCCCGCAGAGCACGCCCGTCTGGCGGCCAAAGGCTTGGCGGCCCCGTGCCTTGATGACCAACCCGCTTCCCACTGCGGACTCACCGTGGACATTGCGGAATCTCCGGTTGCGTCAGACAAGTTCGACATTGCGAAGGCGATTGACCCGCCGCCCAAGCCCGGCGACGGGCTCACCAACGAAGCCCTCTGGGACATTGTGCGGCGGCTCCTGGGCGAAATCCTTGGCATGCAGAACCGTTCGCTCACCGTCGAGTGCCTGGCGAT
>JBAXXX010000171.1:0-3393 GCA_037127695.1 Verrucomicrobiia bacterium | reverse complement strand
CCCTTGAGTGCCTTGGCGATTTCGTTTTCGACATCTTCGATGCCTTTGATGAGATGTTCCTTTTTCTCCGTCAGGCTGAGCAGACGTCGAAGGGAATCGCTGGTGAGGTGTGATATGTCCATGTTTGGAACGGCGAGTTAGAATCAGATTGAAGGACTAATGCAATACTAAATGACTAACTTGCGCCCGATATAATCAGGCTGCGGGCCGAGTTTGGGCCAAGACGAACAGCACGATCCGCTCCACAGATTCAAGCGTGAGCTGGCGTTCCGAGAGACGCAGGACAGTCCAGCCGGCCATGGCCGCCTCGAAGTATTTTTCAATATCGGCCAGAAATCCTTCCGCTCGATTGTGTCTGCCCTGGATCCAGATTCCGCCCTCGACCTCGATCAAGGTGCGGCTCGGGATGTGGGCGAAGTCGGCCCGCCAACGGCGACCGGGATGGAAGATAAGTTCCGCCTCAAGGGCCGGGCCGTTTGCCGCCCGCCAGAGGAGGGCGAACCGGGCTTCCAGTCGGGATGGTGATCGTTTGTCGCGGAATCGGAGACGGGGCATCCCCAGTGCGGGGAGTCAACGTTCAGTGTTTTCATTTATCGAAGGTGTGATAGTTTTCTGTTCGCCATGAATGTCTTTATTATCAATGCCCACGCAGAGCAGAAAAGTTTCAACGGCGCGATGTTCCGAACAGCACAGGAGACGATGACCGACGCAGGCCATGTCGTCCAAGTCTCCGACCTTTACGCGATGAAGTTTGATCCGGTGTCCGACCGCCGCAATTTCACGACAGTAAAAAACGCCGATTACTTCAAACAGCAGATTGAGGAGATGCACGCGACCGAGGCTGGTGGATTCGCCCCCGACATCGAAGCCGAGCTTCAGAAAGCCGAGTCGTGCGATCTGATGATCTGGCAGTTTCCGCTCTGGTGGTTCGGCCTCCCGGCGATTTTGAAGGGCTGGGTGGATCGGGTCTTTGCGATGGGGCGAACCTACGGAGGGGATCGCTTCTACGAGAATGGTGTGTTCAAAGGCAAGCGGGCTCTGCTTTCAGTCACTACCGGTGGTCCGGTGGAAGCGTATCAGCCGGGAGGGTTCAACGGCGACATCGAAGCCATCCTCCGCCCGATTCATCGCGGGATGCTACGCTTTACTGGCTGGGATGTGCTGGCCCCCAACGTTGTTTATGGGCCTGTGCGGATATCCGAGGCGGAACGGGTGGCCCGCTTGAATGCATGGGCAACCCGGTTGCGTGCGATTGGTGGTGAAGAGACGATTGATGTCGGCGAATACTAAATCGCCCAGGCTCAAAGCAGCTCCGGCTGGTTCGGATCGGGAACGCTCGTCTCGATCTCGTCGGTGATCGATTTCGAGATCCGGGACGTGACCTTGAGTTTCGTGGGCGAGTGGGAGGGGTCGAAGGTGACCCTGAACCCGATGCTGAATTTCCCATCCTCGTCTGCCGAGTCCACAGCCTCCGAGTAGTGGGCGGTGAGAAGTTCGGTGATCGCGCCGAGGGCGGCTTGTTGTTCGGAGTCTGCGGGCAGTGTTGTCATTGGCGGTTTTGGATGGTGGTTCGGAGTTGGTTGAGAATCGTGACGAGGGGCTCGAAATCCCGCAGGAGGGCGGCGAGCTGGTCGGTGGAGCGCGACTTGATCCACTCGTCGCCGCCGATGAATTTCCACCAGCCGCAGAGCCGGTTGATCGAGGGGATGTGGTTGGTGACGCCCTGCTCGGCGGGCGCAGCGGTGAGTTCCTCGTTGGTGAGGACGCGCCCGGAAGTGATGGATTCCCGCAGCCGTCGCACGCTGATCCGCTTGCCGGAATCTCCGGAGGCGGCAGTATTGAGCCAGGATTCCTGCTTCGCCGGGTTGAGCTTGGCGACGACCTTGTGGTGCTCCCATGACAAAAGGTCGTTTCGCAACGACACTGGCACCCGTCGGCTGACGTAGGCGTAGTTTTTGAGCGTGGCCGGGTCGAATCCGGTTGCCGCCTGGGTCGCCTCGTAGCGTTCGCAGGAAACCCGGATCCGCCGCGGATTGATTTCGAGGTTGATGCCGGGAAGGTCTGGCTGAGGTGCGAACTTCTCCTCGCCAAAGACGAGCCAGTCGCCGATGACGAACGCCATCGACTTGAGGGTGGAGCCGATGTCGGCGGCGAGACCGCTCCATTCCTCAAATGTGAGGTCGGGATCCATGTCGAGGCCGAGCGGGGTGACGGTTACTTTTTTGTTGAGGATGGTGAGCATGGGAATTCGTGGTTGGCCCGGACGCGGATCTGAGCGGCCCGGTATGACTTGCGCGCTGTCAACGAGCGCATGGCTCGCGAGGGCGGGAGACTGAGGCGTTCGGTGAGCTCGACGCAGCGCTTGCTCACAGCCGCGCGGGTCACGCCATGACGGCGGGCGATGTCGCACATTGAGTCGCCGAAGTAGGAAAGCCCGGAGACGATCGCCAGGCACTCGACGGTCAAGGATCGGTTGTGCATGCCGAGGATTTCGCCCAAGAGCCGCCGCATGATGTCCCAGAGCGCCTCGTCTGTGAGGCTGTCGCCGGAGTGCGAATTCGGATCGAGGGCGTCCGCAATGTCGAACTTGTCGGAGGCGAGCGGGGATTCGGCAATGTCCACGGTCAGGCCGCAGTGGGAGGCCGGCTGGTCGTCTAGGCACGGAGTGGCCAAGCCTTTGGCGGCAAGGCGAGCGCGTTCCTCGGGAGAAAGGCCAGCGACCCAACTCTCGTAGGCAGTTTTGTAGCGGGCGTTCCTGGCGGACTGAGATGCGGCGTAGTCGTTGCTCATTTTTCGCTCCAGCGTTCGCAGACGCCCGCCTCCACCTCGATGGGCACCTGGGGAAACAAGCCGGTCATCGCCTCGATCATTGATTCCCGGACTACCGCACAGACCGCCTCGGCGTCCGCCTCCGGGGATTCGACGATCACCTCGTCATGCACGGTGCTGATGAGGCGCGCACTGGCGGGCAGTCGGGAGGCAATGAGCACGATGGCCCGCTTCATGCCGTCCGCGCATCCGCCCTGAACCGGGGTGTTGACCAGCGCGGTGAACCGCTGCCAAGCATCGGCATCCTTCGGGATCAGGCGACGGCGACCAAGCACAGTCCTCACCTCGCCCACGCCGCGTTCGGCTGTGTTGTGGCTCTCGCCGTGCCATTGGCGCAGGGCACCATACGTGCGGAAGAACGCCCTGCGGATTTCGTTGGCTTCGTCCTCGGAAATCGCCACGCCGTAGGAGGATGCCGCATAGCGGACGAGGCCACGTGCGGACTGGCCGTATAAAAATCCGAATGATGTGGCTTTGCTTTTTTGACGATCCTCCTTCGTGACGTCTTCCAGAGCCTTCCCCAGCACGGTGACGGCGGTGAGTTTGTGAAGATCGTCGCCGCGC
>JBAXXX010000170.1:0-3425 GCA_037127695.1 Verrucomicrobiia bacterium | reverse complement strand
ACTTCCTTCACGCCGATGAGCTGGAGCGCGAGCATCCAGTCTCTCAAGTCGTGAAACATAAATACCAGGTAGTCGTGGTGCTCGAATGCCTGACATTCCATGCGGGGAATCGTTTCGAGGTCTTCGGCGGGATCGGCCTCGGCAAAAAGTTTGTCGATCTCGTCTTGCATGAAGCCGGTGAGTTCGATGTCGAACGTGGGATCGCTCTCGCGCAGCTTATCCACGACCCGCTTGAGGTCGTCTTCATCGAGCTCGGCGAGTTCAGAAAGCCGGTTGTCGGCGAGCAGGTCGGCCAACTCCGCCGCCTCGGACTCGTAATCCTGGATGTCCACCGGCACGGTCTCGCAGCCGATGAGCAGGGCGGCTTCGAGTCTGCCGTGGCCGCGGACGATCAGCCCGCTGCGTTTGCTCACCGTGATCGGCGACCTCCACCCCTGTTCTTGGATGATCGCGGCCAGAAGCTGGATCTGGTGGGCGCTGTGCCGGTTCGGGTTGACCGGGTTCGGTTTGAGTTTCCGGGGATCAACGAGCTGGTTATGGGCGCAGTGGACGGTCACAGCCTCGCCCGTGCTGTCAACCGCTTGACAGCCGTGTGCGTGTCTCGCGTAGGATTGCGCCCATGACTCGGAAGGAATTTCAAAAGACTATCCAACGCTGGCGGGCCAAGAACGGGTTCACCCAGCAGGATGCAGCCGATCACCTCGGGATTTCCATCCGCACGCTCCAGAACTGGGAAATCGCCCGCAACATGCCAACCGGGTATGGGCTCAAGGCGTTGCTGGCAGAATTGAAGCGATCAAAGGTCAATCGGGCTTCAGCCGTTTAAAATAGTGGATTCCAAACGTGATTTCCCCATCACGACTCAGCGGGAATACGCCTGTCATTTCCCAGCCTTGATCTCCGAGATCGTTGATGGCCTTCTCTACTTCCAGAAGATGCTCATCTGTGCGCGTCATGGTCATGCTAATCTTTTCTGGTGATTCCACGAGCAAGGTTTTGTATTCGAATCGCGGCATATTCAAAGAATACTCAGAGAGCGTGCCTTGTATAGCCAAGGTTGACTCCATCCCGCGTGGATGGAACCGATTCCGCCCGAGGTAGCGCGCAAACTTCTCAACCGTGATTTCTCCAACCTGATCCAGCGGGTTCAGGGAGGCGGAAAGCTCACGCGCTCCGAGCGCAACATGCTCCAGGCGATGGCCGCCGGGTCGGTGGCGAGCGGTATCACGCTTGCGGCGAACTACAACGAACTGGCCGAAGCGCTCGGGGTGACGCGGCAGGCGATTCATTCCTGGCGGAAACTCGAAGGCGCACCGGAGGCGAACGCGAACGGCACGCACGAAGTGGCGGTCTGGCGGGAATTCGTGAAGCAACGCGGGCTCAAAAACGAAGAGGACGTTTCGGATGTGGAGTCGTCGCTCAAAGCCCGGAAGTTGCTCGCCGAGGTGATGGAACGCGAGTTCCGCCTCCAAGTGAAGCAGGGCGAATACGTGTTGCTTGATGACGTGAAAACCCGGTGGGCCTACCACGTCGGGCAGGCAGTGGCGCTCCTGCGCAAGCGGCTTGAACAGGAAATCCCGCCGATCCTCTCCGGCCTCGATGCGATCGCGATCCGCAAAGAGCTTTCCATCGCCGTGGATGAATTCGCGGCAATCCTCCATGACGGCGAACAAGCTGGATAAAATCTGGAGGGATGTCTGGCGTCCGCCGGACCGCCGTCCCCCGTGGGCATGGGCAGAGGAGCACATCGCCTCGATCCCCTATTCGCCAGTGCCGGGTCGGTTCCGATCTGACCACTCGCCATGGCTGCGCGAGCCGCTGGAGGCATTGGTGGATCCAAGCGTCCGCATCGTTTCGATCATCGCCGCGATCCAGTGCGGAAAGACGAGCGTGGGCGAGGTCGGCATTTCCTACATCATCGCCAACCTTCCCGGTCCCGCGCTCTGGCTCGATCAGACCGACGACGACGCCCGCGACCAAAGCGAATCCCGTCTCCAGAAGCTGTTCGATGAATGCGCCCCTGTGCGTGCGCTTTACCCCCGCGATCGGCACAAAAAGAAAACCGCCGCGATCCAGTTTTCAAACGGCATGACGCTTTGGATCCTCGGGGCGCACAACAAGACAAACCTTCAGCGGCGGTCGATCCGCTATCTCATCGCTGATGAATGCTGGAGGTACCCGCCCGGCCACATGGCGGAAGCCGAAGCCCGAGTCACCGCGTTCGGCTGGCTCGGCAAATGCCTGTTCATGAGCCAGGCCGGGGAGGAAGGCGACGATACATCCCGGAAATTCGAGACGACCGACCAGCGGGAATGGACGTTCGCCTGCCCGAAGTGCGGCACCCGCCAGCCATTCAAATGGGAAAACGTCGAGTGGAGCAAATCCGCCCGCCGGGACGACTACGAATGGGACTACGGCGAAGTGCGCCAGACCGCCTCGCTGCGCTGCGATGGATGCAACCACTACTTCGAAGATACGGACAGGGTCCGGCGGGAGCTGAATGCAACCGGAAAATTTGTCCCGCAGAACCCGCATGCCTCTCCCGAGAACGCCGGGTTCCACTGGAATTCTCTCTGCGCGATGAGCTGGGGACGGCTGGCTGAACTTTACCTCCGGGCGAAGGCGGTTTCCAGGCAAGGTGACTTTTCCCTCCTCCAGCAGTTTTACCAGAAGCGTCTCGCGATCCCGTGGCGTGAAACCAGCGAGGACTACAAACTGGAAATCGAACGCACCGGATACCGGAAGGGCGAGCTGTGGGACGAAGAGGCGGCATTCGACAAAACCGGCCACATCATCCCCGGCCCGTATGACCCCGCCGTGATTTCCGCCCCGCTTCGCGTTCTCACCGTGGACGTGCAGATGGATCACCTGTTCGCCGTGGTTCGGGCCTGGAGCGCCAATGGTTCCTCCCGGCTCATTTGGAACGAGAGAATCCTTACCTTCGAGGACATCCGCACATTGCAGGAACGGTTTACGGTCCACCCGAACCTCGTGTTCCTGGATGCCGGCCACGCGGCCTACGAGGTGTATCGCCAGTGCTCGGAATACGGTTGGACAGCACTTATCGGCGACCGCCGCCCGACATTCGTCCACCGGGGCCGCGACGGAAAATCAGTCCATCGGTTTTATTCGCCCCGCCGGAAGGTGGTCCTCGGCCACAACAAAAGCTGCTCGGTGTTCTACTGGTCGAACCTCAACTGCAAAGACATCCTCGCCCGGCTCCGGCGCAACCAACGCCCGGAGAAAGGCGCGACATGGGAAGTGCCCGACGACATCGACGACGATTACCTCGCTCAGATGGAAAGCGAGCACCGGGTCAAGGACGGAGGGAAGTGGATCTGGCGGCAAATCGGATCACGCCCGAACCACCTCTGGGACTGCGAGGCCATGCAGGTCGTGGCCGTCGTCATGCTCAAGCTGGTCGG
>JBAXXX010000169.1:0-3589 GCA_037127695.1 Verrucomicrobiia bacterium | reverse complement strand
TTTCCAGAGCCTCGACGACGTCCTGCTGGCGGGCAAGGATCTCGCCTTCCTGCCGGCCCTCCTGCCTACCTTTCTGCCGTAAAATCTCTGCGGTGCTCATGAATTTCTCCTTCTGCTCTGCTGGAATTGTTGACTCCACTATCTCGCAGACCTCCCGGCTTTGCAACTCGGTGCCTCAGTTGACCGGTTTTCCGGCCACTTTGATCCGCATCCCTCCCGGTCTGGCTTCATGCAAAAGGCGGCTGCGCAGAAAGTGCAGCCTGTTTCAACCGACCCCTCGGTTTCGGTTCTCACCGATCGTGCGAAGGATGTGGGTATCGTCGGTCGCGCCCCGATGGGAATGTGAGAACCCGACACGCACGAGCTTGTCGCTGGCTTTGGCTTCGACGGATGAGGTCACTGCCATCTGGCCGGCGTGATGGGGCGAAGTAGAACGGCTTCGCTACGAGCAAAGCGGGCACGACATCATGACCGTCGGAAGGATTCTTGAGCAACAGAGATCTTGGGTCTATCGCGACGATGACGGGCTGGATTTTTCACCCCCAGCGGCACATGCATATGGCTCGGATGATTATTGAGGCCGGTCAGATGAAGCATCCGGATATCGGAAAGCACTTGAATATTCGCCATTCGCGAATAGCGTGTAACCTGTGATTGCAAAATCCTTGGATGTCTACGCGCTGGCCAAGCTGGTCTTGGAGACAGAGAAGCGTTCTTTTGGGGTTGTCGCGAAGGAAATCGGCATGAGCGCCTCGGAATTTCATGCAGCCGTGCAGCGCCTCACCCAGGCGGGGCTCGTTGAACAGGAAAGCCGCAAGGTCCGCCGTAAACCGGTTGAGGAATTCCTTTTCCATGGCGTGCCATATGCCTTTCCGGCCCGGCAGGGGCCGCCGACCCGTGGGGTTCCAACCTCTTACATGGCCGCCCCCTTAAATGCTCTTGTCGCGGTCTCCTCAGGAACCCTTGGCCCGGTGTGGCCAGATGCCGGGGGGAAAATCCGCGGCTACGCCATCGAACCGCTCCATCCTTCGGCGCCCATGGTGGCAAAAACCGACCACGCGTTTTACGAGATTCTTGCCCTGATCGACGGCCTGCGGGATGGCCGGACGCGCGAGCGACAGCTGGCGCGCGAGGAATTGCACCGGAGAATATTCCCCGCATGACGCCGCTCGAATCGATGTGGGTCGTGGCCGGGCACTTCAACGCCCTTGGCGTGCCGTATGCGTTTCTGGGGGCCGCCGTGCTGCCCCTGCTCGTGGACGACCCGGAACTGTCCGAAATCCGGCCGACCAAAGATGTGGACCTGACCGTGAAGGTGGTGACTCTGGGCGAGCTTTATCAACTCGAGGAGAAACTCCGTGCCGCCGGTTTCCGGAATGACACCAGGAAGGGCGCTCCCATTTGCCGCTGGGTCGTATCGGGCGTAACGGTGGACGTCATGCCCACCGAGGGGAGCGTATTGGGGATGTCCGCCGAGTGGTTTCAGGAGGCGCTGGAAACCGCTTCCAAAAGATTCCTGGGCGAGGGCGTTCATGCCCCGCTGATTACGCCCCCCTGCTTTTTGGCCACCAAACTCGCCGCCTTCCGGGACCGCGGCCTCAAGGATTTGTATATGAGCAAGGATTTGGAGGATATTCTGACCCTGCTCGACGGCTGCGAGAGCATTGTGGCTCTGGTGAGGGAGGCTCCTTCCCCGGTCGGCAGCTTCGTGGCCCGAGAACTCGCCATCCATCTAAGAAACCCCGATTTTGTGGACGCCCTGCCTGGCTTTTTTCGCACGGATGAGGTTTCCCTGGCCCGCATGCTGCTGGTCAAGGAACGCCTGGCGCAGCTCGCCGATTTGCCCGGCTAGATTTCTCCCAATCAGCCAGTCGCGCCTTTTACCGAAAACGGGGTTTTATCGGCTGATCCACAGCTCGCCTCGCCGGCGGCTGAGCGGATGCCCGACGCAAGCAATCTATTCCGCTGATAGGTAGGTAAAAAAAGCCTGCCACGCGTTCATGCAGGCTTTTCCCGCCCATGCCTCACAGCATGGACTCGCACATCTGCTCAATGTGCTCGATGGCGGGAACGGCCTCCCGCTTGGCATCTCCGGTGCCGCTGGAGAACCAGTACTGGCTTCCCGATACCTCCAGCCACTCGACGCGGACGTAGCCGTGACAGGTGACGACCACAGCACGGGCAGGTCGCTCCCATCGGTTCAAGTGGACCGATCGGATGTGGGGGTAGTTCGCGCTCATAGCGAGTGTTCCAGGTGGCCGGGGCCATTGCCCTCGGGGTCGCAGAGCACCGCAACAGTGGCCGGGTGTCCCTCTCGGTCCTTGCCGCTCAGAATGAGCACAGGCAGAGCCTGCCCCTCGAAGTCCTCCCAGTGGATCCCGAGGATCTTCCGGCCAACGAGTTTCCCGTAGTGCGCCTTTTCGTAGGGAGTGGGTTTGCCGCTCATGATGCCAAGGCCACGCCGGTTTCTGCGTCGAAGAGGCCATGCAGGGCCTCGCCCCTCCGCACTGCCGTGTGCGGGTTGACCGTCTTGTATACCTCGGTGAACGCGTTCCAGAGGCTAAACGCGTTGCGGGCGGCGAAATCCTCATGCGAGGGCTTGCGCCATTCCAGAAGCACGTCCGGGATCTGGGCGGGCGTAATCGCCGCACAGTCCACCGCCCGGATGACGATGTCATGGGCGCGGGCGTTGTTGATGCTCTCTGCCTTGTAGGCACCGATCCTCTGGTCGAGTCCTCGGAACTTGTCCCCGAGCTGGCCGACGGCACGGGCCGTCAGGTGCCGGAGGTCACGTTCGGCGAAGCGGGTGTGTTTGCGGCTAATTTTCACCTCCCCGCTGAAGCACAGGTTATCGCAAACAAGGACCCTTGTCCCTGCTACAAGCCCCGCCGGGCAGGTCATATCGTGGCTATTCCGAATTCCCACGATCCAGCCGAAGTCGGCTTCTGCACGGTTTGGGAGAGTGACGGCCATAATCCCGAAATATCGGGCTCCCTCATGACTGAGCGCGTGGGTTTCCTCGGTGATGGTGAACCCGCTGGATTGCAGCTGACCCTCCACCTCGCGGAGGATGGTCCGATGGCTGAGCGGATACCACGTTTGGGTTCCGGGCGGTGTCGGCACGGTGAAGAGTTCCTCACGGCTGACGGTTTGGGCTCCGCAATGGAGAAGCATGCCTCGCGTGGGAGCCTGAGCGCGGGGTTGCGGGTGATGGATAATATTCATGGTTTTTTCCTGATACGACAAAGGCCGGGAGCGTTGTTGCCCCCGGCCTTCGTCTGCCGGGTTTGTGTGCTGTCAGATCCGAACGCCCTGAAGCGAACGGAGGGTTTGCCTGACTTGGTTGATTTCCTTCTCCCCGGTCTTCTGGTCACGGACCGACTGCTTGAGCAGGGTCGTGAGCTCAGTGAGGCCGACGAGGGCTTCGCGGAACGTGGCTTTGAAGGTATCGAGTTTGTCGATGGCGGCTTCAATGGCCGGCTTTTCCGCCGCCGCCGGAGGGACCGGCGATGTGGAGCGGTTGGCTCCGTTGAGGTAGGGCGTTGCCGCCCCGTTGTGGCCGTTGGTTTCGGTCATGGGTTTCCTTTCT
>JBAXXX010000168.1:0-3606 GCA_037127695.1 Verrucomicrobiia bacterium | reverse complement strand
GGGCGTCCGGTGAAGAGGCGGGAGCTCATCACCGAGACGGACTCAGGCTTTCCGACCAGCCTTACCAGGTCGTTGATCAGATAAATGCCGAGCCGGAAAATCGGGGCGACCGGGCACTTCTCGGGATCGTCATACCAGCTTCCGTCGGCCGGCTCCCTGTAGTTCGCCCAGATGTCCGCGCGGACGGCGACCGTTCTTCCGAGGGAGAACTCCTGGCGCCAGCGCTGGATCTGGGCAATGTCGGAGGAGGGGAACGGGGCCGGAGAGTTCAAGTGGACCACGCGCCCCAACGACTTCGCCAGGTTCAGGGATTCAAGGGCTGCGTCGGGATCCAATTCCACCGGTTTCGTCGTCATGACGTGCTTTCCAGCTTCGACGGCTTTGCGGATCAGGGCGGCCCTGCCGGAGGGGCCGGTCATGAGGCACACCGCCTGGATCTCTTTGTCGGAGAGGAGGTCGTCCAGGTCGTAGTAGCCCTTGACGCCATAAGTTTGCGCGCAGGCATCCACCTTGTCCTTTTCGTTGGAGCACACCGCTGTCAGAACAAAAAACTCGGAGGCGGGGGCCGTGAGGATATGTTTGCGGATGATCGAATCCCCCCAGTTCAGGCCGACGATTGCGATTGGGATTTTTTTCATATTTTAGCAGGAGTAAAAACGGTGAGCCCGGTGAGATCCTTGCGCTGCGGCTTGACGAGGCTGAAGAGGTATCCGCAGACCATGCAGGAGAGGATGGCGATCGGCAGGTAGGTCGCCCAGTGGAGCGGGGTGTAGAGTTTCACCAGCAGGCAGATGACGATGCTCGCGAGCGCCCCGCCGACGGCCCCGAACCCGTTCACGCGGGTGGTGAACATGCCGAGCGAATAAACTCCCACGATCCCGCCGCCGAGCAGGGCGCTGATGATCGACCATGTGACCATGATCGACTTGAGGTTCATGGTTGCGAGCAGGCAGGCGATGGACAGCGCGATGACCCCGACGACCGCCGAGGAGATCCGCAGCACGAGGACCCGCAGTTTGTCCGGGGCGTCGGGTTTGAACCTCAGGAAAAAATCCTCGGTGAAGACGGTGGCCGAGCTGTTCATGCTGCTGGCGACCGTCGTCATGGCCGATGCGAAAATCGCTGCGATCACGACCCCGATGAACCCGTGCGGGAGCGCTTGGATGACGAAGAGCGGGACGATCTTGTCGTTCTGGGCCATGGGATCAAGCTCTCCGGGGTGCGCGCGGAAATAGGCGAAGATCGCGATGCCGAGCACGTTGGTGACTAAGGAAATCAGGAGGCCGCAGCCGGTGCTCATCATCGCGACCCGGCGGACTTCCTTTTCCGGTGAGGAGAAGACCCTCTGGATCACCGGCTGGTCGCCGGCCTGACCGATCGTCATCGTAAGGAATGTGCTGATGCCGAGGACCCAGAAGGCCGGCACCGCGAGATCCCACGTCACCAGTGCAAAATCGAACTTGTGGTAGGTCGCTCCGACGTGGACGAATTCCTTGACTCCTCCCGGCAGGCTGTAGATGCACAGGAAAATCATGGCGAGCGGCGCGATAAATTTCAGGGTTCCCTGAAAGACGTCGGTCCAGACGACCGCATGGAAGCCGCCGACGGCAGTGTAAACCGTGGTGATTGCCCACATGAGGATCAGGCTGAAATAGACGCTGATCCCGGTTGTTGCCGAGATCGCCAGCGATGGGAGCACGAGGACGACGCTCGCGCGGCCGAATGTCTGGAAGACGATGCACTGCGCGCTCGCCACGAGACGAAGCGTGCGGTTGAAGCGCCGCTCGAGATACTCGTAGGTCGAGGTGATCTGCATTTTGCGCAGGAGTGGATACGTCACCCGCGACTGGACCCAATACGCCGGGATCATGACCAGGATCGGAAACAGGAAGATCAGGTTCGTCTGAAAGGCCAGCGCGGGGACCGCCATGAAGCTGATTGCGCTGGCCCCCGTCGCGAACATGCTGATCCCGGCCACCCACCACGGCACGTTGCGCCCGGCCAGCGAGAAGTCGGCGCTCGATTTCTGGTGGCGCGAGGCCAGGATGCCGATCGTCGAAATGATGCCGAAGTAGCAGGCGATGACCGTATAATCGAGCCAGTTGAGCGTCCGGACGTTGCGGAGGACTTGAAAATCAAATGCCTTCGCACCGTCGTCCGACTGCGCCATCAGGAAGGTTTTTTCTCCTGTCGGAACGGCGATCGGGTCGGTGAGCCCGGCAAGTGCATCAAGCCCGCACCAGGCATCCGTGAGCGTGTGGTAAAGGAACGGCGCAACGGTCTTGCCGGGCGTTCCAGAAAACAGGAGCACCTGGGCCTGCCCGATCGGCAGGGCGACGGTTTTTGCGGAAGGGACCGGGATGTCGCTGATGCGCTTCCATCCAGCGTCCTTCGTGCCCTCGAGCGGTGTCGGGCGGAAGACCCAGGCATCCGCGAGCGGTTTCGACCCTGCCCCGCGCCCCCCGAACAGGCACAGCATGCCATATTGCTCGGTGATGGCGGAGAACGCGCGAGGCTCACCGGGAAACGCGGGGCCCGGCTGCCAGGCCTTCGGGGCCTTCAAATCAAGAACCCAAAAGCCCCCGCACGGGGATGATCCGCCCGGAGGTCTCAAGCCGCCGAGCACGTAGAGCTTATCCGAGAGGACTGCGGCCGCCGCGCCGACAACTCCCTCAGGCAGATCGGGGAGGGGGTGAAGGACCGGAAGACCGTTTGCCAATTCGAGGAGGGAAACGGTGCCGACGGGTTTCCCGTCAACCGCCCCACCGGCAAGAATCCATGAGGATCCCCAGGCGGCGTGGGAGGTGTTTTCGGGCACGGCAACCTCCGTAGGCACCCACTCGCCTCCTCCCTTGATCGAGGCTTTCCAGATCAAAAACCTGCCGTCTTTTGGGCCTGCCGCCAGAAGCGTGTCGCCGATCAGGGCGACGAATCCCCCTGTGGTGCCGAACGGAGGGGCAGGAACTGCTGTCGGTTCCACTTTTGTCGGTTGCTTGGGTAAATCGGCGTGCAGCGGCAATATTCCCAACAGGATCGCAAGTAGTGTTTTCATCAAAGATTCATCGGGGATTCGCGGCGGCGCGGGAGTGGGGCAGGAACGTGAACATGACGGAACTCTCGCAATAACTCTGTGGTTTGAAAAGGAAAATCATGCAATAAACTGAAAATAGTTGCAGTCTATGAACCGATTTATAGTTTGCAATTTCAGCCGTTCAGGGCAGAATCCATAATAATGATCCCCACCTATCCATACAGTCCTGACAACGGAGACGGGAGCTACTCGAACCCGGTCATTCACGCCGACTACTCCGACCCCGACGTGATCCGGCACGGCGAAGATTTCTGGATGGTGTCCTCGAGCTTCAACTGCACGCCTGGCCTGCCGATCCTGCATTCCAAAGACCTCGTGAACTGGCGGCTCGCCAACCACGCGATCCGGCAGGTCCCGCATCCATCCTACGCTGACGTGCGCGGCGGCTGCGGCGTTTGGGCTCCGGCGATCCGGTTTCATGGCGGGAAATTCTGGATCTTCTTTCCGATGCCCGACGAGGGGATCTACGTCACGAGCGCCGACCATCCCGAGGGGGAATGGGCCGAGCCGTGGTG
>JBAXXX010000167.1:0-3705 GCA_037127695.1 Verrucomicrobiia bacterium | reverse complement strand
GAAGTCAGTAAACTTCGCTTACCCGCCGGCTGGCGTGGAGATTCTCCGGCAACTTGCGGGGATCGTCGAGTTCCCTCCCACGCTCCGGCTGCAATGGGCGGCGCGAGAAGGTTTGGCGGATGTCGCGGCCGCCGCTATTGCGGATGGGGCCAATCCCAACGAGAAGGATCGCCTGGACGAGCTTCCGCTCGATGCGCTCGCCATTGCGGCACGCAAGGCGGCGGATGAGCTTCTCGAATCATTCCGGCAGTTTGCCACGCGCGATGGCGGGGACGAAGAGGCTTTTGTCCAAAGTCTGGCCAGCCTTGCGAACCTCCACGAAATCCGCTCTGTGCTCCTGCGCTCGGGCGCAAGGGATCATGGAGCATTTCGGAAAATGGTGCGCGCCGGCGACTTCGAGGGAGCGCAGGCCGAATTCGACAAGGGCATCCAGATTGATGCCGTCACTCCGAACGGGACGACTTTGCTCATCGAGCGTATTCTCCACCGGGACGCGCCCGCCACCGCCTGGCTCCTCGACCACGGGGCCAACCAGGATTGGGATTGCGACCGGAAGCTTCCCGTGCAGTTCGCCCGCACGTGCCCGCACATCAATCCGCACGACAGTCATTTTCTCGTCATTACCCCTTTCTCCGCCGCATGCATCGCGGGTTTCCCCGAGGGGATCGACCTGCTGTTGAAAGCCGGCAGCCAATTCGGCCATCCGGAGTTCGTCGAGGCCCACGAGATCTTCGACGAGCAGTTCTTCCCCGATTGGGTCAAAGCCCGGCTCCAGGCGCATCAGAAACCGTCATCTGACTCATTAAACTGTTTTTTTTCATTGACGGGGATTATACCATGTATAACGTCCCGTTGATGGATGTTTGCTTTGTCGAGTTGGAATCCTTCACTGAGGAAGTGTTGCGCGTAGCCGATGAGGAGACGTTGCGGCAGTTCGAGGCGCAGATTGCGGCCAAACCGGAAGCCGGGGATTTGATCCGGCATTCGGGCGGGCTGCGCAAAGCGCGGATGAAACTGCCGGGGCGGGGCAAGAGCGCGGGGGCGCGTGTTATTTACCTCTGGCTGCCGGTGGCGAGGAGATTTGTGCTGTTCATGCTCTACACGAAGGCGAAGCAGGCGGACATCCCGCCCGTGCTGTTGGCGCGGTTGCGGGTGGCAGTAGAAACGATCAAAGCGAAATACAACCGATGAAAACGAAAAAATCTGAAATCCCATTCAATGCCGAGGCGCTGGTTGCGCGTGTCGAAGGCTTTGCAGCCGGTAGCGAACGCTGCCGTGAACGCGCGGTGAAATTACCGCCGCCGGTCAAAGCGATTCCCGCGAAGGAAATCCGTGCCATTCGCATGGTGCTCGGTTGCACACAAATCGAGTTTGCGGCCCTACTCAACGTGCCAAAGGTGACAGCGATCTCATGGGAGAACGGCACACGAAAACCCAGCGGGGCGGCTCTGCGGCTCCTAGCCGTGGCGAAACACTACCCGGAAGCCTTGCAGGCCGCGTAGCTTTTACGCGCCGCCCAGATCCTTGCGCTTTGGCACCATGAGCGCGGCGGGAGAGAACAGCCGGTCCATGGAAAACGGTTCCCACGCGCACGCGGCAACGGGCTTTTACCCGAAGCTCCCCAGCCGAAGGGCGCTCTGGATTTTGTCGCGCTGCCGGGGCGGGACGCCCGCCTCATCGGCGTAATCCCGCCACCGCTTCGCGACCTCACGGATTTTGTTCGCGATCACGCCCGCCCGGCCACGTTTGAGCGAAGCCGTGCGGGCGCACTCGCGGAAATCCTCGATCCGGAACCCGTCCCGCTTTCCGTTGAGCGTCATCTGATGGGAAGACGTCCATTCTCCCGCAGGCTGGTAGTTGCCCACGCCTGCTTTTTCCGCCAGCCCACCTTGAGTTACGCCTGCCTCGATCCGCACGCGAGCCAGGCGTTTGCCGATTTCCGAGAGAAGAGATTCATCGGGGGCCGTATGGAGAAAATATTGTCGCTGTTGATGACGATATAGAATGGTATAGCCAGATATATCGTCATCTGTGGCGACTCTATTGCAATCGGCTCTCTCACGCAAGGAATCGGCTCTCCTGTTTGAAAAGCCCCGCCGCGAGATCGAAGTAAAACCAGGTCGCAAGCCGTTTATCCGTATTCAAGATAATGTAATTCGGAACCCGACTTTTTGTTGGCGGCGTCTGCCCGGCATTGAAGGAATGCGAGACGGAAATCCTCTCGTGGAATCCGCCGCCCTCGAAAAACGGCTGGCCGTGCAGGTGGCCGGAAAGAACGTAGTCAGGCTGGAATTCCTTGATCGTTTGCCTCAGCGGAAAATCTCCGGCCATGCCACCGACAGGTCCGCCGGCGGGCGGATCGTGGTGGAGGACGAGCCAGGGGAAGCCGGTCTGCCTTTTCAGCGTCCGGGCCTCATCCCACATCGGCGATGCGGCGGAGGTTTCCGTGGGATCCCCGAATTTCTTATACGGGATCGTCGATACGATCAGGTTCCCCGAGGCAGATTCGATAATTCCTGTGCGCTCGTCTTCGAGAAAAAGTGGATGGCAGGCGGCCAGGGATGGAGACGGACTCAGGAAGCCAAGGATTCGGCCAACAGTGAGCTTTTTTTCCACAACTCTTGGCGATATTTTGGAATGCACCTCGTGGTTTCCTGACGACACGGCGACGGCGCATCCGGCGGCCGTGATCTGCCCGAGCCAATGCTCGATAGCGCATTTCTGGTCGGTCAGAACCTCGGCGGAAAACCCCATGACGAGATCGCCCGCGATGGCGATCAGGTCGAGTGCCGGCGCCTGAGCGATCAGCCATTCAAACCAGAAGCGATTGTAGTGGATATCGGCGGTCAGGAGGACCTTCATAAATTTTTTCGAAGCATGGCATCGGCGCATGCGAGGACTTTTTCTGTCCAATCCGGATCGCTTTCGGCGATGAGGCACACGCTGCCTCCGCAGGCTGAAATCTGCTGCGCGATCTCGGGGGAGTCATCCACATGAAGGTCGATGCCGAACCACTGAGGCATCTTTGCGGATGCCTGAACTGGCAAGACCCCCATTTCCGCACACCGGTTTTCATGGATCTGCTGGTTGACGACGTCGGTGACTGGCATGTTGAGACGAACAGCCCAGGCCCAGAGCGATGTTCGCGAGCGCAGTGAGTTTGTGTATAACCAGATCTCCCAGCCCCGCTCCGCCAACGACGCCATCAGCTCCCGCGTCCCATTCCGCAGGAGGGCGACTTTCTCCCGCTCGACAAAGTTGAACATGATGGGCCCGGCCTGATGCGGGTCGGAGACGAAAAGCGTCCCATCGAGATCGAACGAGATCCTCATAGCTCCCGGTTTCCGCAGCTGTAGTTTTTAGGGTTCATTTCAGTGCTGTCCCACAGGAGCATAAAACGGCAGTCCGATCAAGCATTGAAGCGGGACGGAACTCGAAACTGTGAAAATGGCTTTAAGAATTTCTACTTACTCATGGGGATATTAGTATAATGACCGAGTTGCTGTCCCATAGCTTAACGCCTGAAAGTCGGGAAATCACAAGTGTCCGGTTATAAGTTCCACAACAGCAGTTGGTTAGAGTCTAATGGTTCCAAGTCTTTGGAGTCGGAATCTGTAAGTAGCTCATGCATAGGTGTTTTCTCAAACGGGTGAACGCTCAAAAGCTGCAAAGTTCTGTGCAAGGTTCCCGGCAGGTTCAATTCCT
>JBAXXX010000166.1:0-3961 GCA_037127695.1 Verrucomicrobiia bacterium | reverse complement strand
GTGGCCCGTCCCTAGGTTTTATGCTGGTTCCAGCCCATCCGTAAGAAACTTGGGTCAAGGAGCTGGTCGGCGAGATCACGATCGGCAACCTCCTACGCCACGGCTTCACCATCAAGAACCGTGAATGGGAGAACACGATCGGCATCAAACGCCGCGACCTCGACCGCGACCGCCTCAACGTCTACGACCCGCTCGTGCGCCTCATGGCCGAGGCCGCCGCCTACCAGCCGGGCGAGCTAGTTGCCTCACTGCTCGTCAATGGGTTCACCCAGACTGACTACACGGGCAAAGCCTTCTTCGCCACCGCGAAGAAAGCCCACGCCAAGGCAACCGCCTTCAGCAACCTCGGCACCAAGAAGCTCTCGCAAACGAACTTCCGCGCAGCCCGTGAAAACCTCATCGGACGACTCAACGCCGAGGGCCGGGCCATGCGCCTGGGCAAAGACCTCGTGCTCGTGGTCTCGCCGAAAAACCAGTCCACCGCCCTTGAGATCACCAAGGCCGAGACGCTCAATAACAGCACGAACATCGACAAGGGCACGGCCCGCACGCTGATCCTTCCGGATCTCCTCGCCCTCGGCGCGGACGACACCTGGTATCTGTGCGAAGCCGGAAGCGCGATGAAACCCTTCATCGTCCAAAAGGAACTCGCCCCGAAATCCTCGATGTGCACGGACCCGAACGACTCCCACGTCATCAAGACCCAAGAGTTCATCTACCAGGTCTACGCCCGCCACAACGCTGGCTACGGCCTGCCGGAACTCGCCTACGGGTCCACCGGCGTCGATGCCGCGTAAACCCTTCGTTTCCACCCCACCCCGCGAAAGGCGCGTCGGCATCAAACCCGGCGCGTCTTTTTTCTTTTCCTCACCTTCATCCTTTCCCCGATGTATATCGCCCAATCCGACCTGGCCGCCCTCATTCCTGCCGACTTCCTCACCCAAGCCCTCGATGACGACGGGGACGGCATTGTAGATGCCTGGGCGACCGTGCAGGCGGCCGCCTGCTGCGAGGTGGATGCCATCCTCGGCGTCCGCTACACCGTCCCGCTCCCCACGCCTTACCCTGCCGTCGTGATCCACGCCGCCCGCACCCTCGCCGCCGAGGCCTGCTACCTGCGCCGAGGCTCGCCCGCAGAGAAGAACCCCTTCACCGCCGCCGCAAAAACCGTCCGCCTCCAGCTCCGCGACATCGCCCTGGGTGCCCTCCCGCTCGACCCCACCATCTCCCGCCCCAAGCCCTCCGCCATCCTCATCACCGAGCCCGCCCGCACCGCCGGAACCTTCCTCTCGATATGATCCTCCCCAGGGAGCCCGCCCAAGGCGACAACATCCTCATCTGGGCCTCGAACGTCCAACGCCTCCTCCGCGAGTTCGACCGCAGGCTCAACGGCATCCTCCCATCGCGGCGCGTCGCTTCCATCCCAGGCAACGCGACCGCGACATCCTCACCCCAGCCCTTCACGCTCAGCGTCACCACCGACCCCGAAGATACCAACATCCCGCCCGCTCCGCAAATCCGAGTCCTCCCGTCAACCCTCGCAGGCGGCAGCTCAACCGACCTGGGATTCTCCGAGGGCGACCACCCGCAATACCTCCTCACCCCGGCAGAGGGAATCCTGCAAGGCGGCATCACGATCGACGGGACAACCGGCGCAGTCACCTCCCGCTGGCTGGAGATCTCTGCCACGCTCACCGCAGACGATGCAACGACATATTACGTTGAGATTGGGACCGTGCATTACAACACGACCTCCGAACTCTGGCAGGCCACCAACTCCCGCTACGGCCCAATCACCGCCACCGTCTGCCGAGATTGGTATGCCAGCGCCGCGCCGTTCTTCGGCGTCTCCTTCGCATGAGCGCTTGCCATTGCTGCGAGGCCCCGCCCGTCTCGGTAGGCATCGAGTGCGACAGCGCCGCCGCGAGCAAGAGCAAGCCTGGGCCGTGCGGGGAGATCAACCCAGCCGACAGCCTGTATTACCTCACGGTAACGACCGTCCACAATGACGGCCATACGTCAGTCACTCAATATACCGTTGACCCCGACACCGGAGAATGCACCAGCGAGACGACATGCAGCGGAACGTGGACCCATACTGACACCTACACTTCCGGTATCGACACGAATTGCGATGAGTCGCCAGATCCCGGTTTTGAGCGTTGGCTCCTGTGGTGCAGATCCGGATCAGCGACGAAAACAATCACCTGGAACACCGATTGCTCGACAACCACCACATATTCCGGCAGCGTGAGCGCGTACTCGGAAGGCGGCTGGAATTGCCCGCCCCCCACATGCGCCGATTTTGCCGACTACATGGAGGATGCTTCTATCGCATCGGACGGGACGATCAGCGGCACCGGAGATGGCGTCTATCTTCTCGAAGCTCTTGCCGGAACAGAGCCACCGGCAGGAGTCGCATCCGTCATTTATTCTAACGCATCGGCAGAGGAGACAACTGCCGACCTCATCACCCGCACCGAATCTGCCATCCCAGCCTATCCCGACACATGGACAGGCACATGCAGCAGCTACCGCAACCTCTCCGGTGACGAGACGAGCTACTCGGTCCGCAAGCACAAGTGGCGCATCGCCCATCCGCCAAGCGGCACCTGCTACCTCAAGGTCTGGCTTCAGCAAGTCGAGACGCCAGAAACAGGCTCTCCCACCATCACCGCGCTTGATCCCTACGAGTGGACCGGAACCGGCAACCCGTGCCTGGAAGACGACACGCTCGCCGTCGACCACGCAGACAACAAGATCACCGGAGACGAGACAGAGATCGGGATCCCCACAGAGGACGGCACGATCACTGTGGAAATCGTGAAATTCTCCTGCGTCCCCGGCTACGAACCCGACATCTCCGATCCAGCCAACCCGCAGCCCAACGGATATCCAGACCCCGCATGGACAGCATGATACCTCCCGCAGTCATCGAGATCCGGCAGGAGCTTTGCCACGAGTGCGCCAGCATCGCCCACGACCCCTGCGCCGCCTGCCAGCATGGGAAATGGGGAGCATACCGCAGATGCGCACCAGAGGCAGCCCCGAGCCCGATTCGCGGCCTCGGCGACGTCGTCGAGACCGCAGCCCGACCGATTGCCAAGCTCCTAGGAATCCCCTGCCACGATAAGGACGGCAGGCTGAAAGAGGGCACCCCATGCGCGAAGAGGAGGGATGCCTTAAATAAAGCGTTCCCGTTTTAATCTCCGCCCGCCGAATCTACGCGCAAACCGCGCAGCCCCATTTCCCCGCACGCCCCGCTTGGCCGCATACTCCCCGCCCATGGAAATCACCCTCCACCTCCCCAGCGGGAAGCTCCTAGCCAGCCGCGCGAGCCGGATCCCGCTCGGGCAGCTCCACCTCACGGCCCGCAACACTCTCGGCCTGAGCGTCTGGATTGTGGACGACTCCCTGTCCGTTATCCCCGCCCCAGGGAGCTCCCTCGTCCTCTCCGCCCGGCCCAACAGCTCCCTCGCCGCAGCAACCCTGCTCCTGCTTGCCACCCTCGCAGAGACCGGTACTGGAGAAACCCTCCACTACACCGGAACCCTCAGCACAAAAACCGAGGAAATCGCAGACCTCTTCACCGGCACCATCTCCCGCACCCGCTACCCGGCCCTCCTCGACATAGACGCCGTCAGCTCCGACGGCAGCCGCCAAACCATCCTCGCCCAGCAAGACCTCTTCCTCCTCCGCGCCATCTGGAACGGGGATGAGAATATCCCAACCCCATCAACGACGGTGGCCCCCGTCGTCATGTTCCTCGACGATGTCCCTGCGAGCAAAACTGATTTCTTCGCGTTCCCCGGCGGCGTCGCCCCCTCGACCGGCCTCTACCAGGCTGCGGACGGCCACTACAACTACACCATCAAAGGCGGCTGGACCATGTGGCGCCGCAGCCCTATCGCATCATGGTAAAATATCTCCTCATCCTCGCCGCCGCCCTCGGCCTCGCCCG
>JBAXXX010000165.1:0-4051 GCA_037127695.1 Verrucomicrobiia bacterium | reverse complement strand
GGCACGTTCAATGCCACCACGAGCGCGATCGGCCGGGAAAGCGGCGAGCCGGATTTCCTCTTCCACGTCTTTGATTATGTGTGCGAGGGCGTGGAAGTTCCCTATGCCTGCCGGATGCAGGAACTCGCGCGCCTGCCCGAGTGGAAGCACGTCGAGAAGGTGTTGCCGGTGGAAATTGCCGACGCCGCCCAGCTCGCCGCTTATGAGGAAAAATGCCTTGCCGAGGGATACGAGGGCGTGATGGTGCGCGATCCTGCGGGGCCATACAAATGCGGTCGTTCAACCGAGCGCGAGGGCTGGCTGCTCAAGATCAAGCGGTTTGAGGATGCTGAGGCGGTTGTGCTCGAACCTTACGAGGGGATGACCAACCAGAACGAAGCCGGGCTTGACGCCTTCGGACGCACGAAGCGGAGCATGGCCCAAGCCGGGATGATCGGCCGGGGCGAGCTCGGCGGGTTCATCGTCCGGGTGATTGATACGGGCGTGGAATTCCGGCTTGGCTACAACCATGTGCTCGGCGGCATCGACCGGGCAAGCCTGTGGCTGCGGAAGGAGTCATTGATTGGGAAGCTCGTCAAATTCAGCCACCAGCCAAGCGGAGCCAAAGACGCCCCCCGGTTCCCCAAGTTCATCGGGTTCCGCGAGGCATGGGATATGTGAGCCTCAGTCGTGGTTGCAGGCAGGAGCGTCGCCGGGGAAAAGCCGGTTGTCGCGGAGTTGGAATTTGCCTCGCTCGACCAGGATGGTCATGAGCTCTTGGAGCGTCATCCCTTCCGCCGAGCATGTGAAGAAGCGTGTGCCGGAGCCGAACTCGTGCTCAACGATGTCGCTGAGAGTGGCGACCTCAATGCCCTCCGGATATTTGGCGACGAGCGACATGATCTCGTGCCCGTGGACTTGGTTGGTTGTCATTGGGCTGCACCCTACGGATTTTCCGACATCGCGCAACAGGAAGAAAATGCGGTTTTCGGCCTCCCCCTATACCACCCCGGAGGGCACCCGCCCGCCACGAGGCATCAACACAAGTTCCGGCCATTTTGAGGCTGACGAGCAAACGCATTCCTACGCCTGATAAATGCTGTCCGAACTGACCGTGCGGGTTATTCAACTATCATGCCAACCCGTTGAACCTAAGTAAAATGGGAGACAAATATGGCGTTCATTTCCGATGGACACTACGCGGCTGACCGGAAGAGGTTCAAGCCTCAGTCAACAATAACTTCAGCAACAACCTATATGAAAACGACAACATCAAATCAACTGGCCGCCAGAGTGGAAGCCTATGGGGTGAAGGGCATGAAAAGCACGAGCTGGAGGCTGGTCTTCAAAAACCTCGCTGCCCTCGACAAGTGGGTGGAGCAAACCGGAGCCGAAGTTCATGGGGTCCGCGATTACGAGGGCTGATTATGAAACCAGCCGACATCAAAGCCACGGAGATCCGCTTCGGGATTGAACTGGAAACCGCCATTCCCGCCACGAGCGGGATCACCGTTGGATCTTACCATGGGGGCCGCCCCGTGACCGGAGGACTTCGCGTGGGCGAGTCCACGATCCTTGCCGCCCCCGCCTTCAACCGGGCCAAATGGAACGCCGAACGCGACGGCTCGATCCGGTGCCAGCCGGGGGAGATGGCCTGCGAGTTTGTGTCGCCCATCCTCCACGGGGAGGCCGGGGTGGCGGGGATGTGCGACTTCGTTGGCTGGCTGAACGGGATCGGGGCGCGGGTCAACGATTCCTGCGGATGTCATGTGACCGTGAGCGTGGACAGCGTGATCGGTGCCTCGGACGCACAAGCCCGAGCGGACTTCGCCCGCAAGCTCGCCCACATCGCCCAGTGGCACGCGCGCGCGATCTACGGCCAGACGGGCACGGGACGTCACCTGAACCACTTCAGCCACACGTTCGCGGAGGACGTGGCAAAGCTCGTCAAAAAGATGCAGCACGACGCGGATGTGAGACGCAAGGAACAAGCAGCGGTGGCGTGCGGACGCGGGATGGTGAATTTCCGCAAGCTCTTCAGCCACGGCCTCGTGGAGTTCCGCGCCTTCGCCGGCACGGTCAATTTGGCGAAAGTCCAACATCACGTGGGGACTGCCCTCGGGCTCTGCCGCCGCGCTCACGAGGTTCAATGCCTCGGCGGGTTCACAAAGAACAAGCTCCAGCAGTCGCGCACCCGCAACGCCGC
This sequence comes from Verrucomicrobiia bacterium, assembly GCA_037127695.1. Classification (GTDB taxonomy): domain Bacteria; phylum Verrucomicrobiota; class Verrucomicrobiia; order Chthoniobacterales; family Terrimicrobiaceae; genus QYQL01. Next base: position 1,866 of record JBAXXX010000165.1, on the reverse strand, counting down.
CGAGTCGGTGCAGTTCCTCTGGGATTACCTTGGATGGACAGGATCCAGCCGCCCGGTTGCCCTCGGGCTCTTCGGCCGCCTGCACGCGGATTTCGCCAATCACAGCCGCGAGGCCCTGCGCCTCTGCCGCCAATTCGACGGACGATATGCCGACGCGAATCTCTAACTTTTTGTGCTCATGGCTACGCAACGTGCGTAGTCGGCGGCACAAATCAACCAACAAAACAGAAAGGAAAATATGTGCGTTATCATCGTGTGCCCGCCGAAAGTGCGGCCGGGCCTGAATACCCTGATGGCCTGCGCTGCTGCCAACCCGCATGGTGCGGGAGTGGCATGGCGGGCTGGTGGGGAAGTGCAGTGGGCCAAGAACCTTGGCCCCATCGAAGTTCATCAACTGCTGCGCAAGCTCAAGGGGGAGGTCGTGATCCACTTCCGTTGGGCGAGCGTGGGAGGGATCAGTCCGGAGCTCTGCCACCCGTTCCCGGTGAACCGGTCGGCGCAAACCGCGCTCGTGGGGAAAGCAAGCCGCGTCCTGTTCCACAATGGGACGTGGGGCGGGTTCAAAGACGCTCTCGCCTACATCGAAAAAGCCGAGAAACGGAAAGTCGGCGGGCCGATCAGCGACAGCCGGGTGATGGCGCTGCTGGTGAACCACCTGCACGATCCGGATCTGCTCGATAGCGTGGACGGGCGGTTCGTGCTCATGAGCGCGAGCAAAACCAGCCTCTTCGGGGACTGGCGGGAATGGAACGGGATGCGGTGCTCGAATCTCGGGTTCCTCTACGAGCTCGAACGCTCGGGGAATCTTCGTTGGAGGAAGAAGCCCACCGACCAACTCGCCCTCTGGGCAGCAACGGAGGCCGTAGCATGAAACTCTTCAAACTTGTGGCAAGCCGGTCGAGCGAGATTGTCTTTGACGAGCGGCTCGAAGCGGAAACGCCCCGCGAGGCCCGCGAAAAGATGAAACAGTCGCTCGGGCTGGAAAGCCTGACGGGAGTTGTCTATGCGATCACGGAAATCCCGCTGGAGTTGATCCGCGAGATTGTGACCACGCAGATGGCCGCGATTACGACAACCCGCCGGGGAATGCCCTCGGTGAACATCCCGAAGCTCGTTGGTGAGGCGGTCAATGCGGTGACGGGCACGGCACTTGTGGGAATCCAACAGCGGATGTCGCGGCTGGAGACGCGGAAGGAAACCAAGCGGTTCAACCCGATGGCGGACGCCCAACTCCCCGAGAGCATCGCGGACGACGGTTCCATCGCTATCCCAAACGTCCGGCGGCGCGCGGAAATTCGCGGCATTCCAGCCCCAATCCGTGCGATCCTCGGACCGGATTGGAAGGCAATCAAACGCCGCTACGTGCGCGACCGGAGCGTGAAGCAGACGGCAGCGCAGTTCAACGTGCCGGTCAACACGCTCAAGGCCCGCATCCGCAGAGAGGGGTGGGGAAAATGAACGTGCTTCATCAGCCGGAAGTTGTCCCCGCCGCCCTTGGTTGGACAGTTGTGCGCGGTGGCCGGGATGCGGGCGGGGCTTTCGAGCGGTGGGTCGGGGAGAACTTCCCCACCCACGCGCAAGCGGAAGCCGCCGCCCTGGACTGGGAGCGCCGCGCGCCATCAACGCAGGAGGAAACGCCATGATCCGCATCGCCCGATACAACCGGTTCTGGGCGGTGTGGCGCGGGGACGCGCTCATTGCGGTCGTCGTATATAAGAAGGGCGCGGAGGCCGTCGCCTCGATCGCCCGGAAACTGGAGGGCCATGCGCTACTCGAAATCCACGTTTGAGATCCGCATCCAGCGGCTCAACGAAACGCCCGGTTCGATGCGCGTGGATGATCCGATGTCCGCCGCGGCCTACTGGC
>JBAXXX010000164.1:0-4166 GCA_037127695.1 Verrucomicrobiia bacterium | reverse complement strand
CTCCGGCTTCCGCGCTCGCCGGCGAGGATGCCCCGCGCGAGACCGTCGAGATCGAGGGAGGCCTGCGCTGCGTCGTCGTCGGCCTCGAAGACCTGATCATCGACCGCATGAACGCGTGCAAGCATTGGCAATCCGAGGTCGACTGCGAGATGGCGGAGCTTCTGATCGTACGCTATCGGGAGGAGCTCGAAGCGGAAAGCCCCATAAGACCCGCAGGCACTACGCGACAACGGACGTCCGTCACCGAGATGCTGCTTCTCCGCGACCGCTTGGGACTGCGGAGATTCAAGAAGACCGCGAAGAGGGATGCGGAGAAGAGGAAGCTCCTTCTGGAGCTGGCCTTGAAGAGGATCGAGAAGGCCGAACGCGACAACTTCATCCAAGTGGGATTTCGGAGACGGCGCGTCCGGTTTCCCGTCTCGTAGCGGGCTTTCCGCACTCCGTCGACACGATTGGCCCAGGCCCGATCCCACTTCTTGAAGACGGGCGGGATGGAGTTCAGGGTGACGCGCCGTCCGCCTGGCCCCTTCGCCCCGTTCAGCCCGGCGAGCCCCCAGGATCCCCATGGTCACGCCTGATGTCGGCAGGATGGCCTCGATGTGTGATCGGCCGGCAAGGCAGAAGCGCGTGAGGACCGACGGCGGAAGAGCATGCCGGGCGCTGCCCGGCGACACCAGTACGAGCGGCCTGTGCAGTCCACGCCGCGATCCGCCGGCGCACTGCTACCTTGGGTGCACATCGACGTCTTCCACGGCATCAGCGCTGGGCGTCTGCGGGGCGACCTCGACGAGCTCGGCTACCTACCGAAAGCTCACGGCAGCTCCGGTGGCGGACATCTGAGCAGTATGTCTCCTGACACAACGATTGCTTCCATTTCATCCAGAAATGGTAGTAGCTCGGGCGTTTCCAGGAGAGCCTTCACGACTTCTCTTCCTTTATGAACGTGATGTGGAGCGTTTGGCATATCCGGGAAATGAGGAGCGTTATCCATGCGAATGAGCAGACATCCCTCTTTGTCTTGCCAGTGGAAACTATATCTATCCAAGACCAATTGATGTTTCTCTTCTACCATGTAGATAAACAACTCGAAAGTACCCTCATTCGATAACACTGACTTGATGCGTATCTTTCCGTCAACCACGGCTATATCCCGCCGGATGACCTGATAAGACACAACCGCTGGGCTTTCTATCAGACGAACCTCTATCGCATCGAAATACTGCCTGATGTTTTCATTCAAGTGGTCAACCCTTGTGGATCATGGAAAGATGGCGTTGAATCCGCTCCCGCATATCAAGGGTCGCCGCCCATTCGATGAGATCCATGTCATCACCGATAGAGCCCTTGTCATAGCGGCTCCGGAAATCCTCCGAGCTCATGGCGTATTGCGCTTCGAAGGCGGCGATCTGAGCGTTGATTCGCAGATGCATATCACCCATGCGCGTGCTTTCCCGCGTGAGTAGTTTGTCGATGGCCATTTCCATGACCGAATCGATCATTGATGGGTCAGTGGAAACGTATCTCTCCAGAAGCCGTATCTTGTCCAGGACAGACATTAGCTACCCGCCTTTGCTCGCTCTCCGATCCATCACGATACATGTCAAGTCAGGAGTCGCGTCCTCAGGGCTCCCAAAGGCCAGAGCCCGAGATGCCTGACCTGAGCCACGTCGAAGGGATCAAGGGCCAAGAGACCTGCAGGCCACTGACACCGCTTCCTCCGACTCGGTCCAGGTCTTCTTCGTCTGCTCGTCCTTGGACTCGCGCCTCCTGCTTCCGGCAATCGCTACACCGTTGCATCCCGGTCACCGCGTTCGTTGCCGATCCTACTCCTTTGTTGGAGGGCAAGAAGCGACGTTGCGTCACGCTAGGCAGCGTCGAGGTGGTAGGGGCGCCGCCTTTGCCCTGCCTCAGGCGGCGACCAGCATCCTGCGCGCGACGAGCTCGGCGACGAGGCCGAGCAGGTCGCGTTCTCCAGCGCCGTCCTCGGCTTCCGCGAGCTTTGGGGTGAGCGTAGCCACCACGCCCGCGAGGCTGCGCTGCCCGTGGAGCTGGTCCCAGATGGCCTTGCCTGCGCCGTTCATGGTGAACAACTCGTCCCCCATGTCGCCGCACCCAGCGACCAGGGGCCGCAGATGATCTCGCCCTCGATCTCGCGGGCAACGACGTCCTCCGACGGCGTACCGGCTCAGCGTCCGAGGTGCTCGTAGGCCTCATCATGAGGACCCATCTGCACGAACTTCACCGTTTCGTCGGCGCAGCTTGAGCAATCATGACAACGCACGATCTCGTGGTCTCCCCTTCGTCGGCAGATCAGGCAGTAGAGGTAGGTGATGAGGACCGACGGGACTCTGGAGGATCATGTCCACTTTCTTCTGGACCAGGCGCTTCAGAGCGGCGTGCTTCTTCAGCGCAGCGACGAAGTAGTCGCTGAACAGGGCGATCATCAGAAGATCTCGACGTAGGGCGACCACCTCGTTTCACCGGACTGGATCTTCGCCATCGTCTGCAGGAGGCTGTCTCTGAACCCGGGGTCGTCGAGGATGACCGGCATGGGATCGCCGTCGTGGACGCGCTGCAGATGCAGGACGAACTGCGTGAAGACCTCCGAGACCGTGGTGCGTTGCAGCGAGGCGTAGCTCTTGGCGTAGTCGATGAGGTCCTGGTCCATCGTGATGTTGAGCTTGCTCTTGCGCATGGTGGTCGCTACCTCCCTTGAGTATGCGCCTATTATGCGCCCCATGTGCGCCCCCATCAAGGGGGGAGTGGTGCTGGGGTTTCCAGCGAGCGCCTGGTAGCGCGCCGGCTCCACGTAGCGCGCACGCGCAGCGCCGGTCCGGAGGCGGCGGCCGCGCTGCGCTCCCACGGAGATTCACGGAGCGGGAGGCGACCCTCCGCGGAGTCTCAGCCCGCGCCTCTCACGAAGCAGAAGGGGTGCATACCCCGAGTGCATACGCAACCAATCGCACCTTCGGACGTCTGTCTCTTCAAGCGCCGTGACTACCTCTTTGCCTGACCTTGACAAAGCCGAGCCGCTCCAACCTGCGGATGGCCTCGTGTCCCGACATGCGACGCGAGTCAGGCATTGACGGCGACCTCAAAGGTGGTGAGCAAAGGCCGCGCGACTTGAACCAGAGGGAACTCCTCCAGATAGAGCTCTGTCGCCTCCTTGAGATTGGCGACGGCCTGCTCGACCGAAGAGCCCTGACTGACTGTTCCGACCTCAGGGCATTCCGCGACATAGAGGTCCTCCTCTTTGTGCAGGACCGCGGTCAGTACTTCTATCTTCATGTCAGCACCTCCAACCCCCGTTTAGCGACAACACCCACGGCGTTCAAACCGCATGTCACGTAGCGCCAGGTTGGATGCGGTCAGGGCTACCGTACCACCGTCATCCCGGCGTAGCTCCAGCACGGCCTCCTCAAGCCCGCCCCGCACCAGCCCGATCAGCTCGGGCTGCTCCAGACTCTCCTCGTCGGCTCGTCCAGGGGCTCGCGCCTCCCGCCTCTGGCGTTCGCAACGCTGCGCTTCGTCCCGGTCACCGCGGGCAAAAGGCGACGTTGCGTCGCGGCGCGCAGCGCCGCCACGAAGGCGGCGCCTGCCTTGCCCCGCCTCAGGCGACGACCAGCATGCGGCGCTCCACAAGCTGGGCGGAGAGGCCGAGCACGTCGCGTTCTCCAGCGCCGTCCTCGGCTTCGAGCTCCAAGTTGAGCTCCGCCACCACGCCTGCGGGGCTGCGCTGCCCGTCGAGCCTGTCCCCGATCGCCTTGCCGGTGTCGTTCAGGGTGAAGAGTTCGTCCTCCCTGTCGCCAATGCCGGTGACCAGGGGCCGCTGATGATCTCGCCCTCGATCTCGCGGGCGACGACGTCGTCAGGCGGCTTGTCGATGTCATCCAGGGCGATGCCCATCTGCGCTCCACTCTCGCTTTCCAGTGAGCGCGCCGCGTTCTGTAGCGCATCAGCACCAGATTCGCTATCCCTGATCCGGAATCTGCGCCAGGTACTCCGACGGGCTCATGACGATCACGCCATCACGGATCTCGGTCGGGAAGTCCGCGAGGTTCCCAGTCACCAGCACCGCGCCGATCGCTTTGGCCAGAGCGAGGAACACCAGGTCGTCGGGATCCGGGCCCTCCCGCGGCCAAGGCGCGGGTTCTGCCTCATGAAAG
>JBAXXX010000163.1:0-4209 GCA_037127695.1 Verrucomicrobiia bacterium | reverse complement strand
CCTTTCGGTGATGGATCTGCGTGCGCGTGCGCGTCGAGCGGTGACAAAGCGGGGAAACGGGCTGCTGCGTGCTGCGGCGCGCGGGCTGTCTGCTTCGGGGATCCCTATGGACCCGTCCACGGGGCGGGTGATCGTGGAGAGCCCGATCTTCGGCAAGGTCAAATCGCAGATCAAGGGCTCGGCGATGGAGCGCCGGCTGAATGATTACCTGAGATCGTATGCGCGTTGGATCGATGGCCCGGCGAACAGGACGGATGCGGCGATGACGGGGACAAAGGTTTTTGAGCAGGGGATCCCGAAGGAGAACCGTTTCGTGAATCTCGCGGAGGTGCGGCCGGGGGTGAGGGAAAACCAGTTCATGCGGGAGGTGGACGGGCGGCTGGCGTTCAAGACGCAGAAGGAGATCGATGCTGAGTTCGAGAGCCGCAGGCAGACATTCCAGAGCATGCGCCGGGGGGCTTTGCCGGTGAAGGTGGATAGCGAGTGGGGCCAGCACAGGGCGCCGGACGGCTCGGTGCGTGTGGGCGGCGCGGTGCTGCCAGAGAGATTCATGCAGCAGCCGAATGTCGGGCCGTATCTCAAGGCGGTGGAGGCTGAGATGCGTGATGCGCAGTCCGCCGGCCGCTCGGTGCGGATCGTGTATCATAAGATCGGGTCGCAGACGCCGAGGGGATACCGTGTGAAGAACCTGGGCAACCTGCGGGCTGACGTGCTGGAGGTGATCCCCTTCTGGCGGCAGATCACCAAGGCGGACAACGTGCTGGTGCATGTGCTGGATGCCGACCAGTTCCGCAGAAACGCGATCAAGGAGATCAACGCGGGGAAGCTTCCGGAGTTCGGTAACGACATGGTGCAGGTGGAGCGGGATCTAAAACAGTATCTCGAGAACCACCGGCAAAGCCTGCCGGGGGAAAATGGCATCGGCACAGGAAAACGCGACGCGCTGAACCGGCTGCTCGGGATCGGGACGATCGAGAACAAGGGCAAGAACCCGCTGGCTGCTGCAATCGGAACGCCGCGGGCGAAGAGCGCGGTGAAGACGCTGCGGCTGGATCGTGTGGAGATGGCGCGCCCGGGGAACGAGGGCATGGCTTTCGACTACCACAGGGCGAACTCGAACATGATGCCGGATGGGGAGTGGCGGGCGGATCCGCAGGTGGATGGAGGTAATGAGAAACCTGAGAAGCCACGGCAAACGAGAATCGTTGCTCAATCAAATCAACCACAGAATGAGGTGGATCTTGAGTCTGGAACGGAGGCACGAAATCTCATGCAGCAGATGCCTGCTGCAGCTTATCCAGTCCGCAGGCTTGAGCGATCCAATAATCTCAAAACTTACTGGGACTGGTTCAAAGAAAATCTCGAAGGCAAGTCGCTCACGACTCCGATCGGGAAAGTATCGGTATTCAAACGCGGTCACTTTATGAAGTTGATCGCGGGAGGAAGAGATAAAGGATTCATTCCCGGAGCAGAAAACTGGGGAGATATTGTCCGGAAAATTGAAGCGGGAGAAGTTCGTTTGGATGATCCGGATACCGCTCCAAAAGGGTTTGAGGAATATCGGGCCAGGAATATGACGCTGATACCAGATGTGGTGGAGAATCCTGTCGCTATCCTGCGCTCAAAGGATGATCCGACTGCTTTGATTTTCTTGAAGAAATACAAGCGGGATCAGGAAAGCGTATGGCAAGGCGTGTTCGTTGATCTCGGGGATGAGGCTGCAATCAAAAGCTGGAGGCCGAGAAAGACGATCACCGAGGAGTGGCTAAAGGGTCACACGCTTGTGTGGAGAAATAAAGTGGGGGGTTGATTTTCTGGCTCAACCCCCCGAAGGCTCTAAACCGCAGCGCTGCGGCCTCGACAAGATGGGATATCTGCCATCTCCACAGGAAATAAACACCCGTTCGCACGATTTGTCAACTCCCTGCATTGACTGAAAAGCCGCCAAGGGAGGACCGACTGACCCCTCCATCGCGAAGCCCAAGTGAATGGGATTGCGGCAGACTGCCGGAATTTTCTGACCTTCTTGGCGGCTGAATGAGCCTCGCTTGAATTTGCCGCGTTGTCAACTCAAGGCAACGGAGGCGGGCCGGAATAGCGCCTGCCTTCTGGGTCTTCCCGGTCGCGCTTTGCTTGTAGCTCGGCCATGTGTGGTTTCCAGGCGATGTCTGATGCGAGCTTGCCGTTCCTCTGGTGCGCTGCCATATCGATGCGGCGCTGGAAATTCTGCTGCGGGTAGGCTCGGGAATGCAGGAATACGCACAGGGCGAACAGCAGGAACGCCAGAGCGAGCGAATATTGGCCGGCCGGAATGGATAAGATCACACCGCATACGGCTACCAGCGCGAGCATTTTGCGCGTGGTGTAGCGGTTCGCCGGGATCGGATTCTTGTAGAATATCTCCTCTTTGCGTTCCGCGAGAGCGGCGAGGTATTCGCGGCCTGGGTCTGGTTTCATGTTCTTGGTTTTGTGCGTGGGTCAGGGTCAGGGTCGGCTGTGGCGCGCTTCCGGTCTTGCTCAAGAGCAAGTTCCGCAGGCTGCCCGTAGATGCTGGCGCGGTCGGCGGCGCTCACGGCTCGCACGGGGCGCAGAAACCGGGCATAGTAGCGCTCGGTGGTGGCAATGCTGCGGTGTCCAAGAAAGTATTGCGCTGCCTCGCTGCCCTGTGTGCTCCAGACAAGCGATCCCGCCCATTTTCGCAGCTCATAGGCGGTCTTGGATCGGTCGGTGATGAATTGGCCGGCAAATCGGTTGATCTCGCGCTGGCAGATCGCGCTGCGCTCGGTGATGTTGCGGGCCGGAATAAGATGCGGGCCGTCCCCTGCAATCTCGCGGATCACACGCGCGCTCAGGTCGTCGGGGAGCTGGAGGTGCCTGGCAAGCCCGTCTTTCGTCTCGGGAATGTCGAGGTGCCAGTGCCCTTCGTCGTCGGGTCGCAGCCAGCCGAGGGTGGCGCGCTCGACCTCGATGTTGCGCATCCCCAGGCGGCTCATGAGCATGTAGCAGTGCCATGTGGCCGGATCGCATTGCCGGAGCGCGAGGGCGGCGGATTCCATTTTTGCGATCATCTCGGGAGCAAACGGAACAAATCCCACGTCGGCCCCGGTGTCGAAGCGGATCGCGACCCGAAAGCCCTTCAGGTCTGGCAGGCGCATGCCGGCATAGATGTAGAGCAGGCTGGGGGCAAATACGCTGCGTGCCTGGACAAGCGTGCTGCGGATCCCGCTCTCGCTGCGGGCTCCGGCGCGGGTTTTCTCCAGATACGTGCGGGCCGTCGCCTCGGTGAGGATGTCGGCCCGTAGCAGGTCGGGATCTTCGCAAGCCGTAGCAGCCCGTAGCAGACTGCGGAGGCTGGAGGCGTTGCCATTGGCGCTCCGCTGGTCAATCTGCCCGGCGGCGGGCGCGCGATCGATGTAGCAGGCAAGGATCTCGCCGATGCTCGCCCAGGGAGTCTTGCTGCGCACGGGATCCAGACGCTCCCATTTCCCGTCCGCGGCGGCGAGCTGGAGCGCGTCGAGCCACGCGTGGGCGTTCGTTGTCGCGATCCGGGCGAGCGGGGAATCCAGGCATTTCCAGAGGGCTTTCCCGCCAATCTCCTTGCGGATGTAAAAATTGCCTTGCGCCTCGCGGCGGAAAATCCTACGCTTCCGGCCTCGATGAACGAACTCGGTGACATCAATGACGGTGGATTTTGCGGAAGCCGTAGCAGCTCTCATGGTGCTACGGTTTTAGCTGCATTTTCTGTAGCTGTCAAGCCCTCGCGTGGACTCGCAAGGACTCGCCTGCAATTCTGCGGGAATGCTGATGGATACAGGGTTTGCAGTCGTTTTACCATAGAAAGCAGCCGTAGCTCAATTGGATAGAGCATCTGACTACGGATCAGAAGGTTCCGCGTTCGAGTCGCGGCGGCTGCACCACTCATAATCAATGAGTTAGGAAGATTCAGAAAAACACGAATCCGCTCAACTGCCCGAATACTGCCCTTTCCTCGCGGCAGACTGGCAAAATGAGCCCCAGAGGCTACCTGCCCGCAACGCCCCCTCCGCCTGCGTTATATAAAATTGAGCGGTCTCTTTGGCTGCTCCCCGGCGGAAATTCTTCCGGCGGGCTCACCACCAAATCGCATGCGCTTCTCTCACTATTCCCCTCCCATCCGCCGGGAGATCGTTCGGGTTCTCTACCACGAGCGAAAATCCCGGGGCATCCCGA
>JBAXXX010000162.1:0-4264 GCA_037127695.1 Verrucomicrobiia bacterium | reverse complement strand
CTGCTAGGGTCATCCCATGCGCGAAGACCGTCCCCGCCCCGCCTGCCGTGATGACAGGCCAGGGCCAAGCCCAAAGGCTGCAACCCACGCAGGACGCTGACGTGGCCGAGACCTGGCACCTTCTGCAGATCGTGCTTCCCGTCTTTCTCGTGATGGGAGCGGGCTACGCGTTGCGCCGGACGCGCATCCTCACCGAGGAGGCGGACCAGTCGCTTCTCGGAGTCCTGATCAAGCTGTTCGTGCCGTGCCTCGCGCTCGATATCATCATCGGAAACGAGGCGCTCGTCCGTCCGGCGAACCTCCTCCTGCCGCCGGCCGCCGGGTTCGCGTCGGTCGCGGCCGGCCTCGCGGTTTCGATCCTCACCGCCAAACTTTTTTTGAAAGGCGATGCGGTGAAGCGGACGTTTGCATGCACGACCGGGCTCCAGAACTACAGCTACATCCCCCTCCCTCTCTGCCTGGCGCTTTTCGACCGCGAAGTGGTCGGCGTCCTCTTCGCCTTCAACCTTGGCGTGGAGGTCGCCATGTGGAGCATCGTGGTCGCTACGGTTTCCGGAAGGCAGGCGGGGAAACGCTGGTGGGAGCCGCTCTGGAACCCGCCGATCATCGCGGTCGTCGCGGCGATCCTTCTCAACCTGGCCGGCGCGGAAAGCTGGATTCCGACGCCCGTGGACACCGCCTGGCACATGCTCGGCCAGTGCGCGGTTCCGCTCGGACTGCTCCTGAGCGGCGCGCTGCTCGCCGACTATGCCAGGCCGCATGTGCTGCGTTCCGGCTGGAGGGCCACCGGGCTTGCAATCGGCCTGCGCCTCGGCGTGCTCCCCGCCATCCTCCTCGCCTTTGCCCTCATGCTTCCAGCGGATCCTGCGCTTCGTTCGGTCCTGGTCGTCCAGGCGGCGATGCCGTCGGCGGTCTTTCCGATCGTGCTCGCCAAAATCCACCGCGGGGACCTCCCGACGGCGATCCGGATTGTGCTGGGCACCTCGCTCGTCGGGCTGGTCACCATCCCGCTCTGGCTCGCCTTTGGATTGCGGATCATTTCCTGAAGACTATGCGAATTGTTTTTTGCGGCACGGGGGACATCGGCCTGCCCTCACTGAAATCCCTGGCGGACTCCCCGGACCACGAGCTGGTGGGGGTGATCACCCAGCCCGACCGGCCGGCCGGCCGCGACCTGAAGCCGCGCGCTTCGGAGGTGAAGGTGGAGGCGCTCGCCCGCGGGATTCCTGTCGCGCAGCCGGAGCGGATCCGCAAGGATTTTTCTGCCCTGGCGGGATGGGATCCGGACGTGATGGTGGTGGCCGCCTACGGGCAGATCCTTCCGCGCGCGGCCCTCGACATCCCGAGGTTTGGCTGCCTGAACCTTCATGCTTCGCTTCTTCCCCGGCACCGCGGCGCGGCGCCTATCCAGGCCGCGATCCTTGCCGGCGACGAGGAGAGCGGGATGACGGTCATGTATATGGACGAGGGCCTTGATACCGGAGATATCCTGCTCGCCCGGCGGGTTCCGATCCTGCCGGCAGACTCGGCAGGCGATCTGCACGACCGGCTGGCCGGCCTCGCTCCCGCTGCGATGCTCGAGGCCCTGGCGCTTCTCTCGAGTGGCACCGCCCCGAGGGCCCCCCAGGATGCCGCCCTGGCGACTTACGCGCCGAAGCTTGGCAGGCTGGACGGGCGGCTCGACTGGGCCGAGCCCTCCGCGCTGCTGGCCCGCAAGGTCCGCGCGATGAGCCCGTGGCCGGGAGCCTCCGCGCGGATCAGCGGCGCGGTTCTCAAAATTCATTCGGCCGAGGCGTCGGGGGAATCCGGCACCCCCGGAACGGTTCTCTCCGCCGGCCCGCAGGGGATCACCGTGGCGGCCGGCGCTGGGTCCCTCGTCCTTCGCGAGGTCCAGCTCGAGGGCCGGAAACGGCTTCCGGCGGGGGATTTTCTCCGCGGGTTTCCGCTCGCGCCGGAAACGAGGTTCGATTTGTCCTTTTCAGTTCCGCCGTGATCGGGTTTGATGGGAGGCAACCAGCATGTCCACTCCGAATACCCCGCGATACAAACGAGTTGTCCTGAAGCTCAGCGGAGAGGCATTGCGCGAGCCGGGAAGCCGCGATAACATTTCGCCCCACATCGCAGCGAAGATCGCCAGCCAGATTGCGGAGGTGCAGAAAATGGGGGTCGAGCTTGCGGTCGTCGTCGGGGGGGGAAACATCTGGCGCGGGCTTGCGGCAAGCCACCGGGGAATGGACCGCACGACGGCCGACTACATGGGGATGCTGGCGACGGTCATCAACGGCCTCGCGCTCATGAGCGCGCTCGAAAGCCTCGGGGTCAGCGTCCGGGTACAGACGGCGATCGAGATGCACAATGTCGCCGAGCCGTTCATCCTCCGCCGCGCGATCCGCCACCTCGAAACCGGCCACGTCGTCCTCTTTGTCGCCGGCACGGGAAACCCGTTCTTTTCGACCGACACGACCGCCGCGCTCCGCGCGAACGAGATCGGCGCCGAGGTCATCCTCAAAGCCACCAAGGTCGACGGGGTCTATGACTCCGACCCGGTCACGAACCCGGGCGCAAAACGGTTTTCCCGCATCACCTACAGCGATGCCCTTGCGAGGCGGCTGCAGGTCATGGACTCGACCGCATTCAGCCTCTGCATGGACAACCGCATGCCGATCATCATTTTTGATATGAACCAGCCAGACAACATCCGGCGAGCGATCGTCGGCGAAGAGGTCGGGACGCTTGTCTCGGAAAAATCGGAGGGAGCCCAATGAGCCGCGACGAAATCGTTTTTGAAGCCGAGGAGGCGATGGAGAAAGCGGTGGACTTCATGAACCATGAGTTCCACTCGATCCGCACCGGGAAGGCGACGCCCGCGCTCGTCGAAAACCTCGACGTGCATGCCTACGGCACGATCATGAAGCTCAAGGCGCTCGCGCTCATCACCGCGCCCGAGCCCCGCCTGTTGGTCATCCAGCCATTTGACGGCTCGACGGTCCGCGATATCGAGCGGGCGATCAACGAGTCGCGAATCGGCATCAACCCGATGGTGGATGGAAAAATCATCCGGATCCCGATCCCCGAGCTCTCCGAGGAGCGCCGGCGGGATCTGGCCAAGACGGTCAACCAGCTCGCCGAAGAGGGCCGCGTCCGAATCCGCTCGATCCGGCGCAACGGCATGGACTCCGCCAAAAAGCTGGAAAAATCCGGGGAGCTTTCGGAGGACTCGCTGAGGGACACGGAGGCGGAAATCCAGAAGCTCACCGACCGGTTTGTTGCAGATCTCGATAAGCATGCCGCCCACAAAGAGGCGGAGCTGATGAAAATATGAAACCTCTCCTCCTCACTCTTCTTTTGGCGCTCTCCATCCCGGCGCTCCGCGCGGATGTCGTCCGCCCGGCCCCGGAATTTTTCTGGGTGGACGCGTCAGGAGCCCGCAAGAGCTCCAAGTCACTGCTCGGGCGCCCGGTGATCTTGCTGGTCGCGGATTCTCCTCGCGAGTGGGCGTTCCGCTCGCAGGTCGGCCAGCTCCAAAAAATGTATGAGCGGCTTGCTTCCGAAAAGGCGGTCTGCGTCGCCGCATTCTCGGGAACGCCCGGCATCGTCCGCTCGAACATCCCGTTCGTATCTGTCGCCGACGGGCCCCGCGCATCGCAGGACCTCCAGATCGAGCGCGGGTTTGGCATCGCGGTGATCGGGAAGGACGGAAACCTGGATTACTCCGGGAGCCACGTCATCCCGGTCCAGCGGATCTACGACATCCTGGACAATTCCTTTGCAGTCCAAAAAGCCCTGCGGCGGCCCTAGCCGGGAGAAAGATGGCTGGCAGCCGCTGGCACCCACCTCATTATTATGCGCATTAAAGTCGAGTTTTACGACACTCTCAGAGAGCTGGCCGGATGCCACGAGTGGTCGCCCGACCTGGCTCCCGGGGTCACCTCCGTCTCTGAGCTTTTAGACCTTGCGAGGCGGGTGTTCCCGCATCTTGCGGAGTTCACCGGCCCGACGGTCTTCACTGTCGGCCTCGATTGCGTCGAGTCAAACCACGTCATCCGCGAGGGCGAGACGATCTCGATTCTGCCCTCTCCTGCCCGTGAGGCAGCCGTGCCGGAGTGATTCCTTAGAGCGGTTTAAACCTAAATCCGGCAGTTGGGACGTAGGCACGCACCTGCTGTTCCGAGGGTAAATCGGCGGTCGAACCGGCAGTTTGAGGCTCTGGCCAAGTTCAATTCCGCAGCACGGTCAAGGCAGTCACCCCGTTCGGGGGATTGAT
>JBAXXX010000161.1:0-4282 GCA_037127695.1 Verrucomicrobiia bacterium | reverse complement strand
CGCTCGGCCCACCCGTCGTCGATGACCAGATACTTCGCCGGGGTTCCGCGAAGGCACCTGGCCAGAGCGATGAGATTTTCACGCGTGGGGCTTCCCCAGCTTGTGCACCACTCGTTAACAACGATGGGCAGATCATTTTCGATCTTAGGCAGACCGGCCAGTGCCGCTTCCTGCGCGGAGTTGAGCCGCTGGCAAAGCTGGTCCAGGTCGCCCTCGAGGCAGGCCAGCGTGGCGGGCGGGGTCTGGAAGTGGTCTCCGGGTTGGAGCGTTTTCCACCAATGCCCGAACTCCCGGTCCGCGAGCCCGCCTGAAAGTGAAACAAAATCATCGCTCCGAAAAATCTCCAACTGCCATGATCCGGGCGCGGACAGCCGCGCCCCCCAGAACACCCCGGCCCCGCGGTCTTCGAGGGCGACAAAAGGGAAAAATCCGCGCACCGGCATGGACCCCACCTGCCCGAAGCGTTCGCTCAACAAGCTGTAGCCGATCCAGGAACGCTCCAAATTCAGCTCCTCAATGCTGCGCGATTCGAGGCGGCCTTCGGCGCTCCATGACGAGCGATACCGGTGCACAAACAGACGGTGAGGTGCATCGTCCGCCGCAAAGGGGGTGAGGCCACCGAGCGAAAAAACCGGAAGCCTGATCGGAAGCGGGGGAGCGAGCCTCCGGAGGAATGGAGCAAATTTTTCCCCGAGCTTCTCAAGATCCGCCCGCACGTCCGCCTGGGTGTTGCGCGGGGGGGGGGCGGGAAAAATTCCCGTTCCTCCGCCGCAGTCACCGGCAGCTGGATTTCGGGAAGCACCGGCGGCTGCGGCTCTTCGAGTCCGGCCGTGCGGTCCGAGGGGGGAGCGGTTGCGATGAGTGCGAACTGGTCGCCGGTTGGCGGATTGCCGGTGGTGTGTTGATTCATCCAAAAAGCGTAGTTGAGACTCGACTCTTGGAGAGGTCGATGGATTGGATTGCTGGCGACAATTCTTGGTTGAGTGTTGAGAGTTCATGACAAGCGAGTTGCGTCGTTTCACCAAGCAACCCTGCGGGTGAGAACGGGGCGCAGCACGTCATTTACCGCGCCGGTATGGCATTTTTCGAGGCGGCCTGGGTTAGTCGGCATGAAAAACCTCCTCCATGTCCGCCCACCATTCGCCCGCAGCGCGGTCGGGAATCGGTTCCTGGCACGGCTTGCAGAGCGCCCACCATTCCTGGGTCTTCGGGTCGGCGGCCATGCGGGCGGAGTCTGCTTCGATGTCCGCCCCGGTGTATTCAAAGTAGCTGAAGAGATAGTGGTTTCCGTCCGGAAGCCTGCGCAGAAAGATCGAGTAGTTGCGGATGTGGCAGTCCTTGATCTTCCCAAGGATCTCCGGCCAGGCAGCGGCGTGCAGTCGCTTGTATTCCTCGAGTTTTTCCGGGCGTAGCCCGATGACGGATCCGTAGCGTGTTTTCATGGGTTGCATTTTCAGTGGGAGGCGAGGGCTTCGCCCAGATAATTCCCGTAGGCGAGGGCGAGGACGGCGGAAAGAAGGACGAGCAATGCCGCTCCGAGGGAGGACCACGTGCGCGGGCGGCAGCCCTGCCACTCGCGAAGCATGACCCCGGCGAGGCTGCTGAAGAGCACGAGCATGATCATGTGGATGCCCCAGCTGGAAAACTTGTAGTCGCCCATCCGGACGTGGCCGAGTCCGTAAAAAAAGAACTGGCCATACCAGAGACAGCCGGTCAGGAGGGCGAGAACGAAATTGACCGGCAGGGCGCTCCGCTCCGGACCGGACGGAAGTTCGACGTATTCGCCGAAGGTGCGGTGGCGTGTGTGCAGCCAGAGACAATAGAGCCCGGTGGAAAGGAATGCCCCGGTGTTGGAAAAAATGTAGACGACGTTGCTTTGGAAGACGCCTGCCCCGTGGGCGGCGGCCACGTCGGCGACCGGCTGGCCGGCCGCGAGCGAGAACCCATACACCGCGGACAGAACGCCCGCGAGCAGGCAGAGTGGAATCCCCTTGCCGAGGTTGAACCCGAGAGCACTGCCGCCGAGATCCATCTCCTTGAGCCGCCCGGCCAGTCCGGAAAGCAGGATTCCCAGCGTGCCGATCCCAATGCCAGCCATCACCCAACCCGCGCCGGGACGGCCGAAGACTGCCGCCAACTGGCCGGAGACCAGCGGCGGCAGCAATGTGCCAAGCACGCAGGAAATCCCAATCGCGATCGCATAGGTGAGGGAGAATCCGATGTGCCGGATCGCCAACCCGAAGGCGGTTCCGCCGATGCCGTAAACGGCTCCGAGGAGAAATGCATTGCGCATCGCGGAAGTCGGAGCCTCCGCCAAAACGCGCGCGAGTTCCGGGATCGTAAGCCATGCCCCCACGACAGGAAGCGCCAGCCAGCATACCGAGGCCTGCGCCAGCCAATACGTCTGCCACGACCACCCGCGCGTCGCCTTCTGCGGCGTGTAGCAGAGAGCGGCGGAAATCGCGCCGATCGCATGCAGGGCGATGCCGAGTATGGGGTTGGCGGCGATCATGCGGGTTTTGTTTCGTTCGCCGCTTCGAAAAGTGCCTGAATATTGGCCGGCGGGATGTCGGGCAGGATCGCTTCGTGGCTGGGTGAGATCACCAGTCCGGTCGGGAAAAGCGCCCGCAGCTCGCTCACCCGCTGGC
Organism: Verrucomicrobiia bacterium; assembly: GCA_037127695.1. Classification (GTDB taxonomy): domain Bacteria; phylum Verrucomicrobiota; class Verrucomicrobiia; order Chthoniobacterales; family Terrimicrobiaceae; genus QYQL01. The sequence goes on along the minus strand of JBAXXX010000161.1, from coordinate 1,634 downwards.
GCACGGCATCCGGTGTTCCATGGACCAGGAGGTTCTGCGCATCGACGCCCCCGCAGAATGAGGCTTTGCCGGGGAATGTCTTTCTCAGGTGTTCGGCATCCATTCCGGCGGCGAGCGCCTGAATCGGGTGGATGGCGTCCGCTCCCAGATCCACCAGATCCTGCACGATTGGACAGATCGCACCGCACGAGTGGTGGATCACTTTCAGGCCGAAGGAATGGGCCTGCTCGATGAGCTTGCGGGTGCCGGAAAACACGTAACGCTTGAGCTGCTCGGCGGAAACCATGAGCGCGTTCTGGCTTCCGAAATCATTGCCGATGAGCACCGCGTCGAGCCGGCCATCCGCCGCACGGTAGAAAATCTCGTTGGCCTCGAGGTAGAACTCCAGGATCCGGTCGAGCACGGCCTGGAACATCTCCGGCGACTCCAGCATGGTCATGAGCGCGTTCTCCATTCCAAAAGCCGCGCAGGCATCCTGGAAGTGGGCCGACCACATCACGCCCAGTACGGCATAATCCTGAGGAGCCGCCGCGATGACTTTCCGGCATTCCTCCTCGCTCATGTGATCGCGCGGAGACGGCCACGGAAACTCGTTGATCCTCGAAAGGTCGTCGATGTCCTCGAAAAATCCCGGCGAGGTGAGCGTGCGCTCGGTGTAATCCTCTGACGAGGCCTTGGCAAAATCGAACGCGCAGGCGATGTGGTTCGCCGGAGGGTGATGGTAGGGAACCTCGACGGGATAGACATCGTCATTGAGCTTCCGCTTCAGCTCGTCCATGGAGGCGACGCCGAAGTGGGCAAACAAGGCTCCGATGGCTTCAGGCACTGGTATTCCCAACCAGCATGCGGGGCGGTCCACCGGCTTGCGCTCTATGGTGGCGTGGAATCGTTCTTTGTGTGTCATGGTTTTTTGGGTTTCTGTAATGAGACAATGGTTGTGCGGTATTCTCCGGGGAATCCGAGATGCAGGGTTCTCCCTTTCAAAACGCTCTGGAGCCCCGACTTTTTGGGCCAGGTTTCTTCGACTTTCCATCCGGTGCCCGGCAGCGGGATCGCCACGGATTTCGGGAAGGATTTCCCGAACGTGTGGGCGACCAGGAAAGCACGATTTCCTCGCGGCGCGGTGCGCAGCACGGCCTGCCAGCCTTGCGGGTGGCGCCAGCTTTTGCCCGTCTCTCCATAAAACGCAGAGTGGCCGTCGCGAAGAATCGGAACCATTTTTCGATAAAGCTCCATCGCTGAGAGGACCAGCTTCCATTGTGCGGGTGAAAGGTCGTGAACTTCTCCTGAAAGGCACATGCGGCCCAGAAAACAGGCGGCCAGCGAGTAGGCGAGGCGCCGCGCGGAATCGGCCTTGCGAAGCACGGCCCAGACCTGGCACTGACGGGGCAGCACGTGGCGCTGAAGGTTGGCTGCGATGATCGGAATCTCCAAAGTTTCATGGGCATCGGTGAACGATCCCATCGAACTGAGGGCCAGCATGGAAGGTTCCAGCCGGTGACCACCGGAGGAACAATTCTCGATGACAAGGTCCGGCAATTCCTCCCGGAGTTGACGAAAGAATTTCTGCACGCCTTCAAGATGTTGCCGGAGCCCCTCGCCGGGCGACTCGGCACCGTCCACACCGATTCCGA
>JBAXXX010000160.1:0-4349 GCA_037127695.1 Verrucomicrobiia bacterium | reverse complement strand
GTTCAATATCATTTGCGCAATGGTCCCAGGGTAGCCGTCTGGCGACGGCAACCCTGGGCTTCGGGACATAACGCCGTTGGCGTAGAAGAGGGTATGCAATTTCAATGGGATTGTATTCCATAGCCAGGGTCGCCTCATGAGGCTACCTGAGTAGTTACAACTCATAAGCCTTGTAGCGATCCACCATCACTTGTTTGTGAAATTCGATGGTGCCGGTTTGCGCATCGTAGCCGAAGTATTCCTTGGGCACCGCGCCCGAGCGGGATGGCGAAAGTATATATAATCGCGTCATTTTCGTGACCACCACCCACAACCACCACCGGTGGCTGGTTTTGCCCGGCTCCTTGATGAAAACCTGCCAGCGGGTTTCATCCATCAGGGCAAGGTCCTCTTGGCGCGAGCGGGCTTTGATCCCCTCGTAGAGCGGGAGGAACAGCGGGGTGATTTTCTCGAACACCCCGCAGAGCGTGCCCGCGCTCAGAGGCATGCCGGCCCTGGCGGCCATCCCCAGAACCCGGTGCATGGGCACCAAGTCGAGGAACTTCAACAGCAGCGCCTCGACGATGAAGCTGATGCCTAACAGCCCATTGGGAATCAGTGCCGGGGGAGCCGGCGCGCACACGATGTCGGGCCGCCCGTCATCACAGGTGCAACCGTCGGGACGGCGATACTTGTTGCGCTTCGTGCGGCGGCGCAACAGGCGCACCTCCCACTCGATGGTCTCGCTGGTTTCCGGTTCGTCGCAGGGCACCCAGGGTTTGTTGCAACAGGCGCAGATGATCTGGTCCGCGGGCGGGTCGAGTTCGATCTCGACGACCGGCAGGTCCCGGCGCGGCTTGCGCCCGTGGCCGGGCGCGCCCGGTTGCTGGCCGCGGGGTCGCTTCGCCTGGGGCGGGGTGGTGTTTTTGGATTTGCCGATCTCGCTTTTGCGTCCGAAAACCCGGTGCGTGAGTTCCGCCACTTTGGCTTTGAGTGCCTCGATCTGCTGGTCCTTTTCCAGCAGGCGTTGCAGAGCACGATCGTGCATGCTCTTGTAATATCCGGCCTGCTGCCGGTCATGGATCGCCGCTTGGGTGGAAGCGATTTTTTCCTCATGCCAAGCCTGTCGTTCCTCATGCCAAGCCTGTCGTTCCTCATGCAGCCTGGCATTTTCCTGGCACAACCGCTTGGTATAAGCAGCGGAGAACGCACCCGACCGCAGTTTTTCCGGGTCGGGAAAATCGGCCAATGATGACTGGGGCTTCGGCATTCCGAACCCTTGTTAGCAGGGAAAATCCTGCGTGTCCCGCACAAAATGACCCCAGCCCAAACTTTTTTCCGCAGAGGCACCGAATATTTACGGATCGGGTTCTGCAAATCGCTAAAAATCAGGGCGTTCCAAGAGGAAGAAAGTAAATATTCGGTGCCCCCTGGATCAGGGCTCAGGGGGCGAGGATGGCGCGGAAGTTCTTTTGGAGGGGGTAAACCAGGACGCTCTTGAGGGGGAGGATCTGCCGGTGGTTCTTTTCGAGTTTTCCGCGGCCCTTGGTGGTGCCGACTCCGATCCAGTTGGCCGCCCGGTAGCAGGTGCCCTTGAAGCGCTCCAACTCCACGAAAGTCTCCAGCAGCACGGGGCTGTAGCCATAGCGCGAGTTCCAGTCCGCGGCGATGCGCCGGGCGACCAGGGAGAGCAATCGGGAGGCCAGGTTGGGAGCACGCACCCAAGGGGGGATTAGAAAACGGTTGTTGTTGACGACCAGATGCAGGTTGGCGCGGCGCGAGGTGTCGGACCAACCGATGAAGCGATCGCGTCCGGCTACCAGCCACGCGCTGGCTCCAAACCCAAACGCACCGACGACCTCGCCGCCGCTGCGGGCGAGGTAACGCAGTTGGGCCCCGGCCATGGAACCGGCCCCGAGGTAATGATGGGCTTGTAGGAGTTGATGATAGATGGCGCGGTCGGCGGCGGTTTGCACAACCTCGAGGCGGACCTGCCGCACTTGCTCAGCGTCCATGGCGAGCTGGCTTGGGAACAGGGCCGGCATCCCGGGAGCGGTCCCAACGTCAGTCCCGAGGGCGGGCTTCCTTTTGCGATGGTTGGTATCGGGATGCGCGGGTGCGGGCAGCTCGATGAGTCCGGCGCGGTGCATGCGCAGCAGCGCGACCTTGCAACTCATGGTTTGGGGTCTTCCCGCAGCATTGAACCAGCCGAACTCCTGGCAGACACGGCGTGCGAGATGTTCGCGGCAGAGGGTGTTCTCCGCGAGCCAGGCGCGGATGACCGCCAGCTCCTGTTGGGAAAAATCGCGGCCGCTGAAGCGCAGGGAATCCACCGGGGAATCGCGCTTCATGGGGCCGGTCCCCGGGGTTGGCCGCCCTGCGGGAGATCCTGCGCGGCGGCGGGATCTGGCGGGACGAAATTCCATGGCAGCCAGCGGGTGATATCATCAGGCGCTTTCGAGCCGTGATTGGCGCAGGCTTCCAGATAGGCGGTTAGATAAGCGCGGGGATCGGTCCGATGGATGCGCAGGGTTTGCAGCAGGCTCATGAGCATGACCAGCAGGTTCCCGCTCCACTTCGACCCGCTGCCGTAGTAGTTCTTTCTGGCCACGGCGGCCGGGCGCGCGGCGCGCTCGGCGCCGTTGTTGTCCATCGGGATTTGCGGTTGTTCCACAAAGATCGTCAGCCCGTGCCAATGGGCTTCCAGGCTTTGGAGGACCTTGCGCCGTGGGAGGCGCAGATCCGCCGCGGCGAGTTCCGCACGCCGGGCACCGTCCATTTCCGCCACCGCTTGGCGCAGACACAAGTCCGCTTGCTGATAGGCGGGGGTTTGCATGCGCTCGGGGTCGAGTTCCACAAACGGAGCGGGAAGCCGGCGCGTCGCGTCCGGTTCGCAGGCGAGGGCCAGGCGCGACTTGTTGAGAGCATAAAGCCCGCCGATGCGCGCCATCCAATCGTCGGCCCATTGGCAGTCCTTGTCGTCGCGGCTCGCATCGAGAAAATCCCGCCGCACATGCGCCCAACAGTAGGCCAAAGCCAGCAGGCATTTCAAAAACTCATAAGCCTTGTAGCGATCCACCATCAATTGTTTGTGAAAGTCGATGGTGCCGGTTTGCGCATCGTAGCCGAAGTATTCCTTGGGCACCGCGCCCGAGCGGGATGGCGAAAGTATATATAATCGCGTCATTTTCGTGACCACCACCCACAACCACCACCGGTGGCTGGTTTTGCCCGGCTCCTTGATGAAAACCTGCCAGCGGGTTTCATCCATCAGGGCAAGGTCCTCTTGGCGCGAGCGGGCTTTGATCCCCTCGTAGAGCGGGAGGAACAGCGGGGTGATTTTCTCGAACACCCCGCAGAGCGTGCCCGCGCTCAGAGGCATGCCGGCCCTGGCGGCCATCCCCAGAACCCGGTGCATGGGCACCAAGTCGAGGAACTTCAACAGCAGCGCCTCGACGATGAAGCTGATGCCTAACAGCCCATTGGGAATCAGTGCCGGGGGAGCCGGCGCGCACACGATGTCGGGCCGCCCGTCATCACAGGTGCAACCGTCGGGACGGCGATACTTGTTGCGCTTCGTGCGGCGGCGCAACAGGCGCACCTCCCACTCGATGGTCTCGCTGGTTTCCGGTTCGTCGCAGGGCACCCAGGGTTTGTTGCAACAGGCGCAGATGATCTGGTCCGCGGGCGGGTCGAGTTCGATCTCGACGACCGGCAGGTCCCGGCGCGGCTTGCGCCCGTGGCCGGGCGCGCCCGGTTGCTGGCCGCGGGGTCGCTTCGCCTGGGGCGGGGTGGTGTTTTTGGATTTGCCGATCTCGCTTTTGCGTCCGAAAACCCGGTGCGTGAGTTCCGCCACTTTGGCTTTGAGTGCCTCGATCTGCTGGTCCTTTTCCAGCAGGCGTTGCAGAGCACGATCGTGCATGCTCTTGTAATATCCGGCCTGCTGCCGGTCATGGATCGCCGCTTGGGTGGAAGCGATTTTTTCCTCATGCCAAGCCTGTCGTTCCTCATGCCAAGCCTGTCGTTCCTCATGCAGCCTGGCATTTTCCTGGCACAACCGCTTGGTATAAGCAGCGGAGAACGCACCCGACCGCAGTTTTTCCGGGTCGGGAAAATCGGCCAATGATGACTGGGGCTTCGGCATTCCGAACCCTTGTTAGCAGGGAAAATCCTGCGTGTCCCGCACAAAATGACCCCAGCCCAAACTTTTTTCCGCAGAGGCACCGAATATTTACGGATCGGGTTCTGCAAATCGCTAAAAATCAGGGCGTTCCAAGAGGAAGAAAGTAAATATTCGGTGCCCCCTGGATCAGGGCTCAGGGGGCGAGGATGGCGCGGAAGTTCTTTTGGAGGGGGTAAACCAGGACGCT
>JBAXXX010000159.1:0-4584 GCA_037127695.1 Verrucomicrobiia bacterium | reverse complement strand
GCAACGCAGCCGCCGCACGCGCCCCCGGCCGATGGCATGATGAGAGAGAGCGACATGAGGCTACGTCGTGGAAATCAGGAATCTCTCCGTTGTCGGCGTGCCGTCTTCGCAGAGGCCGATGTCTTTTGTCGTGAAGGCGGGATTCCCAGGAATGACAACCCCGACGGTATGAATTGTGGAGGTGGTCCCGTCTTCATGGATGACCGTAATTTCCTCCGAGTTGATCGCCTCCGGCATGTAGGTGCCATCCCACATGAGAACTTTCATGGCATGGCCGTTGCCATCGATCCCGATCCAGTCGATGTCCATTTGCTTCGTCACGCCGATGCAGGTTCCAAGGGCCAAAGACGGGACGGTGTAAAGCTGCCCGTTATGTCCGACATAGGTAATCGAGTTGAGCGGGTTCTTCAGCAGGGCAATGTCCGCCAGAAGCGATGTGATTGTCTCCTGCATCGCTGCGAGGGCTTCTTCATTCGCCGTGATCGCGGGATACAAGCCGTTGTTGATTTCGTCCCAGAGCAGGGCAATGCCATCCAATGCGTAAGTGAGGCTCGGCCAGATGTTGCTGTTGATCTCGTCCCAGATGAGGCCGACGGCATTTGCAATGAGGGCCGGGACGTTATTGATGGCGTCCCAGAGCAAATCAAGAGCTTTTTTGACCGCCTTCCCGATTGCGTCTGGGATTTCGTCGAGTTTTCCAAGAGCTTTTTTTAGGAGCCGGGCGAATGTTCTGGTGAGGCCGGCCACGGGACCGGCGATCAGAGCGACCGACTTCTCGATGAGATCTTTTCCGATCCGGCCCAGCAATTTGCATCAGTTGTAGATGTCGGTGTTCCACCCGGCCGGGCCGCTCGACATGTATTCGTAGGAGTTGCTCCACTTTCCGTCCGCACCGCTGTTGCCGCTCGCCCCCGTGAGCATCCAGTTGGCACCACTGGGGAGCGTCGGGGCCCCGGCGGGAGAGGAAATCTTCCCAAGGCGGGAGAGTTGAGGAGATCCCCCTTCAATCTTTGTGACCCGAACGACCGCGCGGGGAACAAGGTAATCGGTCACGCCCTTATCGTAGAGCGCAGAGAGCTCGGCAATCGCGCCCTCTTCCGGCTTCCAGCCAGCAAGTTCCTCGTCCTTCGAGTTGTTTTTCCAGAGATTCCATTTCTTCCAGTCCTCTGCGCTCACGCTCCTGAATTTCTCATGCGTCTCGATCGGTTCCTAAGACATGCTGCCCTCGACGCTGTAGGTGGTTCCCCCGCTGTTCGTCGGGTCGTTTGGGTCTTCACTCCCGGCCGCATCGTCATAAGTGAGCGTGTATTTTCCATCGGTGTGCGTGCGCTTGATGTTTTTCGCTCCTGCGGGCGCGGAGGGTTCGCTGTCGAACGCCTCCCAGGTTTGAGTGGTGACAACGACCCCTTTGGAGTCGGTCGTGCTTTCGGATTTCGTGTTGATTGCCATAATGGTTCAGGCCAAGACGTAGTTGAGTTCGACCGTGCCGGGGGCGGTGCGAGAGACGGCTTTGGCAATGCGCTCCAGGATCGTTGTCTGGCGGCGATTTTCGCTCAGGAGCGGGTCTTTGTTGGACGATACGAAATTTCCGCCCGCCCCGATCTTGGCCATGGATGAGGAATAGAGCGCCCCTGCTTGCCCCTTTTCTTGCGGAGGAGCCTCGGCAGTTTGGGCGTTCACGAGGCGTGCAGCTGCCGCCTGGGCGTCTGCCTCTGGCATCACATCCCGCAGTTTTGCCAACTCGTCATTGTATTTCTTGAGCCATTCGAGACGGGCGGCTTCTTCCTTGTTCCCTTCGGCCTTCGCCTCTGCAAGACGCGTTTCAAGGTCGAGTGCGGCGAGCGTCTTCTGGTTTGCCTCGTCCTTCTGTGCAGCGTCCACCGAGTCGAGGGCATCCACCTTGCGTCGGGCAAGCCACCCGGCATCCTGCTCGTTGAGCCCTGCGGAAACCCCCGCCTTTGTTTCGGAATCGAGTTTTGCCTGGTGATCGAGCGCCTTGACCTCCCCCTTGTTGCCCTTCGCCTCGGCGGTTGCACGGGCGATTTCGCGGTTGATGTCGCGGGTAAACTCTTCGCGTTTGGCTTCCGCCTCCGCCTCCTTTTTCGCGTCCTCCTCGGCCTTCTTTGCCGCCTGCTCGCGTTCCGTCGCCAGCGTGCGCTCGACGCCGATAAGTTTCTGGCGGGCGTCGATGAGCGCCTGCATGCGGATGACTTCTTCGTTTGTGAGCTCCGAGGAATCCCGCTTGGCCGCGAGCAAGGCGATCTCCGCGTCCACGCCAGCCGTGTCTGACGCTCCAACCCCCGCCAGCGTCACGTCCTGCTGGTTGGTTGCCGAAAGATCGTTGAATGCGGCGTCGGCGATATTCTTGTCCAGAGCCGCCTTGTTTTTTCCGAGCTCCGCATTGAGTCCTGCCGCCTTCCGTGCGCTTTCCTCCAGAGCCGCCGCCCGGTCTTTTTCGGCCTGCCGGTGCGCCATGACCTCCGGCGGGATCTTCGTCATGTCGTTCTTCATCTTCTGAAGCAGCAGGATTTCGTTCCGGTAGCTGCTGGCGATGTCTTCGCGTTGAGCCGGTTCGAGGTTCGAGAATTCGTCAGCCAGACCGGCGAGCTTTTCTTTGGAATCCGCGATGTCTTGGTCGAGTCGTTTGCCGAAAGCGATTTTGTCGGCTTCGCTCGATATCGCCTCGAATTCCTTTTTAACGGAGGCGATTTCCTTGCCGAGATCCGCGCTGACGGTTTCGAGCGCGCGTGTCGCCTCTTTCGCCTGGTTGACTTTCCCGATGACCCATTCGATCGCCATGGCAATCCCAGCGATCAGAATCCCAACTCCCGTCGAGATGAGTGCGCCCTTGATGGCGATGCCCGCCGCCCTCGCTGCCACACCGATGCCTGCGAAAGCCGTGCGAGCGGCCGCCCCGACGCTGGCAAAGTTCATCGAGGCAAGAGCCACGCGAACCTGCGCGAACGAGCGTGCGGCTGCCGGGCCGAGGTTGCTCATCGAGCTGACAATCTTGGCATCGAATCCCGAGCGATAGAGTGCCATAGCCGCGACGACCCCGAGGATTTGCGGGATCATGCCCGAGAGCGTCTGCCCGAAACGAATTGCGGCAGCAGCAATGGATCCGAGCGCCTGCCCGAGGCCCGTGAGATCCGTGGCATTGAGGGCGTTTCCAATCTCGGTAAGCGCCGGGGCGATAGCGGTCGTGAATGCCGCCGAGAGCTGTTCGCCTTTCAACCCTGCCGCACCAAGAGCATCGGAGATCGCATCGAAGCTGGCCGCGCTGGCATCCATCGTGCCCGCCAATCCACCTACCTGCTGGCGTGCCGACTCCATCGCGCCACTGTCCTTGAAGAGCGCCATGAGTTCCGCGCCTTTGCGCCCGAAGAGTTGCATAGCCACTGCCGCTTGCGTCGTCTGATTTGGGAGAGTCGCAATCGCCGCCGACACCTTTGCGAATTGTTCCGCAGGATTGAGCGATTGGAGGTCGCTCATGGAAAGGCCGAGTTTGGCGAACGCTTTGTTGGTTGGCTCGCCCTCCTCGTTGACCCCGCCGAGTGCCTTCTGGAGGCGGTTGATCGCGGGGCCAACTCCATCCGCCCCCACGCCCGCATTCACGAAAGCTTGGCGCAGCACGAGGAGTTCGCCCACAGCGATGCCGGTTTGTGCGCTCTGATCGGAAAGTTCGCCCGCCAGATCGAGCGAGCCCTTGATGGCCGAGAACGCTCCCGCGAGCGGAGCCAATGCGGCATTTGCGGCAGCGAAAGCACCTTGGGCCGCAAGAGTCGCAGACGCCACGCGAGCCAACGCAGCATCAACGCCGCTTACGTCCAGTCTGAATCTCGCTGTGATGTCGGCCACGCCGCAGGGGGCGTGTCAATCAGATCAGGCTTTTGGCTTCTTTGCCGATTTGCTGGGCAGCTTTTTTGCTTTGGGTTTTCCCGTCTGAGGAAGCGGGGGATAATCGACTTCTTTCCGCCCCATGATGAACCTCGCCTGATTGGCCGCGTCCTGAAGCGACTTGATCAGGATGTCAATGGTATGGGGCGGCATGAGGATACTCATCTCCGGCTCGGGATGAGTTTCTGTAGTAAAGACAACATGAACGCCATAGTGCAACGGATCATCGCCGTCGCGCCTTGTTCCGACAGTGAGCAATGATCCATCTGGAAATTGAAATCGCGTCTTGGGGGCGAAATCATCAATTGAGCGGGGAGCGGTGTTTTCCAACATGCCCCGTTGTATGCAAGAGAAAGGGAACTGGTCACGCCCGGAAGCCTGCTTTTTTCGCGGCCTCTCTCGCCGCATAGCTTTCGATCCGCCTGACCATCGCAGCGGCCTGGGAATCGAGGGCGCTCTGAACCCGACGCTCCATGTCGAGCGCAGGAGCGCCATCGACTTTGTTCGTCGCTGTCACCTCAATGGAAGAGGCTGTGCTTCTGATCGATCCGACACCAGGAGCCGAATGCCTCGAAACCCATGCTGGCACCGCGACTCCGAGCAATGCGGCCGCAGGCTTCCAACCGGATGCGAGAAAGCCGACCATCCGCTTTTTGTCGCGGATGAGCTTTGCCAGATCCGCTTTCT
>JBAXXX010000158.1:0-4737 GCA_037127695.1 Verrucomicrobiia bacterium | reverse complement strand
CAGGACGACCACCGTTCGGATTTTGCAGAACGGGCGCGTTTGCCTGGGAACCGGGATTGTGGGGCAGTGGGCCATTGCCCGCAGAGGATAGACGGCTGGGAGGAAGAGGGCGAGCTTTTCAGCGGTAGTGGCCGGAGTTTTTCCGATCGTTCCACGCGGCGGCCTCGAACTCTGGCACGGTGAGGACGCGGCGCTTTTCGCTCGGGGCCGTGCGGGCGTGGACCTTCTTCAGGTCGTAGGGCAGGACGTGGGTGTAAACCTGCGTGGTGGCGAGGTTGGCATGGCCGAGCATTTCCTGGACGTGGCGCACGTTGGCCCCGCCCTTGAGCATCTCAGTGGCGCAGGCGTGGCGGAGCGAGTGGGTGGTGACTCGCGCGGGGATCCCGGCCTGTTTTGCATATCGGGCGATGGCGCACCGCAGGTATTGCCGGGTCATGGGCGTGCGCAGCCGGCTGAAAAAGAGAAGGTCCAAAATGCCGGTGATAACCGGGCGCCCGGATCTGCTGGAGTAGGACCCGAGCAGCACGGGGCGGATGCGTTCCACGTACTCGCGCAGGTAGTTGAGGGCGACCCGGCCGATGGGGGTAATACGATCTTTGCGCCCCTTGCCTTGGACGATGCGCACGGTTTTTTCCTTCCAGTCGATGTCGTGGACGGTGAGCTGGACGATTTCCAGCCCGCGCAGGCCCGAGGAGTAGAGCAGTTCCAAAAGCACGCGGTCGCGGTATCCCCACAGGGTTTTTGTGTCGGGCCGGGCGAGGAGCCGATTGGCCTGGCTGCCGGTGAGCACATTTTTGGGAAGCCGCCTGGGCTTGTGGAGCGCGGGCAGGTTGCGGCCCGGGTCGACGAGCACTTTCCCGCGCCCGTGCAGGAGCCGGAACATGGCCTTGATGTGCCATACCTGGCTGTTGATATAATCGGCGCTATTGGGCTCGCCGTTGGCCTTGCGCCGGGCTCCCAGCGCGACGTGGTAATCGAGCAGGGTTTGCATGGCGACATCTCGCAGATCCCCGATGTCCCGCTTTTCGAGCCACTGCGCGAACCTCTCCAGCAACCTGCGGGCATTGCGCAGGGTGCTCGGGTTCTGGTGGAGCGTCTCGAGCTGGGCGATGTAGAGGGCTGCGCCCTTGGCCGGGGTCATTCCTCTTCCTCCCAGCGACCCCGGTAAGGAACCGGCAGGGCCGGGGCCTGTTCCTTCGGGTGGGTCTGGTGATGCACTCGCCGCAGCTCGGCCTTGACGACCTGCAGGTATCGCTCGGTCGTGGTGAGGTTGTCGTGGCCGAGCATCTGCTGGATGTGCCGCAGGTCCGCTCCGCCTTTGAGCATTTCGGTGGCCAGCATGTGCCGGAACCCGTGCGTGCCGAAGTGCTTCCTGATCCGGGCGCGGTGCAGGTACACTTCCAGCTTCATCATCCAGCCGGTCTTGTCCATCTGGCGGCCCATCTTGCTGATAAACACGGCCTCGCAGGGTTGCTTGAGCAAGAACGGGCGCACGTTGCGGAGGTATTCTTCAAGCCACGCGCACGCGCCTTGGCCAAGCGGCAACACCCGTTCTTTGTCGCCTTTGCCTTCCCGGATCGTGACCAGTCCTTCGGCCAGGTTGATGTCCCCGGTTGCCAATCGCACGAGTTCCCCGACGCGCGGGGCCGTCGACCAGAGCACTTCCAGGATCGTGCGGTCCCGGAACCCCATGACGGTTTTCACGTCGGGCTGGGCGAGGAGTTTTCTCATTTCCTCGCCGGTCAACAGGGTGGCCGGAAGCAAGCGCGGATGCCGGGGCAGCTTGATGACACCGGCCGGGTTGATCGCGATGCGCCCGGTTTTTTCCAGGAACCCGAAGAACGTCACCAGGTAGGAGAGCAGGTTGATTTGCGTGTTGCAGGAGAGCTTCTTTCCCGTGTGCTCGCTCACCGCCTCGAACAGGTGCGACTGATATGCGGCCATCGTGTCGGCATCCACGGCAAGCAGGTCGGCGCGGTCGGCCCCCATCAACCCGCATTCCCCCAGGAACGCCCAAAACCGGCTCAGCTTCCAGAGGTGATCGCGCACGCTCTCCGCGTGTCTCCCGGCCACCCGAAGCCATTGCCCGTAGGCGTCCAGCACTTCGCTCAACAGTTCTATTTGTTTTCCCATGCGTTCCTGTTCCGCTTCTGCTGCTTTACGTGAAGCCTGTATCTATGCGGGTTTGCGGACGGTTTTGGCCGATTTCCGCTTTTCACCCGCTTTTTCCGCTTTGATGCCGGACAGGCGGTCCGAGCCGGACGGGCGGCATCTTTTTGCCAGTTCCTCCGGGGCCGTCAGGCCCGCGAGGATGGCCGGTGCCTTCTTCTGCGGAAGCAGGCGATAACGGAAGCTGCCGCCGCTGGCCGCCCGCTGCACCTGCACATATTCCAGCTCCTCGATCTGGCGCATGTGGGCCTTGATGATGTGGTCCGGGAGCCGGACGGCTTCCCGGATCATGCGCCGCGTAAACCAGATGTCTTCGGCGCGGGCCTTTTGTTTGAGCGCCTCGGCCGCGATGACGGTTTCGATCTGCGCGAGAAGATCGGCCACCGGTTTGGGAACGTCGCTGCCCGCCTGCGCGAAGACGGCATGCGCCAGGTCGTAGGCCGCCGCGTAATCATCGAGCGAAGCGATGATGAAGCGCTCGCCGGATTCCTCGCCGGCCTCGCGCTGGTGCTGGTGCAAAAACGCGATGCCTTCGATGAGGCTCAAAAAGCGGTCGTGGTCGCGCCTCCCGCGCAACCACGATTCCGGGAACTCGATCATGTCCACATACGGGATGATCACTTTCAGCGGACGCAAGAGCCTCTGCGCGTTGTGGTGGGCGCGAAGCACGGCCGCCTTGCGGCGGTCCTCGCGCCAGCCCGCGAGCGAGCGCGCGCGCCTCTGCGCGGCGAAGATCGCCCGCGTCTGCGCCTCGCTCTCGTCGAGGTAAAGCTCGAAGCACCGGTTCGCGTTCTCCGGGTTGACGTGCTGGTCGGTCGTGCTTTCCATGTAGGCAATCGGCCCGTAGATTTCCAAAATCGCCGTTTTGATTTTCCCGCTGCTCGGGTCTTTGATCGGGACCGCTAGTTTCAGGACCTTCCGGGTTTGCAGTGTGCGGATCGGATATTCCGCTTCCTCGCTCCCGTCGCGTTCATCAACGATGAGCAGCTTGTGTTTGAGCGCGTCGGGCTCCAGGTAATAAAGCGCCTGCGGCGTCAGGCGGCTAAAATAATGCACGTCCTCGGGCGGCATCAGCTCGGCCACGCATTCCATCAAGAACGATTTCCCGCACCCGCTTTGCGCACGGAAGATGGCTGAGAGCGGCTTCGGGAGCCTCCGGCTTGTGCCGATCAAGTAAGCAAGTTTCTTGTTCCGGGGCTCGCCCACGTATCCGGCCAGTTCCAAATCCGCCGCGATCCGCGCGAGCAGATCGGGCGAACGCAACAACGCGAGGGCTTCGGCTTTTTCTTCCTCCGACATCACCGGGGCCTGTGTTTGTGCGGCTTCGCGGGTGGTTTCCGATTGAAGGGTTTCGAGGGTTTCCAAAAGCGAGAGGAGATCCTCCTCGATTTTCCGCGCCTCCATGTCCAGGCGTTCGGCGGCGGCCGCCGCAAAGCTTTTCCGCGACCGCGCCCCGTAAAGATCGATGTTGTCGACGTGGGTTGAGCCTCCGTTTTCTTTCCTAGCCGTCAGGACGACGCGGAGCCCCGCCCCGCCAAGTTCCTTCACCCGGTAACTCGCGCTGCCGTTCTGGAACAGCGCCGTGTCTTCGGTGCGTTCGGCCAGCGTCAGGCGGGCCGAAGCGGATCGGGCAAAGCCGATCCGGGGGGCAACGGCTAGGAGGGAAGAGAACGTTTCCGGCGTCCCTTTGCTCTCCGTGCCAGGATGGTATCGGAAGTAATCGCTGGCGTCTTTGATGTGGGCGGGCCATTTGATCCGGTGGCATTTGATGCCTTTACCGGATCCAACGTCACGTTGGTCAAGCATTGATGCGGTTTCGCGGGCGGATGTCTCGCCCCGTTCGTCGTTGTCGAACGCAAACACGAGTTTGCGGACACCGTGTTTTTCAACGAGTGCGTCATGGTGCGGCGTCCAGCCGCCCGCCCCATAGCAGGCGATGACGTTCTTTTTCCCAGCTTGGAACAACGCGAGCCCGTCAAGGATCGCTTCCGCCACAACCAGCTCGTCGGGATAGACTCCCGCCGCCGCGCCGTTCCAAACGGCCCGGTGTCCGCCCGCAAGATACAGGTGCTTGACCTCCGCTTCCGCCTGGATGCTGCGCCCGTAAAGCCCGACCGCCTGCCCGTTCCCGTCGAAGATCGGGACGACAACGCGAAGATAAAACCGTTCGTTCCCGGCATCGTTGAACAGGATGCCCAGCGTTGTGATTTGCGCGGGCGAGAGCTTGCGCTTCAACGAACCGTTGACGAACCCAACCTTGAAGTGCCGGAGGGTTTCCACATCGGCCAGCCCACGGCTTTGCAGGTATTTGAACCCCCGCCCGTCACGGCCGAAAAGCTCTTCGTGATAATGCTCCACCACGGCGGCAAGCAACTTGCCATCTGGCAACGTGAGTGGCTCAGGGGCGATGATCTCGGAACCACGGCAGACGCCGGGGATCGCCCCGAGCAGCTTTTGCGCCGCTTCCCGGTCGGTGAGGTTTTCTTTCCTCGCAACGAACTGGATCACATTCCCTGCCGCCCCACAGGCCGGACAGTGGAACAGCCCCTTGCTTTGCGTGATATGAAG
>JBAXXX010000157.1:0-4903 GCA_037127695.1 Verrucomicrobiia bacterium | reverse complement strand
CGGGCGAGGCCGAGGGCGGCGGCGAGGATGAGGAGATATTTTACCATGATGCGATGGGGCTGCGGCGCCACATGGTCCAGCCGCCCTTAATGGTGTAGTTGTAATGCCCGTCCGCAGCCTGGTAGAGGCCGGTCGTGGGAGCCACCCCGCCCTCGAACATGAAGAAGTCGGTTTTGTTTTCGGGGACGTCGTTGATGAATTGCACGACTGGGACCAAGGGCTCGGCGGGGTCTGGTGTCCATTCGTCTCCGAGGATGACGGAGTTTCCGATGACGAGGGGCAAGGTCACGCTGCGCAGCTCCTCTCCTCCGTCGGCCCATTTTATCTCCAGCTTGGCCTCGATTTGGTCGGCTCCCCCTGAGAACGCAGCCTCTATGGGAGCGGTGCGGAGGCTGAGCTCGAATACGTAGGCGGTCTCATGCTCGCCGGGGGCCTCCCAGCCTACGGTCTCGGCCAGAAATGCGCTCCCGTAGGCCCTCTTGATACCGATCGTGCCAGTCGCGCCGATGCCGAGGGTGATGATTTCGTAGGAGTCTACGAACTGCACAGCGACGGAGATGGTCTCCCGGCGTTTTGCGAATAGGCTGGTGACCTGCGCGCTGCTGGCGGCCGACTTCACAAACCGGCGGTTGTTTTTGTCGAGGTAGAGTTTCACAGGTTTTCATCTGCGGTCGTGTCAAATCGTGGCAATGCGAGTGCGTGAGGGCTCGTGAGGGTGTGTCTAGAGCGGGATGGCTCTATTGAGGGCATCCCGCCGCTTGGCGCAGGGTGTTCCCTCTTTCAGCCGACCGGCCTGATCGTGGCAGGGGATTCCGAGCAGCTTTGCAATCGGGCGGGCTGCAATCTCCACGATGTCGCCGAGGCCGCGAATCGGGCGCTGCGGGGCTTCTGATTCGCACCTGATATATGCTCCCCACTTCCCGTGCAGGCAGGCTGCGCAGGGATCGTGGGCCAATGGCGCGCACTCCTGGCAAAGCTCCTGCCGGATCTCGATGACTGCGGGAGGTATCATGCCGTCCATGCGGGATCTGGGTAGCCGTTCGGCTGCGGGTTGGCGGGATCAGAGATGTCGGGCTCGTATCCAGGGACGCAGGAGTATTTCACGATTTCCACCGTGATCGTGCCGTCCTCTGTGGGGATCCCGATCTCTGTCTCGTCTCCGGTCACCTTGTTGTCTTCGTGGTCGACGGCGAGCGTATCGTCTGACAGGCACGGGTTACCGGTGCCGGTCCACTCGTAGGGATCAAGCGCGGTGATGGTGGGAGATCCGTTTTCTGGAGTCTCCACTTGCTGAAGCCACACCTTGAGATAGCAAGTGCCGCTTGGCGGATGGGCGATGCGCCACTTGTGCTGGCGGGCCGAGTAGCTCGTCTCGTCGCCTGATAGGTTGCGGTAGCTGCTGCATGTGCCTGTCCATGTGTCGGGATAGGCTGGGATGGCGGATTCTGTGCGGGTGATGAGGTCGGCAGTTGTCTCGGGAATGTTTTCCACACTATAGATAACTTCGATATCCCCAAATGCATTGATGCATTGGTAGTCTATCGGGGCATTATCCGGGCCGGAATTATAGCGGTTCCAGTTAGACAAAGTTCCTGACCAAGCTGAGCCGTCGAACGAGCTGGAGCATAAAAAGTCAGTGACATCACGTGTGCAATCCTCACCGATGTCATAATCCACCGTCATAGACTCTGATGATGACGCTGTCGATGATGATGATGATGATGATCCTCCTGTATACCTATCAATAACGGTTGTCTCCACGGAAGACCAGCTCCTGTTGTATGTATAAGAGAAATATCCGCAGATTGACGAGTAAGATCTCCCTGAATCCGTTGAGCTTCCAGACTGTGTAGTTACTCTCTGAAGCCATTTCTTTCCACCGTCGATAAAACCATAGAGGGGGGGCTTGCTCTTGCTCGCGGCGGCGCTGTCGCACTCGATGCCTACCGAGACGGGCGGGGCCTCGCAGCAATGGCAAGCGCTCATGCGAAGGAGACGCCGAAGAACGGCGCGGCGCTGGCATACCAATCTCGGCAGACGGTGGCGGTGATTGGGCCGTAGCGGGAGTTGGTGGCCTGCCAGAGTTCGGAGGTCGTGTTGTAATGCACGGTCCCAATCTCAACGTAATATGTCGTTGCATCGTCTGCGGTGAGCGTGGCAGAGATCTCCAGCCAGCGGGAGGTGACTGCGCCGGTTGTCCCGTCGATCGTGATCCCGCCTTGCAAGATTCCCTCTGCCGGGGTGAGGAGGTATTGGGGATCGTCGCCCTCGGAAAACCCCAGGTCGGTCGAGCTGCCGCCTGCGAGCGTGCTCGGGATGACTCGGATCATCGGGGATGGGGTTGGTGTCGCACCGTCGTCTCCGACGAGTAGGGTGAAGGGTTGGACCGTAGCTGATCCTCCGCTGCCGGATGTCGCGCGGGTCCAGAGTGAGGTGCCGCCGCCGGTGCGGGCGAAGGCGCCGCCGGAGAATGCGGTGACCATCGAACTTTTTACGGCGTCGACGAGCGTGTTCCAGCTGGTGGTCGAGATGATTCCCGGCGTGCGGATCTTGAGCTTGTCGAGGTCGGTCATGGGTAGATCGTGCTATTCCAGGGGATCGAGCTGTAGAGGCGGGTGATGGTGCGGGTCCAGTAGGGGTAGCGGCGGGCGATGCCGCCTCCGATGGTGAGCCAGTTTCCAGCGCGTGTGCCGATGAGGCCGGTGACGGAGGAGGGCTTGCTCCATGAGTATTGGGTGGTGCTCTCGCTGATGCTCCCGACTTTGAATGTCATGTAGCCGGCGAAAGGCGACCAGGCCTGCCAGCCCTTGAAGTCGCCCGTCTCGTTCCATATGACCCCGTTTTCCGGAGTGGCCATGTTGACAAAATCGGGGTGCGCCTCGATGGGCATCTCGACCTCGTTGGCGGTCTCCTGGTATTCGTCCGGCGGAAGCGGCTGGGATGTCGAGATGGCGGCGTCGCTGGTGGGGGAGATGTAGGTGAGGGTGACGTCGCAGAGGAAGCCGGGCTCGATCTTCTTGCACTCGCGGGTTGTGAGCGTGGCCGTGGTGTAGACGGCGTGGGCGGTGCCACGGGCGGGGGCGCTGGTGATCCAGTTGGCCCAGAGCGTGCGGTAGGTGCTGGTGACGGTGATGCGCCCGCGCTCGTCTTCGGAGTAGACGTCGCTGGCCTGGGCGATGCCGTTGCCGAATGAGGTGCCGATGATTTTATAGTCCATATTATTCGGCTTCTGGAACGCTGATCGTCCACTCTTTGTTGGCGATGGTGGCGAGGTAGTTCCGCATCTCCTCCTGGAGCGCGATACCCTTCTCGGCCTCGGAGTTGATGACGCCATAGTCAACGCCGGCCATGCGTTGTCCGGTGCCCGAGAAACCGCTGACTCCGCTGGCGAATCCCATATCTTTTTCGCGGGCGTCGAAGGCGTCTTTGGTCGCCTTGTCTAGGAGCTCGGCCTCCTGCTTGGCTCGGCGGTTGGCGGCTTCGCGCTCGTCCTTGTAGAACTCTTTTTTCTGAGCGTGCTCAGCCTTGGCGGCGTCCTCCTGCTCTTTGGCAACTCTGGCGACCGATTCATCGGCATCCTTGCGGTCCTGCTCCTCGAGCGAGAGCCGCTCTTTGACGTTGGCCACGAGCTTCTCTTCGAGGGCTTTCTTGGCGTCGGGATCGCTCGTCTTAGCGATCTCCTGCTCGATGGCGTATCGGGCGAGGGCGAGCTCGGCGAGCTGCTCGTAGATGGGGAGCTGCTTGCGGAGCGCGGCGGCTTCGAGGTCGGCGATCTTCTCGGCAGTCGTCGGTCCGGTTGCGGCTTCGGTTGGATGCCATGTGCCTGTCCCTTTTGCGGCCTTCTCTGCGGCGACGGTCTTTTGCCATTCGAGCATCTTTTGTGCGTCGATGATTTCCGCGCCCGCCTCGGCTGCTGCGGCGAATCCTCCGGGCAGCTTGCTGATGTAGGTGTAGGCGAGGAGGCCTGCTGCGGAGAGGCGCTCGACCCATGTGACGAGACCTCCTATGGCTTCGGCTCCGAAGACTTTGACCTGGTTGGTTAGGGCGCGGATTTTTCCATCTGCGGCGTCGAGGGCCGCCACCGTAGCGTTGCTGGCTACCGCTGTGGAATCCATGCTGGCTTTGAGCGTGTCGTAGCCTTGAGTGAGCAGAGGGAGGAGCTCTTTTCCTTTTGCTCCGAATACTTCCAGAGCGATGTTGACTCTCTGCTGGGGATCAGTGATCCCGTCAAGCGCCTGCGATACCATGAGGAGCTGGCCATCCATGCCGGCATTGGCGAATTTTTCTGCGTCAATCCCAAGCTTGGCGAGACCATCTCCTCCGTCAGCGCGGAGCTTTGCCATCTCTTTGGCGATGGCCTCGATGCTCGTTCCCGCTTGTTCCGCCGCACCTTTGACGCGCTGGACTGCCTCGGCGGTCGAGCCAAACATCTCGGCGATGTCCTGGATTCTGGCGAAATCCGCGATAAGAGACTCTATTCCTATTCCGGCAAACATGCCGGTAAGCATGCCGGTGACCTCGCCCTTGAAAGCTGAGACGCTGGACTTGGCGGCGTTGAGGCCGCTCTTGAAGGCGGCGTTGTTCGTGCCGAGGGTAAATTCGAGGGCTTCTTTCATAGTGTGTGGCCGGCTTCGGCGAGGGCTGCTTCTTCTTCTGCGGACATGAGTGGGATCTCATTGCCGCCGGCTTCTGCGAGGGCGAGGAGGAGGTGTCGGGCGTAGCCGTGCTGGGTCGCCCAGGCTTGCTCTTCTGTCATCCGCCCGTGTCGCATGAGGACGGCGACGGCATAGAGGCAGACGTGGGATCGGATGGGCCGCCCGGCGGAGGATTGCCAGCAGCGGGGGAGGGCGACGTAGTCGGCGAGGTAGGAGCGGAATGCGTCTGCCGTCGCGCCGAATCCATC
>JBAXXX010000156.1:0-4944 GCA_037127695.1 Verrucomicrobiia bacterium | reverse complement strand
CGTTTTTTGGTGGCCAATTTCACGACATCGGAAATCCCGAGCCGCTCATCGACCCACTGGTAGACGGCCGCCCCGAGAGGCAGCCTGGTTTCTGGCGCCTTACGCCCGGCTGATGACAACTTTTCCATCGGAAATGGTGACTTGATATTGCTTTAAGGGTTTGGGAGGAGGGCCGGAAATGTTTGCTCCGGTCTCGGCATTATAGATTCCGCCATGGCACGGACAAAAGATGACCTTTTTATCGGGGTTGTAATTCACCGTGCATCCGAGGTGCGTGCAGACAGCCGCCAGGGCTGTAAACGTGGCATCCGCGTGATGGATCAAGAGCGCGGGGGTCGTGCCGAATTTAAAGATCAGCGAAGAGTTCAAGGGCAGGCTCAATGCGTTATCCAGAGTGACTTCCGTGACGGCCGCGGCCATGGCAGCCTGCTCGACGGGCGAGGCGATGTAGCGGTAAACGGGATAGCCGATCGCCCCGGCATAGCCGGCGGCAATGACCCCTGCCGCCAATTTCAAAAAGCCCCGGCGATCGAGCGGGCCATCGTCTTCGTCGCCATCGGCCCCGCCAAGGGGGCATTCAGGTTGGTTGGGTGATTCCTTAGACATAATTTTCTTCTGCCGGTTTTGCGCTGCGGACGACCAGCAGCAGCCACAAAAGCCCGAGCACGCCAGCCAGCAAGGAAGCGATAAACAGCCCCACGACGAGCCAGTTCGTGTTCACGGCGCTCTGCCAAACATTCAGCCCCTTGTGCGCCAAGGTGATATCTCTTACGCCGCCGCGCAGGACGACCAGGGCTCCGATAGCCAGAATCGAAGACAAGGCCGCTCCGTAGGCGGTGACAGCAGGAAGAGCCTTAGGTTTTGCCTGAATCAAAAACGCAAATGCCACGCTCAAGCCCAGCCCGGCAAACCAGAGGGCAAAACAGGGGGTGTAGAGCGGGGAGGCCATCAGGCCTTCTTTCACGAAATCCGGCTGCGCCCGGTAATTCCAAAACCCGATCCCCCCGAGGGCCAGCAGGGCAACCAGCGCAACCCGCCCTCCCCACACGCGCAAGAATCCTTTCACCTCTTCGCTCAAGACCTGCTTGCCAGAGTAAAACGTTGTTCCCAACGACCCAAAGCCCAGCGCGGCGACCATCATCATCACATAGCGGGGCGTGCGCGTCGGATCGAAGGGAGGAAAATAAATCCCCAGCGCCGTGGCCGCATACATCCCGGGCCAGACCTCCGGGCGCAACATGAGCGTCATGTTGGTGGAATAGATTTTCCCGACATACAGCAGAAGGACGAGAGAGAGGAGGGCCCAGCCCCACCACGCCTTTTTCGCCACGGACCGGGAGCCTCCCACATAGAGCAGGCCATAAGCGGCGATGATCGAGAAAATGACGCTGATCCAGTAAACTCCAATCAGAATGCTGCTCGTGTAAAGAGCCTGCCCGTAGAGCAGCTGAGAGAACAGCAGCGGCGGCACGCCCAGGTTGATCACGAACGTCATGACGATCGGCACCCGGTTGATGACCACCCCGGACGCGGCGATGCAATTCGGGGACTTGGTCAAGTGGCCGATGAGATTCCAGAAAAACGCCAGCATCAGCCCGCCGAGCATCAGGTAAAGAAAGACGAAGTGCAGGCTGAGGGTGAGGTCGTGCAAAAACTTGAACAGCCAGACAGGCGCCGGCAACGGGATCGGATCAGCAATCGGGAAAGATGACATCATGGAAAGCATGGCTGGCTGATAGGAAATCGCTTTTCAGGAGTCGCAGGCGCTTGCCCATCAATTTTCCCCCTCAATCAGAGGTTCCCTCGCGGGTTCGTAGAGGAATGCAGCAAGCGTGTCAATCTCATTTGGAGACTTCCACGACGGAGCCATAGCAAAATATGGCGACATGTTTGTAGCGGCTGCAGTTGACCCAACCCAAATCAAATCCGCCACGGACAACAACGGGGAGTTCAACCCGGAGGATCCCAATAGCCTCACCGCCCGCCCGAACGACGCGGAGGCCTACGATGCCGAGATTGACGCGCTGATGGCCGAGCTGGAGAACTCGGGCCTTGTGGATTTCAACGAGATCGCAGCATTGCAGAGCGCGGCACTTGCCGAGGAGGGCAGCCCGAACAAGAAGATTGGCCGGCCGGATCTTGCCTTTGGGAATAAGAACCCTGACGTATCACAGAAAAAGAACATCGGAAAACATGGGCAGATTTCCGTGACTTCTGGGCCGGTTTTTAGCAGTTTGAGGCGGATTTTTTAGCAGTCCCCGGAAGAAGAAAACCCACAGGATATTACTGATAAAGGCTTTGTAAAGAAAGGGGGAGCGGGTAGCGGGAATCGAACCCGCATGGCCTGCTTGGAAGGCAGGAACTTTACCACTAAGCTATACCCGCGAAATTTGAATAATAGATAGCAAGCCGACGAGGTGGGTCAACCATTAAATCCGACACCGTAAAGAACCTCGGGGCAAGCCCCGAGGGATTTGGAGGGACCGGCCCTGTCCGTTCCGTTGCTATCCACGGAGGTCGTCCCGCCAACCGCAAAGCCGAAGGAAGCTTCGGGGTATCAGACCCAAAGGGAATGAAATCCGACATATATTCGAACGGCGCGTCGGAGCTGGGAGAAAAGTTCGGCGCCTTGGAGGAATTGCGGCAAGGATCCCAACTGCCGATCTGTGAGGGGCTAAACAAATTTCCCGGGGTTGAGGATGCCTGTTGGGTCGAGGGCCGACTTGAGTGTCTTGTGAAGGGCCCGGGTTGATGCCGGAACCGCCTGGTTCCACCACGGCATCTTGGCGAGCCCGATCCCATGCTCGCCGGTGATCGATCCGTTCCAGGCCAGCACCTGGCGGAAAAGCTCGTCCAGCACCGCCCGTGACTTTTTTTGAACGGCGGGATTGTCCGGGTCAGCAACCATGATGTTCGTATGGATGTTTCCGTCCCCGGCATGGCCGAAGCACGCGATCGGAAACCCGTATTTCTTTTGAAGGCGCCCGGCGAAGCGCACGAGGTCAACGAGGCGCCCTCGCGGCACGACGATATCCTCATTGAGCTTTTTGAGCCCGGTGGCCTTGAGCGATTGCGAGTAAACCCGCCGGAGGCCCCAGAGCTTGGCGCATGCCTCGGGGGTCGTGGCTTTCTGAACCTCGAGGGCACCTGCGGCCAGAAGGATTTTTTCGAGGGAGCGGGCTTCCCCTCGAACGCTGGCCGGCTGTCCGTCGACCTCGAGGATCACCTGCGCATTTCCTGGGGGGAACTGCGCGCCAGGCGCGTAGGCGCGGGCCGCGTCGAGGGTGAACTTGTCGGCGACCTCAACGGCCGCAGGAAGAAACCCGGCGGCGAAAACCGCTTGGATCGCCGCGACGGCTGCGGCCATCGTCGGAAACCCGGCAGAAAGCGTGGCCTGGGCGGGAGGCAGAGGAACGAGCCTGAGCGTCGCTTCGGTCACGATGCCCAGCAGCCCCTCCGAGCCGGAGAAGAGCCCGACCAGGTCAAATCCTGTCTTGTTCTTGTGAGTGCGCCCGCCGCAGCGGACAACGGTCCCGTCGGCAAGAACGACTTCGAGCCCGAGGACGTATGTCCGGGTCACCCCATATTTCAAGCATCGGGGACCGCCGGCATTCGTCGCAATATTCCCGCCGATGCTGCAATCCTTGAGGCTGGCAGGGTCCGGCGGGTAAAGAAGGTTCTTCTCCTTTGCGGCATCCTGCAGATCCCCGGTGATCACGCCCGGCTGGACGACCGCAACAAAATCCTTCGGGTGGATTTCAAGGATTTTTGTCATGCGGTCGAGAGAGAGCACGAGCCCCTTCCGGATCGGGGTGCAGCCGCCGACATACCCGTGGCCGGCACCGCGAGGGGTCACAGGAACTCCCTCCCGAAACGCCTCGCGCAGGACCAGGGAAACCTCGGCGGTCGAGGAGGGAAAAATCACGGCATCGGGCATGGTTTTGGCAAACCATTTATCTCCAAAATACTCCGGCGCGGGGGAGGTCTGGACGGCGGCCGCACCGAGTTTTTTTGCAAGTTTTTTGATCAGGGTGGTTGTCATCGGTGAAAGGCATTCCAGGCTTCGGAAATTCCATCGGCTGCCGGGAGCGCCGCGACATGCCCGCCGGCCGCTAGCACGGTCCGCTTGACCTCAGGAATCGCGTTCGACGGGCAGCACGGGAACGCAGCAAACCGCCCGTCGAGCATCGAGAGGTCGTTAAAATGATCTCCCGCGGCCAAGACCGCCGTGCGATCGATCTGAAGCATCCGGCAAATCTCCCCGAGCGAGGCCCCCTTGTGATAATCCCGGTGGCAGAACCTCAGATAAACGGTATTTCTCTGGTAGGAAAAGTCCGGATATTCGACGCTCTCGCGCGCGATAAATGCCACGACATCCTCCATCACTTCCTCGCTCGATGTGACGAGGCCGGCCGGCTGCCCGCCCTCGACGATCACCGTCACGTCCGGCGAGCGCTCGGCAAGCCGGCAGATCGATCGAACGACCGGTGCGGCCGCCTCAAAAAGCGCGTTGTGCCGGACCGTGCAAAGGTCGTTCCACTCGGCATGCGGAGTCCATGTGCCATCGTCGTCCCTCGAAAAGATTTCGCGCTCGCAGGTGAGCAGGAAATCCGGCTCGGCCGGAGGGCAAAAAAGGCCGAGCCCCTCGACCGCGTGCTCAAGGCTCCTTCCGGTATTCACCGCCCAAACCCCGCCGGCGGCCCGATGCCGCCTGAGCACCTCCGCAAACGCAGACGCACAGCGGCCATCGGACGGATGCACAATCAACGTCCCATCAAAATCGGTGCTCAACAGCCTCAGGAATGACATCAGGATCAACACTAAACACGGTTGCCGACGTTCCTGCAATTTTTCTGTTGTTCCTCCAGGTTTTCAGCAAGATGAAGCTCAGGGAGAGGGAAGATACTAATATACCGTTGACGGTTTGATCGTTATGTCCCACCA
>JBAXXX010000155.1:0-5067 GCA_037127695.1 Verrucomicrobiia bacterium | reverse complement strand
CATTGGGACGGCCATGATGCCGACGAACGCAATGCCGATCCCCATCAGGATGTTTGTAAATATTCGGTGAACCCCGTATGAAAAAAAGTTTGGGGTGAAGTGATTTTTTTCGGGACACACTAAAATCCCTTCGCTATGGTGCGAAGCGAATGCCGCCCACCGAACCGCCACTGGCAGAAATCTCGCACACGGAGGAACCGACGCGGGGAGAGTTTTCGCCGGCCTGTGTGGCGAGGTTGCTTTGCGAAAATGTCCGACTGCGAGAGGAATGCGGGGCCTGGCGGGCGCGGGCGATCACGGACCGGAAGGATGCGCATTATTACAAGGCGATGCACGGGAAGGCGGCGGAGCGCCTCCTGGAAAAGGACGGGCAAATCGAGGCTCTCAAAAGCAAGGTGTTTGAACTCCAACGCCGGCTCTTCGGGCGCAAAAGCGAGCGTGGCAGGGGAGCGGGCATCGAGTTCCCGCTGATCGGGCCCAAGCGCAAGCGCGGCCAACAGCAGGGGGCGGCGGGCCATGGGCGCAAGATGCGCAAAGAGCTGCCGGTGGTTGAGGTGGAAGTCCTCCCGCCTGCCGCTCAAACCTTCTGTGCCCATTGCAACAAACCGTGGGTGCCCATGGGCGAGCCGGAGGTTCGTGAAGAAATCGACTGGCAGGTTCGGCTGGTCCGCACGCGCACCAAGCGCCCGAAGTTCCGGCGTCCGCAGGGGTGCGGCTGCCAGGATGGCCGGCCGGACATCGTGTGCGCTCCGGTGCCCGCATCGCTGATCCCCAAGGGGCTTCTGGGCATCAGCTTCATCGTGCAGGCCATGCTCTTGAAGTTCCTGCACGGGATGCCCGCGCACCGGCTCGGGCGCATGATTGCAGGCGAAGGCATGCCGCTGAGCCCGGGCACGCTCTGCGGGGTTTTCCAGAGGATCGCGCCGCTTTTTGTTCCGCTCTACGAAGGTATTTTAGCCCACTCGCGCCTGCAGGATCTCGCGCTCATGGACGAGAGCCGGTGGGAGGTCTTTGTGGAAACGGAGGGCAAAAAGAGTCACCGCTGGTGGCTTTGGGTCGTGGTGACGGGCATGACGCGACTCTACCTCCTCTCGCCATCGCGCTCGAGCGCGGTGCCCAAGGGTTACTTCGGCTACGACGAGAAGAACAAAACGCACGCGTGGCACAAGCAAGTCATGGCGGATCGCTACTGCGGCTATGGCTTTTTGAAAGTCCTGCTCGATCTGGCCTACTGCTGGGCGCATGTGCGGCGCGATTTTTTGGAAGCGCGCAGCGAAGAAAAAGACCGCGCCTGGGCCGACCTCTGGGTGGCTCGCATCGGCGAGTTTTACTCGCTCAACAAGGCGCGGCTGACCCTCGGGTGTGTGCTCAATCCGACGCGTGCGCTGCCCGCCCCGTTTGTGGAACTCGATGCCGGGCGCATGAAAACCCCCGAATATCAGGAGGCCGACAAACGCCTGCGCGAGGCCGTGGAAAAAATGGCCGCCACCCGGCGCGAGGACCTCGAAGGCAAGGATCTTCGTATCCCCCGCCGCAAGGTCCTCCAAAGCCTCGAAGCGCACTGGCACGGGCTCACGCTCTTTGTGGACCATCCGCAAATCCCCATGGACAACAACGGGGCCGAACGCGCCGTGCGCCCGGCCGCCATCGCCCGGAAGAACTTCTACGGCAGCGGGGCGAAGTGGAGCGGGGAGCTGATGGCGATGCTCATGAGCCTCTTCCAAACCCTGCTCCTGCACCAAGTCGATCCGCGCAAATATCTCACGGCCTATCTCCAGGCCTGCGCCGACAACGGTTCGCGGGCACCTGCGGATATCGAGCCCTGGCTGCCGTGGAATTTTTCCTCCTCGGAGAATGCCCGCGAAGATGGCACTCTCCAGAAGTGTCAGCACCAGGGGCCATCGCCATGAGTTCGGATCGGGCTCCGGTGCGCCTGCGATTTAGCGGGCGCGACTTCACGGAGCAAGAACTGGAAACCATCCGCGCCTGGCTCTCTGAGAAAACGCTCTGCCGCGAACATCTTGCCCGCCGGGTCTGCCAGGAGTTCGGCTGGATCAATGCCGCGGGAAAACTCAAAACCATGAGCTGCAAGGTCGCGCTGCTGCGCATGCACCGCGCCGGGCTCATCGCGCTGCCAGCGCCGGTCCGACCAGCTCCAGGGCGCCGCAAGAAACCCGATGCCGGGATGCTCCTGCCCCTGCCGCAAAGCCTCATGACCATGAGCGCGGAGCAACTCCGCCATGTCCGCCTCGACGTTGTGAAAACCCAGGCCGACCGCGCCATCTACCACCGACTCCTGGAGGCCCATCATTACCTGGGGGCAGGCTCTATGGCTGGCGCACAACTGCGCTACCTCGCGCGCAGCGGCGGCGAGGTCGTCGGTGCCTTGGGCTTCGGAGCCAGCGCCTGGCTCGTCGCCGGACGGGATCGCTTCATCGGTTGGTCCGACTCCTCGCGTCGCGCCCGGCTCAATCTCGTCGTCAACAACAACCGCTTTTTGATCCCACCGTGGGTGCGGACTCCCAACCTCGCATCCCGCCTGCTCTCCCTCGTCTCCCGGCGCATCGCCGCCGACTGGCTCTCCCGCTACGGCTACAGCCCCGTCCTTCTGGAAACCTTTGTGGAACTGGAGCGGTTCACCGGAGCCTGCTACCGCGCCGCCAACTGGATCGACGTCGGCACCACCAAAGGTCGCGGCAAACTCGAAAAGAACCACCAGCGCATCCTGCCCCTCAAAAGCATCCTGATCTACCCCCTCCAAAAAAACTTCCGCGCCATCCTCGCCGGGTGAACCCGCACGGGGTTCACCGAATATTTACCGGCACAACCGTCTCCATGAGCGTGAAGCAGAAGTCGCCCCACAGCAGCCAGCCAACGAGCATGAACAGCCCCTTTTTGGTATAGCTCAATGTGCCACAATGATAGGTCTTCGCTTCGGGACTGCTCCCGGGATCGGAAGGCTCTGTGGGATTGCAGGTGTTCATGGGCGTATTGGCCAATACCGTTTACTTAAGAAGGTTTTATCCGCAGATTAACGCAGATTCGCACAGATTACTAATAGAGCATTATACTCACTATCAGCTTGTTAAGTGTTAATCTGAGAAAATCTGCGTGCATCTGTGGATCAATTTTTTCCTACTAAGTGAACAGTATTGGGTGTATTGGCATGCGCTCCTCAGGGGATGGCAGACGGTCGAGCAGCTCCAGGGTGGCGCGGACGAGCTGCTCTCCGGAGGCTGGGCTGGACAGCAACGCATTGCCTGCTTCGTAGGAGCCCCGCTCGACCGCCTCCTGCGTCACCAGATAGCCGTGCAATGTGCCATTGGCCAACGAAATCACATGCGTGCCGGGACGGTGGCGCGCGACCTCCAGACCAAATTCGACAAACATCTCTCCCGGCCAGGCGACATAGGTGCATGGACCGATCCCGATCACCTGAATTTTCGCGGGCAGAATGACGGCGAGCGCCTCCTGCACTCCCCCACTCTCGGCCGCCCGGGCCAGCACGAGCGTCTTCTCGGCACCGAACCAATCGCATTCCGCCGTGCGGACTTCGGCGCGGGGCGCACCGGCTTGCCGCAACGCCTCGAGCCGTGCGTGCGAGGCGGCAAGGGCGGTGGCGGCTTCGGCGGAGGAAGGAAATGTGCGCGCCGACAGGGCGACTTCGGCGGTCAGGCAGACCAGAGGCACGCTGCTGGTAAAGCGGACGTTCTCGAGCGCGGATCGCACGGCGCTGCCGAGAATCTCCCCGAGCCTGCCGGCCTCTTCAAACGTGTTGGCCCGCGTCACGTGACGCGGGCTCTGGTTGCCGGATGGCCCCATGTGGTAAATGACCGGGCATCCCGGGAACGACCTCTGTAGGTCTTGCCTGGCGAATCCGGGAAAATCCGCGCTGATGAGCGTCGAATCCTCGTGCAGGACTGTCGGGTGCATGCAGACGGTCAGCATCAGCCCAAGGGGGCGCATGTCATCCAGCGCCCGAACCATCAGCACCGGCACGCGCAGGTCGCATGGGCCGTCGGGGTCGTGGCGGTTGGTGCCCACCCCGCGCCCGTCCGCCATCGCGAAGCCGGCTTCGGCGGGGACCCGACCGCGCCAGGCCTGCGAAGCAGCCTCCACGATGCCGTCCTCCAGTTTTTGGAGATACGCCTCATCGGCCATGGGGACGACCGGATCGGCCTCCTGGCCAAGCGTGTTTGCCGTCTTCGGACCCGAGTGCGTATGGGTCGCACTGACCACTATGTGGGAGGCGGGCACGCCGGTGACCGCCTCGATGCGCCGGCGGGCGCGCGATGCGATGGCGTTGGAAACAACGAGCACATCGCACCCGACGAAAAGGAGTTCGGTAGCGCCATCGCCAAGGTAGAGCGCCGAGGCCAGCAGCGGGTCGTGGACCCCTGTGCTCATGCGCGCCACGTGAGGATAGCCCCACAGAAACTGCGAGCTTGCGGGCGTAATGTCCGCCGCCGCAGCCGCCGCGAAAAGCCCGGAAGCCGGGGGGCAATTTGATTTGCCGTTGACAGGGGGCGGAGAATCAGATGTGTTCAAAGCGAACAGAATCAAACACAGAAAAACCTGCCTGTCCAGCCCCATGATTCCGCGTCATTCTCAAATCCTCCAATCCCTCCGCAAGAAGGGGCACTGCTCGGTGGAGGAGCTCTGTCTGAAGTTCGCAGTCAGCGATATGACCATCCGCCGGGATCTTCACACCCTCGAAAACTCCGGGCACGTCCTGCGCACGCACGGCGGCGCGGCCCTGGCCGAGCGCGTGGCCTTTGAGTTCGGATTTCTGGAGCGGTCGATGGCCCACCGTGCCGCCAAGCGGGCGATCGCCGCGGCGGCATTTGCCGAGCTGGGCCGGGCAAAAACGATTCTGGTCGATTCCGGCACGACCACCCTGGCACTGGCCGAGCATCTGCGCGGGAGCACAGGATTGACCGTCATCACAACCTCGCTCCCCATTGCCTCGGCACTCCAGTTCAGCGAGGGGGTGGACCTGATCCTTCTCGGTGGCCTGCTGCGCCGCCAATCACCCGATTTGAGCGGTCCGCTCACCGAGTCCAACCT
>JBAXXX010000154.1:0-5194 GCA_037127695.1 Verrucomicrobiia bacterium | reverse complement strand
TCAGCCCCGAAAGAATCAGCTCGTGATCATCGGCCAGAAGGATATGGAGCGCCTTGATCATTTATTCTCTGCCAGGGGAAGAATGGCGAGCGAGGAGGCCCCTTCGGGAGTCCGGCAGATTTGCAGGCTGCCGCCGATGGCCTTCATCCGTTCGTGCATGCTAAGGATTCCGACTCCGCTTGCGCTGCCCGGCGGCGGCTCGAACGAGTCGGGGGCTTCCCCCCCCCCGTCCCGGATTTCCATGTGCAGGCGGTTGTTTGAAATGGAAATGGAAATCCATGCCCGGTTCGCCCCGCTGTGCCGGTGGACATTCATCAGGCTTTCCTGCATGACCCGGTAGAGCGCGATCTCATTCATCTCTAGCAGTCGTGGGATCGCAGGCGGCGCGTCGAACGATACCGAGATCCCGGTGCGGATGGAAAATTGGCGGGCGTATTCCTGGATGCCTGAGAGCAGCCCGCCGTGCTGGAGCCACGGGGCGTGGAGGTCGTAGGCGAGGGATCGGAGCTCGCCGGCATTGCTTTCCGCGAGAGCCGCGCAATCGCCGAGGATTTCCCGCACGGCCGGCTGGGTATCTCCGAGCATTTTGAAGGCGCGGTTGAGATTGAGCTGGATGGCCACGAGGTCTTGGACGGTGCAATCGTGAAGCGAAGCGGCAATCCGGCGCCGCTCATCCTGCTCGCTCATCGAAAGGCGCTGGCGGAGGCCATTGATCTCCGCCTTGGCCGCCTGCATCTCAACCATCTGCCGGCCGACATCCACGCGGGCGGTCAGCTCGCCCGCATCGAATGGCTTGGCGAGGTATTCATTGGCTCCGGCCTCGAGCCCTGCGATGATGTCGGACTTGGCGATCCTGCACGTGAGCATGATGAGATACGGCGGCCGGTCGGTCGGCAGGGCGCGGATCCGGCGGACGACCTCTGGCCCGTCCATTTCCGGCATCATCCAGTCGAGGATCGCCAAGGCAGGCGCGCCGGGCGCCTGCATCGCCGCCAGCGCCGCCGCCCCATCGACGGTCTCCACCACTTCATGCCCGTGTCTTTTCAGGACGGCCGCCAGCATGGAGAGCGAGAACGGGTCGTCTTCGGCAATCAGGATTCGCATCGTTGGCGGCCTTGTCGCACTTTGATCGTGCAGGGAGTTGAGCTGATCATCCTGTTAGGAATTGTCGGGCTGAGCGGGGAAAAGGAAGTCCATCTCGATGGTTGCCCCGGCCCGGGAGAATCGGGTGTCGGTGGCCAGCGCGCGGATCACTTGGAGGCCGAGGGAGATGTGGTCATCCACCTCGAAGTTTGGGACATGATCCGGGGCGCTGGAGAACCCGGGGCCCGGGTCGCTGACGGTGGCTCTGAGAAGGCTGGAGGCAACTGTGGTCCGCAGAAGGCTGGTGGCAGGGCAGGGGCCAGGGAGGAACTCAATCAGGAGGGATGCGTTGAGCTCGTGGTTGCCTAGGCATCCGTGGTTGAGAGCGTTGAGGACGGCCTCGCGCACGCAGAGGGCGATTTGATCCACGAGGTCTGCAGCGATGCCGGCGATGGCGAGGAGGATGCTCGCTTTCATCCTGGCCTCGAGGGCATCCACATCCCCTGCCGAGTCTCCGGGGAGGGATTCGTGCAGGATGGGAAACGTTCTGGGACGAGGCAGGTCGGACGGATGCCAGTCGAGGCGGGCGACGAGGATGTCATCGGGGGCCAGCGCCGGGTCCGGGTGGGAGCGCTCGATGAGAACTCGGGCCGCGAGAGCAAACGGGGAGACGCCGAGCTGATCTGCCGCGTCCGAAAGCCCGTCGCTCCAGAGGAAGCAGGAGGCGGATTGCGGCACAGAAACGGTCTCGCAGGTGCCCGATGGGACGTCAAACCACCCGAGCGGTGAACCGGATGAGGCAAGAGGTTGCGGGGCGGCACCCTCCCAAAACAGGATGGGTGCCGGGCAGCCGAAGTTTGATGCGTGGAGGGTCATGGAATCGAGGTCGATCGTGACAAATGCCGCGCTGAGCGAGGTGGAGACCTCGGCCATGTTCCGGGAGTTCCAGTTGCTCATGAGCAGCTGGTTGCATTCCTCGGCAATTTTGGCTGCCGGGGCTCCCAGGGTTTGCATCCCTTTGACAAGCCCTTGGAAGTAGGAGGCGACGAAGCCTTCGAGGACCCCGTGCCCCGAGATATCTCCGATCGCGATCGCCGCCTTCGACCGGCCGTCATGAAAGATGCTGATGAAATCTCCCCCGGTCTCATGCAGCGGGAGAAAGCACCTGTCCAGCGAGCAGCGAATGCCTTGCGGAGATTCTTGTGAGAACGCGGGCGAGAGGCGCTGCTGGAGGTCGATGACCGAGCTGAGCCGCGCGGTCGAATCCCGCAGGTTCCGCTGGCTGATGGTGTGCGCGACAGACCGCTTCAGCGAATCGCGGATGTGCAGCCGGTTGACCGGCTTCTCCAGAAAATCCACGGCTCCACCCTTGATCGATGCGGAAATCGTTCCCCTCTGGGTATCGCTCGTGATGATGACGGTCGAAAGCGTGGGGTCGAACTGTTGGATCTTTTCCATGAGCTCAAGGCCGTTGATTTCCGGCATCATGAAATCCGTGAGGACGGTATCGAAAGAATCCGGGCTGGCCGTGATCAGGCGGAGGGCTTCACGGGGATCCATGACCGCCTGGATTTCGAACCCCTCGACGCACGCAAGAACCTCGACCTGAGCGAGGCTGATCGGATCGTCATCAACGAGCAGGATGCGTCCGTTGGAATTGGGGATTGACATTATTCTGTGGGAAGATATCGGGAGTTGGCTCCAGCCCCATCACATGAGAAAACCTTGCGAAAGTCAACCGCCTGCCAACGCGGGCGGGCACAATCAATGAAAAGTTCCTTTAATCTGCGATTTGAGACGCTCGAGGCATCGTATGACGCTGCAGGCTGCGGGCTAAAGATCCGCGCGGCGGGGGATTGGAAGAGCACGACGGTTGCTGCGGTGCAGCGGGATCTTCTCAAGGCGATGGAGAGCGACGGGGTGAAGCTTGCCGCCATCGGGCTGCTCGAGCTGGATTTATCGGCGGCTGCGGTGGTTGACTCCCAGGGGTTAAACCTTCTTGTGACGGTGCTGAAGCAGATGAAGCTTCGGGGTGTGCCGGTGCGGACGAAGGTCGCCCGGAGAGCAGTTTATTTGACCCTGCTTTCTGTCGGGATGGACCGGCAGATGGAAGTGGTTTTTGAAGAGGGGCTTGCTGCCGCCTGAGCCGGGACCAGTCCAGAATGGCCCGCGCCCGGAGAAATCCAAGCGGCAGGGTGCCGCTTCTACATCCCAGACCGCTCCAGCGCCATTCGTATCAGTCCAAGCCCATGCCCAGGCAGTCCATGAGCTTGGCGAGAAGGTCCGGCTCGGTGAACGGCTTGGTGAGGTAGCCGGTGGCACCCGCTTTGAGCGCGATAAGGATCGAGTCGCAGCTGCTCACCGAGGTGACCATGAGGACGGGCATTGCGTGCCAGCGCGGGTCGGCGCGGATCGCTGTCAGACATTCCAAGCCATCCATTTTTGGCATGGTCCAGTCGAGGCAGACCATCGCAAAGCCGTCCGGTGCCGCCTCGAGCGCCTCGAGGGCTTTGATCCCGTCCGGAACGCCAACGCATTCCCGGCCGAGCACGGACGCGGCCGATTCAATGAGCCGGCGGATGAGCGCGGAATCATCAACAATGAGAATTTTCATGGAGCTTTGGCCGGCGAGGTTTTTTTATGGAAGACGGCGCCATCGAT
Organism: Verrucomicrobiia bacterium; assembly: GCA_037127695.1. Lineage (GTDB taxonomy): Bacteria > Verrucomicrobiota > Verrucomicrobiia > Chthoniobacterales > Terrimicrobiaceae > QYQL01. The sequence continues at coordinate 1,450 of JBAXXX010000154.1, read as the reverse complement.
CATTTCCGGCTGGAAGATGTGGCGGTGGTTGAAGAGGGATTCGGTGGCTCCGAGGAGGAGGATGCCGTCCGGTGTGAGGATCTCGGCGATGCGGTTGAAGAGGTTGGTCTTGAATTCCTCGCCAAAGTAAATCGCGACATTCCGGCAGAAGACAAAGTCGAACACTCCGAGGGCCGAGAGGTTATCCTGGAGGTTGAATCGTCTGAACGTGACGCATTTGCGGACGCGATCGACCACGGTCCAGGTATTGTTCGGCGCGGGGGTGAAGTAATCCGCCCGCCAGTCGGAGTGGAGGCCGCGGGAGATTTCGATCTGGTTATACCGGGCGTTGGCGGCGAGCATGAGCGTGCCCGCAGAGACATCCACGCCGAGGATTTCAAAGCGCGAGGGGTCGAGGCCGGAGAGCTTGCCCTCCTTCGAGAGGCGGTCGATCGCCATGGCCAGAGAATACGGCTCCTGGCCGCTCGAACACGCCGCGCAGAGAAATCGGACGCGAAATTTTCCGGATGCCTGCGCGGACTTTGCCATGGCTGGGAGGACCGAGAGCAGGAGGGCATTCCAGGGCTTTTCGTCGCGGAACCAATAGGTTTCGTGGGTCGTCATGGCATCCACGATTTTGTCGCGGAGCCGGCCGGAGAGGTCCGATCGGGCCATGGTGATGAACTCCTGGACCGAGGAGGCGCCGGACTGGGTGACGATCGGGCCGAGGCGAGACTCGAAAAGATATGCCTTATCCTCGCCCAGGGCAATGCAGCAGGCTTCGAGGACGAACGCTCGCAGCTGGGCAAATTCGGCAGGGTTTTTTGTCAGCTCCAGCATGGCGCGGATTATCGTCTGGCGAGCTCTCCAAGGCGGCGGGCGATTGCGACGAGAGGAAGCACCTCGTTGCTGAGGCCTCGCCGTTCGACAGCCATTGGCATGCCGTAAACGACGCAGGACGCAGCATCCTGCGAAAGGCACCACGTGGGCAGGGCGTTTTTGAGCGTGGCGACCCCGTTTGCTCCGTCCTCCCCCATGCCGGTGAGGATGACGGCGATGGCCCCGCGGAGGCGGCACTCGGAGGCCGACTGGAAGAGCGCATCCACCGCCGGGCGGCAGGAGTTGAGGGGCGGGTCGTCGGTGAGGCGCGTATGGAGCGAACCATCGGGGGCCCGCCGGATTTTGAGGTGCCTTCCCCCCGGCGCGATGAGAACCGTCCCGGCGCGGATCGTGATGTCGTCGCCCGCCTCCTCCACGTGAAGCGGAGAGATCCTGTCGATCTGCTCGGCAAGGGACTTGGTGAAAATCGGCGGCATGTGCTGGACGACCAGCAGGGGGATCGGGAAGTCGGCGGGAAGCTGGGGGATGACGTCGAGAAGCGCGCGCGGTCCGCCGGTCGAGACTCCGATGAGGACGATCTCCGGCGCGCGCGGCGGCCGGTCAAGCGGCGGCACGCTCGCCGGCGGCGGCA
>JBAXXX010000153.1:0-5223 GCA_037127695.1 Verrucomicrobiia bacterium | reverse complement strand
AAATCACAAAACGGCGGCTTTTGCCGCTCGGTTTTCAGTCCGACAGGCTGCTAGCAGATCAAGTCCGCTTTGCCCAACGGAAGGAAGCGGAGAAACTGGTTATATCACCATACCAGACTATGTGGGATTGACGCCCCATTCCGAAGGCCTGATGTTTCCTGCATCGGAATGATTCAGATCCTTGCTCCCATCCTGCTGCTCGTGCTGATCGGGCTTTTTCTGGCCCACCTGCGTTTTCTCGGGCGGGAGTTTATGGGCGACCTGAACAAGCTGGTTTTTTGGGTGGCCCTTCCTGCGCTTTTGTTTCGCTCCGTCGCCCATGCCGACAAGCCGGGGCCCGCGACATTTTCCCTTTTGGGCTTGCTGGTTGTTGGCACGCTCCTCATCGCGGCGGCGGGATGGACGAGCGCCCGCCTGCTGCGCCTGCCGCAATCCTCGAGGGGAACCCTCTCGCAATCCGCGTTCCGAGGGAACCTTGCCTATATCGGGATCCCTGTGCTTGCCTACTCCTTTGAGGGGCTGCCAGGAAAAAAGGAGGCCTTTGCAACAGCCGTCATCGCCATGGCTTTCCTGATGGCCGTTTACAATGCTCTTTCGGTCGTCCTTCTCAGCAGCGGGCAGCGCTCACAGAATCCGCTGCGAACGGTTCTCCGCTCGATCTTCACGAACCCATTGCTTCTGGCCGGCATGGCGGGGACTCCCCTGGCATTCACCGCAACCCGGCTGCCGGTTTTTTTGGATCGCACGCTCGAGTCCCTCGGCGGAGCGGCCGTTCCCATTGCCCTTCTCTGCATCGGCGGCTCCATCGCCCATGCGAAACTGGGAGACCGGCTCGGCGGAATTCTGGCAGCGGCCCTGCTCAAAAACCTTTTTTCCCCTTTGCTCGTTTATTTTCTTTCCCCGCTCTTTGGCATCGTGGGCGATGACTTGAAAATCGCCCTGGTCCTCGCGGCCTGCCCGACCGCTGCGGTGTCGTTTGTCATGGTTCGGCAGATGGGTGGAGACGAACCGCTCGCCAGCAGATCGATTGTGCTCAGCACGATTTTTGCGGCCGCCTCGCTCCCCCTCGCTCTTTTTCTTTCGCGGTGAGGACTTCCTTTCAGTGCATCTGCACCTCCACGGTGCCGATCCCGGATCGGAGGTAGTGGAAGTGGACGTTCGGATGGTCGGCGAGCAGCGACATCGGCACGCTGGAATCCGGGATCCGCTTCGAGATCATCAGTGCGCTGAGGCGAAGGCCAAAGGGATTGTCATGGTGGCCGGGATGCCAGATCGAGACTTTCTCGGCCTTCCAGGTTTCCCGGGGGCCGACGGTCGCGGCCGCAGTCGGAACCAGCGCCACATTGCCGCCGCCGCTCGTGCGCGCATTCTGCACGATCGTCACCGGGTGCAGCTTCACGACCCGCGTTCCGAGCTTGCGGTATTCTGCGGGGGTCGGCGGGGCCGCCTTGTACTTTCCGGCACGGGGCAGCGGGTCATTGAACGCCCAGTGCTTGATCTCGCCCTGGCCACCCTGCATGACCACGCAGCGGATGCCATCGTAGCTGTCGCTGTAGGCAGCCAGGTCGCCGCTCGGGAAATGCAGGTTCCCCTCCGGAATCCGCAGGCCTTTTTCGATGCGGCTGAAAAGGAGGTCCCTGTCGGCTTTGGCGAACGAGAGCGGGTGCGTGGTATCCACCGCTTTTCCGTCGATGACCCACTCGTCCATCCCCCAAAAATGCGCCTCATGCTTTTTGAGGTTGACCCCGAGCGCGTTGACCATTCGCGCGACAATCGGAAGCTGCTCGGTCGGCCCGATCGGGCCGCAGATGCCGGCGGGATTATCCGGCGTGCTCTGCCGCCACGCATCGATGTATTCCAGCGCCTCGGCCGCGTAGAATTCCTGGATGGTATCGTAAAAATGGATCGTGAACCCGCGCCGGGAAAGGCCCTTGAGTTTCTTTTCGTCAATGCGCGCGGCATCGGCGAGCACATCGGGCTCGAGCGTCGTGTAGTCCCACCAGTCGGGGGCGAGCTTGCTGATTGGTCTTGGCATGGGCAGGATGTAACAAACCGGATCTGTTACGTCAATGCGATTTTTTCGAACCCCGCGAGCGCTTCAGGTCGTGGCGCCGGGGATGAGGGCCGCGGGAAGCGCGGCATGGCGCAGGGGCCCGCCCACGGCCATTCTGGCGGCCTCCTCGCCCATCTGCCGGAAGTTGAACCCCGCGACGGTGATCTCCTGGTCCCTCGCGATCCGGCTGCCCATCGTGCTCAGAAGCCCCACGCGGCCTGGCACATCGATCCCCGCATCGCGCATTGCCCCGAGAGCGGCCGCTGTCGCGTTATCCTCGGTTCCGGCCACGAGCAGCCTCTTCCGCTGCTTCTTAAGGAACGCGGCCAGGCGGAGGCAATCCTTGCCGGAGCGGATCGTGAAGACGGGAGGCTTGGGGAAATGTCCGGCCGCAGCCACCAGGAGAGCGGCAGCCATCTCATCGGACGGCTGATACCGTCCGGCCGGCATCAGGAGGGCCAGGCCCTGGAATCCCGATTTCAGCGCATGCTCCACCACGAGCCTCGCGGCGGCCTTTACGTCGCCGCAGACGCAGCCAAGGAACGGGAGCTTCGTGCGGCGATAAAGGACCACGCCCGACCGGAGACGATCCCGAAATCCTGCCAGCACGCGGTCCGGCCAGAGCTCGTCCAGGATGATCCCATCGATCCGTCCGGAATGAATCAGAAGAAAATCCTGGATCGCCGCGCCGAGCTCGCGGCTCGAGCCCACCGAGGCTGGAGCCAACTGATCGGGCTGGCGGAAAAGCACCCGGTCGTGCACCAGCAACATCGCCCGGCCAAGTTCTCCGCACGCCCCGTCAACTCCCTGCATGGTTTCCCGCCCCACCTCGGTCCACCGCTCGAGGCGGCGGAAAAGGCAGGCGAGCGGCAACGGCTTCTCCAGCAACCGGCGGGCCTCCGGCAGAAAATAGCGCCCGTTGGCCGCACGCCAGAGTTTTCCGGAATCGCTGAGCTCGTTCAGGACGCGAAAAGCACTGACATTCGAAATTCCGAAGCTCCGCCCCAGAAAGCGGGTCACCGGCAATGGCTCGAGCATCGGCCAGCGGCCCGCGCGGCTGAGAACCAGCAGGCTCTCCCGCAGGGCGGCAACTCCGCTTCCGCTGAGCTCTGACTTGCGGCTTGGCATGACTATAGGGTCTCGGAAAAACCACGGGGGAAGTCAAGCGTGGCAATGCGCCCACATGGAGCTGAGGCGATGACGAAGGAATGCCCCTTTGCGGGAATTCCCGTCTACCTCAACAAGGAGCCGGCCGACACGCTGAGGATTCCGGGGGCGACGGTGACGCACATCTGCTGCACCGGCAACGGGGGATTTACGGCCGGGCATGTGGCGAAATGCGCCGGGATTTCCCATGTGGTTGAAAATCCGACGGACGTCATCGGGCAGGTTGATGCGGTGATCATCGCGACCGACATTGGGGGCGAGCATGTGGAGCGCGCCCGTCCGTTTGTAGAGGCCGGTCTGCCGGTATTCATCGACAAGCCGCTTGCCGACAACGTGCCCGACCTGCAGATTTTTTCCGACTGGGTGGCTGCTGGAAAGCCGATCATGTCGTCGAGCGCGATGCGCTACGCCAAGGAGTTCCTGCCCTATCGGCTCTCGACGAACGAGCTCGGCGAACTTCGATTTGCAAGCATCACGACGCCGAAGAGCTGGGAGGCCTACGGGATCCATGCGCTGGAGAGCATTTATTCGATCCTTGGACCGGGTTTTGTCAGCGTCCGCAACACCGGCACGGCAGAGCGCAACATCGTCCATCTCAAGCACCGGCGCGGAGCCGACGCGGTCGAGGTCGCCCAAGCGTTTGTGTCAGATCACCTCAGCCTGGAAGGAATGGAGTCCCCGTGGAGCCACACCTTCGGCACCCAGTCGCCGATGCTGAAAGCCTCTCGCTGGCCTCATGGAAAAAGGCCCCCGCTTCGTTTTTAGGTTGAGATTTCCTGTCATAGCAATTGGGAATTTTACGGTTTATTCCCCGGGGCTGACGGGGAGCTGAAATGGCGAGGCTGGCAGCTTTTCTGCGTTGTAGAGATTAGCCAGGGGAATGCCAGCCCATGCATAGCGCACGGCCTTGGCGGCTCCGGGGCCCGGCCAGGACAAAACCACTTTCCCCCGTCGAGCTTTCCGGAAACCTTCACAAACTCGCCAGCATCCCCAGACGCCTCGAACTGTCCGGGAGCGATGCCATCAGGCACATTCACGCCTTCGGCTTCGGTGAAGCTTACCGCAATCGAGCCTCCTATTTGGCGGGCGGATTGAGCCAGCGGTCCGGATGTTATCACCAGCTTCCCTTCCTGAAGAACCATCCCGTCCGAAAAGATTTCCGGGAGGCAAAGCTGGCCGGCCTGCAGCGCCGCGCAGGCAAGAAGGATGCAGAGCAGGAATCTAGGAATCATCGCTTCAGGAATTTCTTCCCGCATCCCCGTTCGGACAATGCGATTCGACTGCCGCCGCAACTGGTCGTAAGATAAGACCAGTTCTTGGGACTTCCCTCAAGAAGGCAGGCTCTTATCGTTACTGGATCAAGCTGCTGAGATCCTCCTGCGCCCTGAGCAGCTTGGGCAGGTATTCCTTGAGCATCTGCTTAGCGGTCATGCGATGCGGTCGGGCACCCACGCAAATCGACGCCACGGTTCGGCCGTCCGAGTTGAAGACTGGAACTGCCAGAGAAATCAGCCCAAGCTGAAGCTCCTCCTCCACCAGGCAATACCCATTGATGCGCACCTGCGCCAACTGCCGCCTCAGCTGAGGAAGGCTGGTGATCGTATGCTCGGTATATTCCGTGCGAGGAGTGCTCGCCAGGCGGGCCTCTGCATCCTCAGGATCCAGCCCCGCCAGCAATACCCGTCCCAGCGAAGTGCAAAAAAGCGGCAGCCGGGTTCCCACATTCACATTGATGGCGAGAATCCGTTTCACCGCCGCCCGTGCGACATAAACCATCTCGTTTCCGTCCAGGATGGCGGACGAACTCGATTCGTGGGTCTCCTCGGAAAGCCGCTCGACAAAGGTCTGGAGAATTTGGGGATTCGTCGTCGAGGCCAGATACGCATAGCCCAGTCGCATTGCGTGGACGGTGAGCCGAAAAAACTTCCCGTCATATTCGGCGTAGCCGAGATGGGTGAGGGTCAGCAGGCAGCGCCGCGCCGCCGCCCTGGAAAGCCCGACGG
>JBAXXX010000152.1:0-5331 GCA_037127695.1 Verrucomicrobiia bacterium | reverse complement strand
AGCGTGTAGCGGATTTCGGCGCCGACGGCTGCGGCTGGCGGAACCATCGCGATTTCCGCGGGCTTGAACAGCTCGTACAGGCTCTGCAAGTCCTGGCAGCCGATGGGCGCGATGGCGACCCGGGCCGGACGGAACAATCCGGCTGCGGTCAGACGCACCTCGTTAGGGGCGCCGGGATAGACGACTGTGAACTCCGGGCGGCTCGCCCCGAGCCTGAGGGAGATCGGATGGTATCCGGCCTTGAGCATGACCTTGCGGAGCGGGTTGCGTCCGGGAACTCCGCGCTGAACGACCACCTCGTCCCCGATGCGGACTTGATTCCTGTCGTATGAGGAATAGGTGCGCGACGGGGAGTCGAACGTGTAGACGCCGGTGGTGGGGGCGAGGAAATATCCGTTGTAAACCTCCACGACATTCCCGTTGTTGTTCTGCGTGATGTCCATCACCTTCTCCTTGCTGAACGGGGAGAGCGCGTCGATGTCGAGGTAGTCCGGATTGCGTTTCATATCTTTGCGGTCATAGACGGCCATTTCCAGTCCGGGCTCGACCAGCAGAGAGACCGGCTCTTGCGTGGAGATGGCCGGCGGCGCCGCCAAGGTCTCTCCGCCGGGGTCGCAGGAGAGCTGTCCGGCTTTGACCTCCTGCTCCGGGCCGCCGTCCAGTCGATAGGACACCTTGATCGGCATCGGATCGTCGGTGTTGAGCTTCCAGAAGATTGGATCGCAGACAGTGAGGGCGACGGAGTGCCAGCCTTTGGCCAAAGCGACCTCGCCTCGGCGGACTTTCTGGTTCTGGTGGTATTGCCCGATCTCCTCGACTACGACTTGTTTTCCGATGTCGAGCGTGACAGGGCCGCAGGAGTCGACTGCAAACTCGTAAACGCCGTCGGCCGGAGCGTTGAAGCGTCCTCTGAATGAGAAGAATCCCTTGCGTTGCTCGCGTTGCGGAGTGACGGGGCTCAGGTGCGGGAGGAGGAAGTTCTCGACCAGGTGGACGCTGGCGGGCTTCTCCTTGCGCAGGTCGGGCATCATGATTTTGCCGGCGTCGAAAAAGCCCTTATCGTTATACGGCACGGTCAAAATCTCGTAGACTTTGAGGAGAAGTCCTGGCTTGGAGGCATTGGCGTCAACCGTTTCGGCAGGCTCGAGGGCGGCTGGGCGGAAGTCCGCCTTCACGGTCTCGCTCGAGTCCGGGCCGAACGGCCAGCCGCTGACGAATGTCCGGGCGCGCAGCTTCGCGGCACCGGAGATATTGATCGGAGCGTCGTAGCGGGCGGATCGCAGGGTTGGCTCGGAGCCGTCGAGCGTGTAGTGAATCTCGGAGCCGAGCGGAGGAGTCGGGAAAACCGCATCGACCGGATTCGCCACCAGGAATTCGGGCACATCGCCAGCGTGGCGGGTGTATCGGTCGGCATAGGCGTCGAAGGTGCGGCCGCGGAGTTCGAGGACAGGCTGCGGAGGCCTGGCACCGCTGGAGGTGACAAGCTTGCCGCCGCGCTCCTGCGTGAAGACAGTGCGTCCGCCGTCGGTCTTCGCGAAGCTGTAGGAGTCCTTTTGGCCGGGGAACTCGACGGTTAGGGCTGAGCGGTCGGCATTCCATTCGGTCTTCGGCAGCGGGTCGCCCTGCTTGTGCGGATAGAGCAGGACACGGAATTCCGGCTCGACGGAGATGGCGGGGATGGAAATCTTGTTCAACGCGAGAGTCCGCTCGTAGCGCGGCCTCGGCACGCCGAACTCCGACTTACGCTGGAGGACGCGGACGAGCAACAGGGGATCTCCTGTCTTCGGCTGGTAAACCACCTCGGGGACACCAGGTTTCCGCGGGGTGTCGATCTTCCCGAAAAGCATGTCGCAGGCCACGACATCGACAGGATTGAAGCCTGTTTCGCCAGGTTCGATGGTCTGGCTGCTCAGCATGACGATGTCGCCGGGGAGAGTCATGTTCCATTCGTAGAGGTGGCGCTGGTCATCCTTGCGCAAGTCGTCGAAGAAGAGCAGGTAGGGATAGTTGCCGCGGGCCAGGTGGATGGTGCGGAAGGCGTTCCGCATCGGGTTCCAGTCCCGGTAGTTCTCGGTGACGCGGGTCTCGCCGCTCCATGTGCCGTAATCCGTGTGGGCGTAGCCGTCGTGGAACTTCGACACCACATCGTGGAACGGGAGCTGCAAGTCGCGGCTGTAATTGAAATTGCCTTCGTCCGATCCCTTGAAGCGGGCGGTGGCTACCTCCGGGGCGTTGAATGGGTGGACTTGAGCGACCTTGACGTAGGAGTAGCCGTCCTTGTAGTCGATAGCGGCAGTGGCGGATTGAGGCGTGTCCAGCACGCCGAGCCACTTGTTGCAGACCGGCGGCCACAGCGCGCCTTTTCCATCGACGCTCACCGTGTTCTGGTCGGCGTTGACCTTGTTGAAGAGCATTCCAATGTCGGCGGCCCAGTTTACGCCGTCCTTCCACAGCAGGAAGCGTCCCTGCTCCGGCCCTTCGTGGCCGTTGTAGATGAAGTCCTGCTTGCCGAAGACGCTGACGTGGAGGTCGTTCTTCCGCCAGGAGTTGCGGGCCTCCATGTAGCCGCGCTGGGGGCAACTCCAAGTGAGCGGGGCGTTCAGGGCGTCGAGGCGGGCCTGGTCTTCGCAGGAGAACGGCTTTCCGGCGGCATCGACCATGCCGTCGTCTGCGAGGAAAAGCAGGATGTCCCGGCTGCATCCCACGGTGTCGATGGCCTTCGCCGGGGTGTCGTCGTCGAGGTGGTGCGTGGCGAGCGAGGCCTTGTAGAGAAAGTCGATCATCGCGTCTTTGGGATAGAAGTAGTGCATGAGAAAGTTGACGTGAAAAGCGGAGTTGCGCATCTCCTCGCGGATGCGCCAACCGCCGTCCTGCCAGCGGGCGGAGTTGAGCTGATACCGCATCTTCGCCATGAGGTGTCCGTGCTTGAGGAGGTCGCGATCGCGGCGGGCTACCGCCAGGATTGTCGGAGTGTCCAGCCAGCCCTTGATCGTCTCGTAGTTCATGCCGGAAGGCGAAAAATAGTAAGTGAGGAGCGCCCGGACTTTGCGGGCGGCCATGGCGAAGGTTTTGGGGTCATAGCCTTCCTCTCCCTCGATCAGCAGCATCGGCGGGACGAAATAGCCCATGCCGAAGCTGAGATGGTTGTTGATCATGAAGTGGTCGGGCACCTCCATGAAGTTGGAGGATTTTCCGGCGGTCATCTTGGCGATGATGCGCCGTATCTGGGCACGCTGCCCTTCGTTCAGCCATCGATAGAGGTAGTCGTAGTCGATGAACTGCATGAGGTTAGTCGCCTCCGCGTCCGGGCTGTTTTCGCCGTCCAGCGTGCCGCGGAGCGCCCAGTGGTTCTCCTTCTCCAGTCCGGGCCGCTTTTGGATGTTGTCCACCTTGGGCTCGACCTCGGCGGCCTTCGCCGCGAGCTTTGCGGCCAATTCCTTGCCGAGCGCGTCGTCCTGGGCGACCAACGCATAGAAGGCTGTTTTCGACTTCTTTTCCACCTCCCACAGCTTGCGGAAGGCGATAGGCGCCTTTTCGCCCAGCGCGACCTTCTTCCGGATCAGTTCGATGTCCTCCGGGCTGAAGTAAACTCGCGGGTGGACTCCCGGAGCTGGAACTTTTGACAGCCGATCCCCGGCGAATCCCGCGCCCGTATAGTCAACTTTGACCTCCGGCGAAGGCGGAGCGAAATCTCCACGCAGCGCGTCGGCCGCAGGCAGAGTCACGCGAGGCTGCCAGGTGGAAGGTTTGTAATATTCCCTCGAATCCTCGCCGGCAAAAGCCATGGTTGTCATTGCAACTAATCCCGAAAGAATAGCTGCAGGATATAATAATGAGCCGATAGTTTTCATGGCATTCGTCTGTGTTAACATATAAAATTCCTCGTCATTTCAATTCTGCGGCAACTTTGCCGTCACGACGCAGCGTCACCAGCGTCCTGCCGTCGGCACCGGGCTTCAGATCGAATTCATCCTTCTGATCTTTCCATTCAACCGTCAGCTTGGTCTTATCTGAATTCCAGGTCGTCACCGGCAACGCGTCGCCTTTGATGTGCGGGAAGAGAAGCGTGCGGTAATCAGGCGCAACCGACTTCGCCTTGATCGAGATGACCGAGTGCAGGGCGTGGTCCTTGTAGGTGCGGTCTTCGAGCTCGACATTGCCCACCTGACCGTTCGCGTTGAGGGCGCGCACCAGCAGCCGCGGCCCGGCGGCCTCATCCTTTTTCCCGCGCAACAACAAATCCGTGGCCGCCAGCATTGAGCCTGTCGAATCCTCCTTCACGAGTTCCTGGACAGGGACGTTGGCCAGCCAATCCCACTCATGCACCTTGTCGTCCTTGGCATAATCATCAACGATCAGGACGTAAGGATGAGCACCACGGACCAGCGCCGCCGTGCGGAATGCGCGGAGCATCGGGTTATAGGAGTATAGGGTTCCCAGGGAGCTACTGCGCCACGGCTCGTTTTTTATCGCGGTCTCCCGCGGCGTCTTGTAAACGAAGTCGGCCCAGGTCAGCCCATGGTCGGTGATAGGCGTGTTGTCGCCGCACGGGACGACCTCATAACTATAGAAAACCTTGGCGTCGGCACTGCCGATGCTCGCCTCCGGCGTCTCCACGAAATCGACAAACTTCCCGGGGAGATTGTGGTATCCCATTGATTTCTTGATCGAAAGAGAGCCGCCGATGCCGTCAACGAGGATGGTGCTATGGTCGTCATTGTGCCAGCGCGCCTTGCCAGCGTCCACGATCCAGTCGCGGCCGGCACCAAAAAGCTCGAAGGAGTTACGGTCGGTATGGACGTGTCCGAGTTCATAGGTGTCGGATTTGCAGCGAAAATCCAGGCGGAGGGCATTATCGGCCCACGCCGAGCGCGCCAGCATGAAGCCGCTGTCCGGACAGAACAGGGTCAAAGGCAGCTTCTCCTGCCGGGCGGCTTCCGCAGGTGTGATTTTCGGATCGAGATCCGTGCCGAAGAGGGCCGCCCAGAAGGTCAGGGTGCGTTGCTCGCGAGGGTTGGCCATGGCGTTCTCGGTGAGAGCCCGCGCCGCCGCCTGCACAGGCTTGGAGTCTGGATACATCCAAGGCGCGATGAACGTGTAAACAATCATCGGCATGTCACCGCGCCAACCGCCGTCATCGTGGGAGTAGAGCGCGTCGCCCCAGGGCGACATCTGGCGGAAGGCGAACATCGCCACGTCGTAAACCCGCGCCGTTCGGAAGAAGTTCTCGTCGCGGCGGGCGGTGGCGACGAGCGCCGGCCCTGCCCACTCCAGGCCGAAATTGAAATAAACGGTGGCCTCGTGGCTCGAGCCCGATGCATGCACCCCGTA
>JBAXXX010000151.1:0-5347 GCA_037127695.1 Verrucomicrobiia bacterium | reverse complement strand
ACGCCATCGCTTTTTATAGCTTAACTGCTGGTCCGAATTCCGGGGGCCACCTCAGCATTCGGAGAACATCCCCGAAGTCATCAAGAACCGATTGCGAAATGAAGTTTGAAGTCGGCTTACGAACAAATTCCTTTGGTTGCTGAAAAATCCATACGATTTTGTCAACAAGCTGGAGACGATAATTTGACAGCTTGGGGATCGCTGAGAGAAGTCGTTCGATTCTTTGTTCTCTTGTCATTCGGATGAAAATTGCATCGTGCGCCCCCAAGGGTGAGTTTCATTTTCCCGCATCGACCGCCGCGCCTGCCACTGCTGCCAGACGTATTCGCACCAGAGGTAGAGCCGCTCATCCGAGCGCCCCTGCACATGGGAGGCCAGCTTCTCGCGCAGGAAGCCGGTGGCGGGATCGGGCGCGATCCGCCCGGACCGCAGCCAGGGGCCGATCGGCGAGCCAAAGCCCTTCTTCTTTCTCCCGATAATGTCCGCCGGCACGAGCGGAGCGGCAGCGCGCTTGAGAAGGTATTTCGTGGCCCCTCCGCGAAGCTTGAACCTCCCGGGCAGCCGCCTCGCAAAATCGGCGACCTCGAGGTCGAGGAACGGGCTCCGCACCTCCAGGGAGTTCATCATGCTCGCCCGGTCGGCCTTCGCGAGGATCCCATCCTGCAAATACACCTCCGTAAAAAATTGCAGCGAGCGATCGAGGAGGCTGCCGCCCTCGCACGCGTCCCACGCGACGATCGCCTCGCTGTAGATCTCCTCGATGCAGAGCCGTGAGCCGGTGGCCCGCTCGAGCTCGTCGGGCTCGAGCGCGCCCATCCACACCGGGTTCCAAAGCTGCGGCGGATGGCTCAGCCCGCGGAGCGTCCGCTTGATTTTAAAATCCAGGCTGATGTTTGCATGCGAGACCGGGAGGCGGGCGGCAAGCAGGCGGATGGCTCGGTGGATCGGGCGGGGCACGGCTCTCGAGTAAAGCCCGGCGAACCTCAGCGCGCGGAACGGGTCGTAGCCGGCAAAGAGCTCGTCGCCGCCGTCGCCTCCCAGCGCAACGGTCACCTCCCGGCGGGCGAACCGGCAGAGCAGCCAGGTAGGGAGGAGCGAGCTGTCTCCCTGGGGCTCGTCGAGAAGGCCGAAGATCTGCGGCAGGACATCCACCGCCGCATCGAGGCTCAGCATCTCCTGGCGGTGGCTTGTCCCGAGGAATTCCGCCATGCGCCGCGCCGGGGCGGACTCGTCGAAGGACGGCTCGGAAAACCCGATCGTGAACGTCTGGAGCGCGGGGCCGCCGAGCTCGCGGGCTGCGAGGGCAGCGACGAGCGACGAGTCAATTCCTCCGCTCAAAAAGATCCCGAGCGGGACGTCGGCCCTCAGGCGCCGCTTGGTTGCGCGTCCGACGACCTCTCGCAATTCCTCTGCACGCTCTTCCTCGGTGGCTGCGGTCTCCTCCGGCTCGAGGACATACCTCCAGTAGCGGGAAACCCGGGGCTGCCCGTCCGCCCGGACATCCAGGTTGTGGGCTGCCGGCAGCTTCCAGATCCCTTCGATCGCCGAATGCGGAGCCGGGATCATGCCGAGCGCGAGGAATTTGACGCGGGCGATTTCGGATTCGCTGCGCGGGGCGAGCGGATGCTGCACGAGGGCGGACAGCTCCGACGCAAACGCGAACGTCCCGTTCCTCTGGAAATAGTAGAGAGGCTTTTTCCCGAAGCGGTCCCGGCTCAGAAACAGCCGCCGGGAGGCGGGCTCCCAGATCGCGAACGCCCACATCCCATTGAGGCGGCCGACGAGCCCCTCCCCCCACTCGCGCCATCCATGGAGCAGGATCTCGGTATCCGAGTGGTCCGTCAGGAACGCGTGCCCCTTCGCAGCCAGCTCCGCACGGAGCTCGAGGTGGTTGTAAATTTCCCCGTTGAAGACAACGACCAGCCGCCCATCGGCCGATGACATCGGCTGCGCGCCGCCGCCAAGATCCACAATCGAAAGCCGCCGGTGCCCGAGGTGCACTCCCTCCGCCACAAAAAAACCGTCGGCGTCCGGCCCCCGGTGGGCGAGCCGCGCGGTCATCGCCTCGAGATCGCTGCGGCTTCCGACTCCGAGGAAGCCGGCTATCCCGCACATTTTGGAAATCGATGGCGCATGTCTTCCGAGGCTGCAAATCGCAGATTGCCAACCAAGTCGCGGAAGGTGTCTTTACCCATTGGGCGGTGATTTCAGATTCCTCGTGCAGCTGACCATATAAATCGATTTCCCCTGCGACTCGTGGAACGTCCGCGTGATCATCTCCGCCAGCAGGCCCATGAGCCCGCAGATCATCCCGGTCATAAACGAAAAGACAGCCATCATCGGGAGCGGGGTCGCCGTGAAATAATACCCCACCGACCGCATGTAGAGCGTCCAGCCAGTGAAGATCGCCGATGCCACAAAAAATACCAGCCCCCAGAAGCCGAAGAGATACATCGGCTTCATCATATATTTGTCCAGAAACTTCACCGTCACCAGATCCATGAGAACCTTCAGGACCCGCTCGAGGCCGTATTTCGAATTCCCGGAGACCCGCGCATGGTGGCTGACCGTGATCTCGGAGATCCGCGCGCCGTGCCACTTCGCATAGATCGGCAGGAACCTGTGCATCTCGCCATAGAGCCGGACCCCCTTGATGACCTCCGCCCGGTAGGCCTTCAGAGAGCAGCCAAAATCGTGCAGGTCCACCCCCGACACCACCGAGATCAATTTGTTGGCAATGATGCTCGGCAGGTTCCGCTGAAGGGCATTGTCCTGCCGATCCTTCCTCCACCCGGAGCAGACCTCAAACCCCTCGTCAAGCTTCTCGAGCATGCGCGGGATGTCCTCCGGGTCGTTCTGCCCGTCGCCGTCCATCGGAATAATCGTGTCCCCGCTCGCGTAATCAAACCCGGCCATCATCGCAGCCGTCTGCCCGAAATTCCTGCGGAAGTGGACGACCTTCACCTCCGGGTGCTCGGACGCCAGCCGGTCGAGAAGCTCGGCGCTCCCGTCGACGCTCCCGTCGTTGACAAAAATAATCTCCCACGGCTTCCCGCGGCGCTCCATGACGGCATGCACTTTTTCGAAAAGCGGCAGAAGCGCGTCACGCTCGTTATAGACGGGAATGGTCAGAGAGATCATCGCCCCATGTTTTCCTTCGCCCGCGTCCTGCGGTCAAGGGGGAACCGCTTTACTTTTGTAGAAACGGTTGACTCCGCAAGCCTGCATGGGCAATGTGGACGCTTCTTTCGATCCATGCGACACACCATCTCGATCCTTGTAGAAAACAAATTCGGCGTGCTGACCCGCGTGGCCGGCATGTTCAGCGGCCGCGGGTTCAACATTGATACGCTGAATGTCGGACCGACCCTCGACCCCTCGGCCTCGAGGATGACGATCGTCGTGCGCGGAGATGACAAGGTCCTCGAGCAGGTGACCAAGCAGCTCGAGAAGCTGGTCGACGTGATCGAGGTGCAGGATTTTCGCGACGGGGACTACGTGGATCGCGAGCTCCTGCTGCTGCGCGTGAATGCCACATCAGAAACCCGCGCCGAGGTCATGCAGATCTGCGACATCTTTCGCGCGAAAATCATCGACGTCCACCCGAACAAGCTCGCGATCGAGATCACCGGGACCGAAGGCAAAATCAACAAGTTCCTGACCCTCATGGAAAGCTTCGGAGTCAGCGACCTCACCCGCACAGGCAAGGTCGCGCTCTCGCGCACAAACGAATAATTTTTTTCCAACCACAACCAACGAAAAACCATGCCAGCCAAGATCTATACTGACAAAGACGCCGACCTCAAAGTTCTCAAGGGCAAGACCCTTGCCGTTCTGGGATTCGGATCCCAAGGGCACGCCCACGCGCTCAACCTCAAGGAAAGCGGGGCGAAGGTCATCATCGGCCTCTACCCGAAATCCAAAAGCCGCGAGGTCGCCAAAAAATACGGCTTCGACGTCTACGACACGGCCGAGGCCGTCCGCCGCGCGGATGTCATCATGGTCGCGATCCCGGATACCAAGCAGCCGGCAGCTTACAAAAAGGACATCGAGCCGAACCTGGCAGCCGGAAAGACCCTGATCTTCAGCCACGGGTTCAGCATCCATTTCAAGACGATCGTTCCGCCAAAGAACGTGAACGTGATCATGGTCGCGCCAAAAGGCCCGGGCCATATCGTCCGTCGCCAGTTCACCGAGGGCAAAGGCGTCCCGGCGATCATTGCCATCTACCAGAACCCGGGCAAGGACGCGAAGAAGATTGCTCTCGCTTGGGCGAAGGGCATCGGAGGAACCCGCGGCGGAGTCCTCGAGACGACGTTCAAGGAGGAGACCGAGACCGATCTTTTCGGAGAGCAGACCGTTCTCTGCGGCGGCTGTTCGGCGCTGGTCCAAGCCGGGTTCGAAACGCTTGTCGAGGCTGGCTACGCGCCGGAGATGGCCTACTTCGAGTGCCTCCACGAGCTGAAATTGATCGTGGATCTCATGAACGAATCCGGCATCGCCGGCATGCGGTTCTCGATCAGCGAGACCGCCAAGTGGGGGGATGTCACCGTCGGCCCGAAGATCATTGACGCCTCCGTAAAAAAGCGGATGAAGGCCGCCCTCAAGGACATCCAGACCGGAAAGTTTGCCAGGGCATGGATCCAGGAATACCAAGGCGGAAACAAAAAATACAGCGCGCTCCTGAAGAAAGGCGAGCAGCACCCGATCGAAAAGACCGGCCAGCGGCTCCGCGCGCTTATGCCTTGGATCAAAAAGAAAAACATCAAAGGTGCCCAAGCCGCCTACTGAGCAACCTGCCCCAGCCCCCGGGGTGCTCGGCTCGAGCAAGGCGACGGTGAACGCCTTGCTCGGGAGCCCCGTGATGGCCAGAAGCCTGTTGGGAATGACGTCTCAGGGCGAGAAGGCCTACTCCTACCGCCAGTCGGGGGATGATGTCATCGTCGGATTCTTTGATGACGTGGCGCGGTATCTTGCGGTCATCCGCCAGCGCGGGCCCCAATCGGGGTTCTCTCCGGCGGAGATCTCAACGATTCTCGCCCTCAACGGGATGCCCTCAGAATGGAAGTCGGAGGTTTCCGAAGCCCCCGCACCGGCAAAAAGCTCAAAGGCCATGAAGCAGGTGATCTCACCGGCGCGGCCTTCCACGTATTTCTCGTTTTCCGACAAGGCCCGCAGCGTGGTCGGCTGGCAGCCAGGAGATCGGCCGTTCGTGTTCTTTCTCCTGCCGGCCTATCCAGGCCAGCCGCACATCCTCCTCAACGAGTGGCAGGTCGTGCGCGCGATCGGATGACCTAGCAGCCTGTCGGACTGAAAACCGAGCGGCAAAAGCCGCCGTTTTGTGATT
>JBAXXX010000150.1:0-5376 GCA_037127695.1 Verrucomicrobiia bacterium | reverse complement strand
CCTTTTGCAGGGCTCCCGATTTTCCGCAAGAAAGCCACCCTAGCTCCCCCTCTGCCCGCTGCCCCAAAGCCAGAAATTCCGATGCCGTCCTCCGAACCGGCACCTGCGCTTTCGAAAATTCTTTTTCCATGGCCGCGCCGCCTCGAAGCCACTACGCTGGATAGCTTGACGGAACCGCCAGCGCCCGCTCCGGATGGGCCGGCAAGCGATCCGTCCGCAGCGCCAGTTTTCATGGAGACAGAGGATGCCAAGGAACCTCCCGCCAAGCCGGCTGAGGCGCCGGCCGAGGTTCTTCTTTTGGAAAAGCTCGTTGCGGAGCCTGTCCTCGCTCCGATGGTCAAGCTGCTGCACACCGAGGCGCTGACCGGTGAGGCGAGCGGCTGCGAAATCACCGAGCAGGAACCTCTGCAGGCGTTGTTTTTGACCGATGAGACCATGAGCGTTAGCCGGGTGATCGAGCTCTGCGGCGGACTCCCGGGGATCAGCTCATGCGTGCTGGCGCACGGTTCGATCGTCGTCGCTTCCCACAACGTCCCGTCGGGCGTGGATCTCGTCTCCATGAGCGCCCATGCCGCCGAAATGCTGCAGGCGATGCGCGCGTCTTCCGCCCGCATGGGCGTCGGAACCGTTCCGGCAGTCACCCTCCATACCGAAAAAGGCGTTATTAGCTTTTTCCACCGGGACGATCTCACCATGCTTGTCTTCCACCGGGATCGCGGGTTCATTCCGGGCGTCCGGGAGAAAATGGCGGCCGTCCTCGGCGAGCTTACCAAGGCCCGCCTGACCCTCCCTGCGGGCGGAAACGACCAGCCTGGATAAAGCCTGGCCGGGCAAGCCCGTCAGGACTTTTTCACAAAGCAGGCTTTGAGTCCGATGGCGCTTCCCTCGATCTTGCAAGAGATCTCGTGGTCGCCATCGACCAAGCGGATCCCTTTGGCCTTGGCCCCTCCCTTGATGACCTGGGACGAGCCCTTCAGCTTCAAATCTTTGATCAGCGTGACCGAATCTCCATCCGCGAGGACCGTGCCATAGGCGTCTTTGACGACGCGCGCCTTGACCGAGACTTCATGCGGCCACTCGTGGCCGCATGTCAGGCACTCCCACCGCTCGCCATGGTCGAGAACGTCGGACATTTCGCATTGTGGGCATTCAGGTGTGTTGGCCATGGGGTGAGCCTATCGTGCCGAGCTTCAGAGAAGGCCGCCGGCGCAGAGCGCGTCGCGAAGCCGGGCCGCCCTGCCGAGGAGGTGCCCATAGAGGGCGGTATTCCTGGCGTCCGGCTCGACGCGCGTGGGCTCGTCGAGCGCGATGATTCTTGCGCAGATGTCCGGGAGCCCCTGGCTTCCGGCAGCCGTCCACCCGGCCTGGACGGCGGCTCCGAGCCCCGCCCCCTCGCCGCTGCGGAGGCAGACGACGGGCACCCCGAAGACGTCCGCACAGATTTTCCTCCAGACCTTGCTGTTGCTTCCGCCGCCGGTGAGCCGGATCTCTGTCGGCTGGACGCCCAGCTCACGGAACCGGGCGAGCCCGTAGCCAAGGCCCAAGGTCACCGCCTCGGACGCCGCCCGGGCAACGTGCGCCGGAGTAAAGTTTTGTATCGTGAGCCCGTGGAGGACCCCAGTCCCTCGAGGGAGGTTCGGAGTTCGTTCTCCAGTGAGGTAGGGGAGCATGAGCAGTCCGTCCGCGCCGGGCGGAACCGATTCGAGCGCAGCGTCGAGGCCCGAAAAATCCCAGGAGAAAAGGTTTCGCACATGCTCGGTGATGAGGGTCAGGTTCATCGTGCAGACGAGCGGGAGCCAGTGGTCGGTGCTGTCGCAGAACCCGGCCACCTCGCCGAGGGGATCCGTGACCGGAGCAGCCGAAAACGCGTAGAGCGTGCCGGATGTCCCGAGGCTCGCCGTCACGACTCCCGGCCGGATATTTCCCGTCCCGATCGCGCCCATCATGTTATCTCCGCCGCCTGCGCTGACGATGATGTCACCGTTCAGCCCCCACGCTGCGGCGAGCTTTTTTGAGAGGGTTCCGGCCGCCTGCGACGAGGGCTGGAGCTCGGGCAGCTTGCCGGCCAGATCCGGCGCGATGAAATCCACCACATCTCCCGCCCACTCGCGCTTCGAGATGTCCAGCAGGGCGGTCCCGGACGCATCGCCGAACTCCATGCTCGCGCGCCCGGTCAGCCAGAAATTCAGATAGTCATGCGGGAGCAGAACCCTCGCCGTCTTTTTCCAGTTCTCCGGCTCGTTCTGGCGGAGCCAGAGGATTTTCGGCGCGGTGAAGCCGGGGAGCATGGCGTTGCCTGTCCGGCGGATGACTTCCGCCGCACCTCCGAAATGGCGGGTGATCTCATCGCACTGGGCGGCGGTGGATGTGTCGCACCAGAGCTTCGCTGGGCGCACTACCTCGCCCTGCGCGTCAAGCGCTACGAGCCCGTGCTGCTGCCCGCTCACGCCGAAGCCGCGGACCTCGCCTTTGCGCTCCCCGAGCCGGGCAAGCACCTCTCTCACCGTGGTGTCTGCGGCCGCGACCCAGTCCGACGGACGCTGCTCCATCGCGCCTGGCGGAAGGTCGGGCAGAAACCCGTAAGGCTGCTGCGCGGAGGCCAATATGCCCCCCGTCTCCCAATCCAACGCAATCGTTTTTGTGCTCTGCGTGCCGCAATCGATGCCAAGAAAAATCATGCCGAGTTCAAGTTTGAACGGCCATGATACCTAACTGGAAAATTTCGTCCATGAGGAGTTTTTGCAAGCCTCCTGCGCGGAGCGAGCTGCTGGCCCTGAGCTATTGGGCGCGCCCTTTTCGCTGAAGGAAGCTGATGAGCGATTTTGCGTTGGCCGCGTTGCGCGATGTTTTCGGGATCGCGAGCCGTCCGGAGTCGATGCCCGGGATTTTTTCCGGAGCCAGGATGAGCAGGCCGTCCTTTGCGAGGGCGTCGGCGGCCGCCTCGTCGGCCTGGATGACATCGCAGCTGTCGCCGTGGAGCAGCCCGGCGAGGATCTCCTCCTGCGACGGGAAGCCGATGACGGAGACGTCGATGCCGGTTTCCCTGATGAACTCGGCGATTGCCGATGCGGGGAGGGATCCCTGGAGGCAGAAGACGCTGAGCTCTTTGCTTTCGGCGGCCGCCGGAACGGGAGGGGGCAGGGATTCGGGGGCAGCCTGCGGAGGTTTCCCGCAGCCGGCCGCCAGGAAAGCTGACAGCGCCGCGATCTGAGCAATCTTCATTTATTGTGCGATATGGCTCTTGGGCGGGCGGAGCTCAGAGGATTTTCAGCCGGGTCAAGTCCTGCGAATCGACGACGCCGATCGGCTGGTTGGTTTCGTTCACGACAACGAGATCATCAATCCGGTGGTGCTCGAGGATTTGGAGGACCTCCGCGGCCAGTTTATCTCCGGATATCGTAATCGGGTTCCGCGTCATGAAATCCCCCACGGCTCGCGGGCCGATGTCTGGGGTCCCCGGGAAATGGCGGGCAAAATCTCCATGGGTGAAGACCCCCTCGAGCCGTCCGTCCGGGGAAACGATAACGGCGGCGCCGGCGCGCCTCGCAGTCATCCCGCGCACCGCGTCGAGCACCGAGTCGGACGCGGAAAGGACGACCAGATCCTCCGCCGCCCGCATGATCTGGCTCACGCGGAGGAGCAGGCCGCGGCCGAGGCTGCCGCCCGGGTGAAACCTTGCAAAATCTTCTTTTCGGAAGCCTCGGGCCTCGAGCAATGTCATGGCGAGGGCGTCTCCCAGGACGAGCATGGCCGTGGTGCTCGATGTGGGGGCGAGGTTGAGCGGGCACGCCTCCTGCGAAACTCCGACATCCAGCACCGCACTGGCCGCCTTTGCGAGGGTCGAGCCAGTGTTTCCGGTGATCGCGATCACCGGCAGGCCCATGCGCGCGAGCGCAGGCAAGATAGCAAGCAGCTCGTCCGTCTCCCCGCTGTAGCTCAGGGCGAGGACAATATCCCCGTCTGCGACCACGCCAAGATCGCCGTGCAATGCGTTGAGCGAATTCAGCACCACCGCAGGAGACCCGGTGCTCGTCAGGGTCGCCGCAATCTTTTCCCCGATGTGGCCGGATTTTCCAACCCCCAAAACCACAACCTTCCCCCGGCCCTCGATCGCCGCCTTGATCAGCTCGACCGCGCATCCAAAATTTTCGTCCAGGCGCGCGCAGACGGCGGCCGCCTCTTCGATTTCGATCTCGAAGACCCTCTTCGCCCGTTCCAAATAATTCATGCGGGCAGCATGCTCCAATCTGGCAAGCCGTGAAAAGGGGAAACCAACACGGGAGGAGGATCTGCCATCCGGAAAAATGGGGGCGCCAATGGGTGGCAAGCCGGCAGAACGCGAGGCCCGGGCGCCCGTCGGGCAGCGGGCTTCATGCCGCGCGCGAATTTCTTGCGGACTCGGGCAGCCAGAACCGCCTGGCCTGTCCGCCGCGGATGAGCCGGAAGGAAAAGATGGCGCCCAAGGCGGTGGCAAGGGAGCCGGCCGCATTTCCGAACCAGGTCGGCCAGGCGAAAAATCCGGCTTGGATGACGAGCAGTGCAAGCCACGCCGAGCTCCACGCCTTTGCCGATCGGAGCCGGGTCCGGCGGGCCGCGCGATAAAAGGCTGCCGCCGCACCGAGAAATGCCATGGCGGCACCCGCCCCCCCCAGCATCGCAGCATCCAGGGCAGGCTGGAGGAAAAGGATGGCGGTCGTCGCCAATGCAACGTTTTTCAGGACGGAATCCGGACAGAAAATGTCCCAGTCTCCGCGCCGGAATCTCTGGCTGGTCGCCGCAGCCAGGATGCCGGCCGCACACAGCGATGCCTGCGCGAGCAAATCCCGGAGGATCTCCATGCCAACCGTGATGGGCGGCGCGCCCGGCAGCCAGCAGAGGCAGGCGGCGAGCGTCGCAGCGGCGAGGCCGAGTCGCTTGACCCAGCGCCTGCTGTCCGCCGCCATCAGCCATGCCGCAAGAATTATTATGGCGGCGCATGCGGCAAAGCACCGGCGGGGATGCGACGAGCAACTTCCTCCCGGGTAAAGGAGAAAAACCGTTGCGGCCAGCGTGATGAGCGCCCAGATGTGAAGGGCTTCCTGCTTTCTCGTGGCGGCTGCGCTCTCCATATTTTCTCTCCGTGCACGGGCTCCCTCAGCGGCCATTGACAATCATGAGGCTCGGGAGGAACTGCTGGACGCAGTTGGACTCGGTGATGTCCACGGCAGCGTTCAGCGGGTCGCGGGAGCTGAACGAGACGAGCCAGAGCCGGGTCAGCCGCCCGTTGGGGCCTGCAGACGAGACGCTCGTGCAGACGACGTATTCTCCGGGCTCAGAAACCTGAAACTCGTAGCGCCCGCTGGCATCGGTCGTCGTGCTCGTCAGCGCATTCGGGAA
>JBAXXX010000149.1:0-5410 GCA_037127695.1 Verrucomicrobiia bacterium | reverse complement strand
TCCTCATGGATGTGCAGATGCCGGTGATGGACGGGCTCACTGCGGCAAGGGAAATCCGGAAGGCGGAATCGGAGAGGAAGAAAGCCCATGGCGACAAGCGCGGCATCCTCCCTTCCCGCCTCCCCATCATTGCCATGACCGCCAATGCGGTCCAAGGCGATCGGGAAGATTGCTTGAGGGCCGGGATGGATGACTACCTGCAGAAACCGATAGTCCCTCGGGGCCTGGCGGCAATGCTTGCAAAATGGTTGCCTCCTGCAGGCGGCGTGCCCGAGCCAGCGCCCGATGCCGTGAAGCGGGCGTCTCACCCTCTTTCCCCCGATGCAACTGGCGGGCGGGACGGAATCCCCACCTCGCCTGGCAGCGCCCCCGCCGGTCATTCTTTAGTCTGGGACAGCACGGTGCTGCTGGAGAGAATGTCTGGGGATGTGGCTCTGGAAAAACAGATGCTCGAAAGTTTCTTTAAGTTGATGCCACAGCAAATCGACGCCTTGAAAAATGCGGTGGCAGCAGGCGACTTGGCAACGTCTTCGCGCCATGCTCACAGCATTGTTGGCGCTGCCGCAAACGTGGGAGGATTGGCGATGCGAACCATTGCGGCGGCGATGGAAACGGCCGGCCGAGCCAGAGATCTAGGTGGCATCAGATCCCGCCTGGATGACCTCGATCAGGCGTATGTGAAATTGCAGGATGCGGCCATGACCTAAGAGCTCAAGCTGGCGCTTTGAAAATTCCCACATGCGCGGCGATTGGGGTGCCCCCTGCGGGATGGTCGTTAGCCCCCCACCGGCGGGCAGGCGGCGCAGGAGATCGTTGCGATTGGAGAGCCGCAAACGGGTGCGCGCAATTTCTTGCCGCCCCATCCCCTCCGGGCTACATTGGCAGCCGATGCGCGACATGGATCCCAAAAACGACCTGACTTTCCCGAAGGTCTTCGGCGAGCATCCGCACCTGCTTCGCAGCTTCCTCAACGCACTGCTCCGGCTCATGCCTGATTAACTCCATGCCACACATCTTCAGCGATTACGACAACGCCATCCGGCTCCTTCAAGAAGACCTCCTGACCATGGCCGCGCTGGCCCGCCAGAACTTCGAGCAGGCCATGCAAGCCCTGCTGCGCTCCGACAACGACCTCGCCAATACGGTCATTGCCGCAGACTCCGATGTGGACGAGCTCGAGCGCAAGGTTGATCAGATCGGCCTGGAAATCCTCGTCCGTTTCCATCCTGTTGCCACCGACCTCCGCCGGATCATCGTCGCCATGAAGATCAGCACCAATCTCGAGCGGATTTCCGATCATGCTGTCAGCATTGCCAAGCGGGCCCGCAAGATCAACCTGGGCCCGCCCCTGCAGGAGGTGCAGTGGCTCGCGCCGCTTTACGCACAGGCCTACGCGCTCCTGCGCGACGCCATGGATTCCTACACCAACCATGACCCCGTGCTCGGCCAATCGCTCCATGGCAAGGACGAGGAGCTGGACCGCTTCCACAAGCAGCTCGCGGGCTCGCTTGGCAGCCAGCTCGAGGCCGCTAGCGGCCGATGGGAGGCCTGGCTCCACCTCATCTTCATCGCCAGCTCGCTCGAGCGCATCGGCGATCTTTCGGTGAACATCGGCGAGGAGGCCGTCTTTCTGGAAAGCGCCCGGGACATCCGCCACGAGCACAGCAAGCAACCCGTCTGACTCGACCCTCCCGGTCCATGAGCGCGATCCTTGTCATCGAAGATGAAGCCGATATCGCAGACCTTATCGCCCTCCACTTGGAGCGGGCCGGCTTCGCCACGCTCCTCGCCCGCGATGGCATCTCCGGGCTCGCCCTCGCGAAAAACGAAGGCCCCGCACTCATTCTTCTCGATCTGATGCTTCCCGGAATGGACGGCGTCCGGGTCTTCAAGGAGCTCCGCCGGGATCCGCGCACCCTGGCCACGCCGGTGATCATGCTCACCGCCCGGGCCCAAACCGAGGATCGTGTGGCCGGCCTTGAGCTTGGGGCCGATGATTACGTCACGAAGCCCTTCTCTCCGAGGGAGCTCGTGCTCCGTATCAAGTCCGTGCTCAGGCGCAGCGAGGCCGACGCCGCGCGCGAGGCCTTCGCCTCCGGACCGTTCCGCTTCGATTCCGCTGCCCTCCAATGCTACGCAGGCGGCCGGCCGCTTGATCTGACCCCAACCGAGTATAAGCTCCTCCAGCACCTCTGCGAGCGCTCCGGGCAGCTCTGCGACAGGCTTCAGCTCCTTCGCTCGATCTGGGGCTACAGCGATGAGGCAAGCACCCGAACCCTGGACACCCACATCAAGCGCCTTCGCGCCAAGCTGGGCCCGCATGGGGCCTGCCTGGAAACCGCCCGCGGCATCGGCTACACCATGCGGGCTGCCGATCGGGCATGAGCGAGCTCCTCTTCGGGATCCCTGCCCTTTGCCTCCTCGCGTGGGCGCTCCGGCAGCGCCGCGAGATCCTCCGCCTGCGCGAGCAGAAGAAAAGCCAGCACGACCAGTGCCTGTGCGATCTGGCATCTGCCCGCAGCGCCCGCGACGCCCTGCTCAATGCGTTCCCTGACGCCTTCCTCATCGCCGATGCCAAAGGCGCGATCCTGCACGGCAACCAAGCTGCCCGCGCCCTGTTTGGTCCGGCTCCGCTCCCTGGCCGGCAGGTCTTGGAAAGCCTGCGCGATGCCCGGCTTGCCGCCCCCTACCTGGAATGCCGCAATTCCGGCCGGCCTGCCGCCGCGCGCGTCCGGCTTCCTGCCGAAGCCGCGCCAGCACGCCCCCAGGACCCCGCCGGCGGCGAATCCGTCTGGCTGGTCGATGCGGCCCCCGTGCCCCAAGAGGACGGCCCGCCGCACATCCGCCTCCTTCTGCGCGACCTGTCGTCCGAATGCCAGCTCGAGCAAATCCGCAAGGACTTTGTCGCCAACGCCTCCCATGAGCTGCGCACTCCCATCACGCTGGTTGATGGCTATCTGGAAACCCTTCTTGATGCTCCGGAGCTGTTGGACGACCGTCCGTCTGCTCTGCGCATCCTGGGCATCATGCGCAAACATACCGGCCGGATTGCGTGCATCATTGAGGACATGCTGCTCATTTCCCGCATCGAATCCAGCGATGCCTCCACCCTCCGCAGGGAAACCTTCCCGCTTGCGGAATGCGTGCAGGACGTCGTTGACCGGCTCGAGCCCCTGATCCGCGCCCAGGATGCCGCTGTCGGCATCGCCCTCCATGATCCCGGGCTCGCGCTTCACGGCGACCGGTTCTACTGGACGCAAATCTTTTTCAACCTCATAGAAAACGCGCTCAAGCAAAACCCGAGACAGCCTGGGCTGGAGGTGACGATCCGCAGCGAGCCGGCCGGCGAGGCCCTCCGCCTGGAAATCATTGACAACGGGATCGGCATCCCCGCAGCCGACCTGCCCTTCATCTTCAAGCGGTTCTATCGCGTGGAAAAGCACCACTCGCAAAACGAGATCAAAGGGACCGGCCTCGGCCTCTCGATCGTGAAGCGGGCGGTCGAAGCCCACGGCGGCACCATCGCCTGCCAATCCGCCTCCGGCCTCCGCACGGCATTCCAAATCACCCTGCCTCCGGGATAAAATCTTCGCTTGCCTGCCGGCCGGCAGAGAAGGCATTCTTCCCGGAGATGAACCAGGTGAAGGATACCCTCCGCGCCACTGTGAGGCTCGGGTATGACGGGCGGGTACACAAGCAGTTCCGAGGGCCGAATGCCGAGGAGCGCTTTGCCAACGAGGTCAAGGTTCTCAAATTCCTCGAGGAGCGGGCTTGCCCGTTCGTGCCGCGCCTTCTGGAGGCCGATCCCGCCAACCTCAAAATGGTGACGACGAACTGCGGGAGCCGGGTGGATTACCTGGATGAGAAACGCTGCGGCGAGCTGTTCGAGGAGCTCCTGGAATTCGGGGTCCGCCACGACGACCCCGAGGTGCGCAACGTGACCT
Organism: Verrucomicrobiia bacterium; assembly: GCA_037127695.1. Lineage (GTDB taxonomy): Bacteria > Verrucomicrobiota > Verrucomicrobiia > Chthoniobacterales > Terrimicrobiaceae > QYQL01. The sequence goes on along the minus strand of JBAXXX010000149.1, from coordinate 1,466 downwards.
ACCGCCAGACGGACGGACGGTTTTGCCTGATCGATTTCGAATTTGCCACGATCCTCAACCATGCCTGATAAAGAAAGGGTGCTGGATTTTTCCTGGTCGGGGCACACCGACCGCGGGCGGGTGCGCAAGAATAACGAGGATTCGTTTCTCGGCCTCTCAGTGGATGCGGAAGGGGTGAGGTTCCTAGGCAAGATCGGCGAGGCCGGCAGAGGCCGGGCGGATTTTATTTTTGCGGTGAGCGACGGGATGGGCGGGGCGATGGCGGGCGAGTTCGCCAGCCGGATCACGGTAGAGAAGATCACGAAGCTGCTGCCGCCGCTTTTCCGGCAGAATGCTGCCGGGCTTGCGGCCGGCTACACCGAGGTGATCGAGGAGCTTTTCGGCGAGATCCACAAGGCGCTCCTCTACCTGGGCGCCTGCTACGAGGAGTGCGCCGGGATGGGCGCGACGCTCAGCCTCTGCTGGTTCAGCGGGCCGTGGATGTATTTCGGCCACATCGGAGATAGCCGGATTTATTACCTGCCAGCATCGGGAGGGATCCGGCAGCTCACCCATGACGATACGCATGTCGGCTGGCTATTTCGAAACGGAAAGCTCAACGAGCGCGAGGCAAAAACCCACCCGCGGAAAAATGTTCTCCAGGCGGCGCTCGGGGCCGGGCACCAATTTGTCAACGCGCAGGTCGGGGCGGTCGGATGCGAGCCTGGCGACCGGTTTCTCCTCTGCACGGACGGGGTGACCGACGGGCTGTTCGAGGCGCAGCTCCCGGAAATCCTCTGCGAGGGGAACAATTCGGCCGCCCATCTCGTGACCGAGGCGCTCAGCCGTTCCTCGAGGGACAACGCCACCGCCCTCGTGGTCGAGCTCCTTGACCAGCCGCCAGCGGCGCACCCATGATGACCGATTCCAATTTTACGGGCTCGATCCTCGTTGCGCACCCGGCTTTGGCGGACCCGCACTTTCGCAGGGCTCTGATCTTTATCTCGCAGCACCAGGCGGAGGATGGGGCCATGGGGTTCGTGCTGAACCGCCCGCTCGGCGAGGCGATCTCACGGCCGGGTGGCCTGCCGGAAATCCCTGTCTATTACGGCGGCCCAGTCCAGCCGGAAAATATCCTTCTCGCCAGCCTCCAATGGCGGGAAAACCCGACGATGCTCGCGTTCCGCGCCTTTGCTGGCCGCGCCGGCGAGGATCCTGCAGAACAAGCGGATTGGCTCCCGGGCCTGCGGGCCTTCGCCGGCTACTCCGGATGGGCCGCCGGTCAGCTCGAGGACGAGATCTCCCAAAAAACCTGGCTCGTGGTCCCGCCTTCCAAGGCGATCATCGAGATGAACCCTCCGCAGGATGTCTGGAAGGCCACCATGCGCGAGGCCGGCCCGATGTTCCACCTGCTCTCGGAAGCCCCCGACGATCCTTGGAAAAATTAGGCAGGCGCTGACCGCGCAGCGCCCTGGAGGGACGGGCTC
>JBAXXX010000148.1:0-5520 GCA_037127695.1 Verrucomicrobiia bacterium | reverse complement strand
CTGGTGGAGCGAACCCGACTTCCGCCTGGCCTTCGACAACCTGCGCGATCTGGTCAGCCCCGGGGGCTATGTTCCGGGTTTTGGGGATGATGGGATCAGCCAGCCGGGCCTGCTGATTGGCCTGATGGAGCGTGCGGCAGCGGCCTGGGGCGACGGGAGATTTCGGGCGGCAGCCTGGCGGGTTTGGAACCGGTATTTCTCCGATGGCCGCACCCCGGCCCCAGAGACGATCATCCCCGACGACGTTCTCGGGCTGGCGCTGGCCGCCCAGTGGGCCAAGGACCCGGTTGCTCCGACCGACACGCCTGCTCCCCCGGTGCGACTGCTGCGTCTTCCCGACGGCAAACCCTGGAAAGCCATCCTCAACGGGGGTGATACTTGGGCCTTGGTTGATTTACATGTGGGCGGCGAGCACGGGCACAACGATGCCTTGGCGGTGGTAGCGGTGGTGCGGGACCGCGAGATCGTACTCATGGACAATGGCCGCTACGTGCGCGGCACCACCTTCCACAACCGCCCGGTGGTGGTCCACTCGAGAAATGACCTGCCCCTCTCCACGGATTTGCAGGAGCAAAGCCGCCGCATGCGGCAGCGGCATCTGCGCCCCGAAGAGTGGAATCATTATCGTCTGCCGCTCTCCCATCATTATATCTGGGGAAATTTTCAGGGAGACATGGGGCTGCCCGCATTGCATCGCGGACAGTATCATCCCGACATCCCGCATGAACTTTCCCCGACGGCAAAGCAGGCGTCCTTCCTTTTGGACTTTCGTGGGGTGGGCGGAATCACGGCGCACCTTCGCAACGTGCAGTTTGAAACGCCGCAGGGGGCCTCGGATTTGGATTTGAGCAAAGTCTTCCGCCAAGGAGAACCGGGGGCCCCGCGCGTCAAGGGCGGAGAGGCGGCTTGGCGAATGGACTTGGTGCCGGACTCGCAGTATGTGGGCATCGCATTTCCCAATCCCTTCCCGGGAGGAGAGGCGGCCGAAGGCTGGCTCAGCTTTGATCTTCTAGTCGAAGAAGATCCCGGGGCCCGGGCGGTTTTGCACTCGGTGGTTCTGGGCGACAGCGAGGGGTATCCCAAGCGCTGGCTCGATGCGGACAACGGAGCCGGCCAAGTGTCTGCCGAGATTCTCGACGAGGGCCGGGCACTGAAGGCCACACTTGACGGGGTCACTTCTTCGGGGCAGGCGTATCGCATCGAGCGCCGGATGGAGGCCGGGCAGGATGGTTCGGTAAAAATTGCCGACCAATTTGAAAACAAAGGGGAAGCGGCTGTGGCTGGAGCCACTCTCTGGCACGCGAGGGAATGGCAGCGCGCAGACGAGAAGGCCCGGGCCGGAAACGGAAGTCTGTGGATTGAGATCGGGAACGCCGGGGACCTCTTCCTAAGCATGAGCAACGTGTATGGGTTGGAAGGGACTTCAACCTTTTGGGGATATCGCGAGCTGCCACCGGGAGCCCGCCAGACCATCAACAGCCAAATATTGTTCAATGGAACGCCCTAGAAATTCAACATGGGAACCCCGCCCGCGCGGCTTCACGCTGGTGGAACTGCTCGTCGTTCTTGCTATTTCCGCGATTCTGTTCGCACTTGCCCTGCCAGCTTTTCGGGGGGCACTCCACCGGTCAAAGCAGATGGAATGCGGGGCGCGAATGAAGCAGGTGGGGGTGGCCATGTCGTTGTACGTCGCGGAAAACAACGGCCGATTGCCGGTGAATATCACGGCGGGGCGCCCGGAGGGATGGGCTTCCGGCCGATGGGTAAACTTTTTGGCCCCCTACCTCGGGGTTGAATCCGGCTACGAGGCTGCCGTGTTCCACTGCGCCACGGCTCCGAGCTCGGCATGGGCTCCCGGCGGAAACCAGGCCGGCCTCTTTAACGTCAGCGACCGGCTCAATGGCAATAGCTGGCCTGCCGGGCCGGTCACGGTCAACGGTGTGACCTACTCTTACTCCGGACAGGTTTTTCCGGAGGGGGTTCCCATGGGGCTGGTTCCTTCGCCATCCAAAGTAATCGTTCTCTCGGAGTGCGCCGTGAAGGGCACTCCGGGGGGGCCCAACTTGAACGTCATCGATTATTACCCCCTGGTCAGCCGCGGGGCGGCGGCCAACCATCGCAAGGATGGGGACGCGAGAAACGGTGATGGGCCGGCGAACTACCTCTACCTGGACGGGCATCTCGAAAGCCACTCACTTTGGCCGGGACGGGGAGCATTTGAAATCAAGTAGAGTTAAGACCCATGACATTCTTCGGACTTCACCCGCTGGACGCCGCGATTCTCATCGCCTATATCGTCATCGTTTTGGCTATCGGCCAATATCTTTCGCGCAAGACCAAGACCGAGGACGACTTTTTTCTGGGCGGTCGAAAGTTGGGCAAGTGGTTCCAGTTTTTCCTGAACTTCGGGAACATGGCGGATCCGAGTGGTGCCCCCGCAGCGGCAAGCTCGGTTTACAAACAGGGGATTGGCGGCATCTGGCTGATCCTCATCCCGCTGTTTCTCACCCCGTATTACTGGTTTGTCAGCGTCTGGCAGCGCCGCATCCGCCTGACCACAGTGGCGGAACTTTTCGAAGAACGCTTCGGGTCGCGCTTTCTTTCCTCGCTGTTCGCCCTGGTTTCGCTTTTGGCAGCCGTTCTGGGCATTGGATTCGGCAACATCGTCGCGCTCAAAACGCTCCAGCCGATCATGATCAAGCCGCAGTCGGCCTACACCGCGACCGATCTGCAGATGCAGGCGGAGTATCAGGAATACGCGGAGCTGCGAAAGCTGAGCCGGGAGGCAACACTGTCCCCCCAGCAGGCCAGTCGCTATGGAACGCTCAAGAGCCTCTCCAACCTCGGTAAGATCCAGCCCTACATCTCCTATCTGCAACCGGTGCCGTTCTATGTTTTCTCCTCACTCCTGGTCGCGGTGTTCATCATGCTCGGAGGGCTAACGGCGACAGCCATCCTGGACGCGATCCAATCGGTTTTAATTCTGCTCATCTCGATCATCCTCATTCCGTTTGGCCTCATGCGGATCGGCGGTTTTGCGGGCCTGCATGAGAAGGTTGCCGCCCCGATGTTTCAGATTTTCGGCGATGCAAATTTTGGCGAATTCACCTGGTATTCGATCGCCGCGCTGCTCCTCATGGCCTGGGTGGCCATCAACGGTGGAACGACCCCAATGAGTGTCGCCGGCTCCGCCACAAACGAATTTGCCGCTCGGATGGGCGCGGTAACCGGAGGGTTTGCCAAACGCTTTCTCACGATCGCCTGGGGGTTCACGGGTCTCATCGCTCTCGCGCTTTGGGGGGCGAACCAGATCGACCCGGACCAAGCCTGGGGGCGCCTGACCCTCCTGCTTCTGCCAGTGGGGCTCATCGGCCTGATGATTGTCGGCATCCTTGGCGGTAAACTTGCCTCGCTGGGGACCCAGGCGGTCGTCCTCTCGGCTCTGGTGGTAAAAAACCTTTACGAGCCGCTGTTTCCCGGACGCTCGGAGCGTCACTATATGATCGTCGCCCGCCTGTCCGTGCCGACGCTCCTCGGCCTGGGAATTCTGGTCGCCCTCTGGCTGGGCAACGCAATCTCGCTCCTAAAGTTCATGATGGCCATCGGAGTCATCTGGGGAGCCCCGATCTTCCTCATTTACCAGTGGCGGCGGCTGACCAGGGTGGCCGTCATCGTGGAAGTGGTCTCCATGCTTTTTTTCATCGTGGTGATCCCGCTCGTGGTTTCGGCGACCCCGGCCCTGCGCCAGTCGCCGGCGCTCACCATCTCGACCCGAGAGCAGGTCGTCGAGGTTTCTGGAAGCGCCACGTCGGAAGATGTCAAAGGCGGAATGGCCGCCAAGGAGGGGGAGAAGATTTCAAAAAAGCACGTCATCGAGCCGGTGCCGGTTTTCTTCGAGGACGGATTGGCGCGCAGAGACCTAACCGACCCGAACTCCCCTCTGGAGGGGATCGGGCGTTTTAATATCGAGGTTTACCTGATCGCGCTCCTCGGAGTGGATGTCCGGAATTTCACCCCGCCGATCATCATGACCGTCCGGTTCCTCGTCGATGCAATGCTACCGTTCCTGATCCTGATCGCCGTCAGCTACCTGACGCGCCGGGGCGATCCGATGACCCTCGCGCAGTTTTATGTCCGGCTCAAGACGCCGGTCGGCTCCACCCCGGAGGATGAGGCGCGCGCCATCGCCGAAAGCCAGGCAAATCCCGCGCGCTTCGACCACACCAAGCTCTTTCCAAAGACCGACTGGGAATTCACCAAGTGGGATAGGACAGATACCCTGGGCTTCCTGGCCTGCTGCGCTTCGGTGGGCGTGGTCCTGCTTTTCCTGAAGGCGGTCCTGCTTATCGGAAGCTGACAGCGAGCGCCTTTTCAGAATACTGGGGAAATGTGTGAAAAATCTTATCATCGGCGGCCGAGGAATGGAGTCCACCTCATTCCCCGCATAACCTGCCCCGTCAACTCATCCCGAACCACTCCATGAAAACAAACCACTCCATGAAAAGCCGCGAACGCGTGGTAAGAGCCATCGCCCACGACTATCCCGACCGTCCTCCGATCTCGCATGCGATCCTGCCCTCGGCGATCCTCAAGCACGGCCAGGCATTGCAGGATATCCTCAAGGACGTCCACGAAGATTTCGGCTGGGACTTGCTGCCGGATCTCAAACCGGAGAACTATCCCCCATACTATAGGAAAGGCCGCAGCTACGACGGCTTCGGCACGCTTTGGGAATCCTCCGAGAATGGCGAATACGGCGTGCCCATCGAACTGCCGCTCGCGGACTGGGCCAACTACGATGCCTACCGCTGGCCGGACTTCGAGGTCAAGCCGGCCACCGCCAGGATGTATTCCGGCCACATGTCCGGCCGCCACGACGACTACTACGCCCGCGGGGCCTGGATCCAGTATTTTGAGGAGATGCAGCAGCTCTGTGGCTTCGAGAACCTGCTGGCCGACATCGCGGGCGGGGAACCGATGGTGTTCCGGCTGCTGGATGACATGCTGCAGTTCAACCTCGGGATGCTCGACAAGTGGCTGGCCCACGAATACCAGGGTTTGCATTTCGCCGACGACTGGGGCACCCAACAAGGCCTCATCATCTCGCCGGAAATGTGGCGAAAGCACTTCAAGCCCGCCTACAAGGCGATGTTCGACAAGGTCATCGCGGCCGGAATGGATGTCCACTTTCATTCCGATGGCATGATTCTCGAAATCATCCCGGACCTGATTGACCTCGGCGTGAAAGTCATCAACTGCCAGGGCAACATCATGGGCAACGAGGTGATCGGAAAACGCTTCGGCGACCGCCTGTGTTTCCGCACCGACCTGGACCGCCAGAAAGTCCTCACCTACGGCACCCCGGCGCAGGTCAGGACGCACATCCACGAGTTGTTCCACGCCCTGGGCTCGGAAAAGGGCGGCATCATCGCCTGCGGCGAAGTGGGCAGCGACACCCCCATCGACAACATCAAGGCGATGTATGAAACTTTCATGACGTTCCAATTCTGAGACGAAATC
>JBAXXX010000147.1:0-5526 GCA_037127695.1 Verrucomicrobiia bacterium | reverse complement strand
AAACCCCCGCACCATTGCTGATGCGGGGGCTTGCAACCGAACCACAGATCAGGGTTTGACGATGCGCTTGAGGCCGCTCGCGATCGCCACTTTGAAGCCGTAGAGGCATTCGACGGTGACGAAGATCCGGTTGGAGCTGGTCTCCGTATAGCGCAGGTAGCCGAAGGTGAGCCCGGTTTCGGGATCGGTGACAGCGCCCGCCTCATCGTATTGGGCGACCGGCTGGAGGTAGCGCATGGCCACCGCCAGGCAGCTCGGATGCCCGGCAAAACCGACCAGCTTCTCGTCGGTGTTGGACAGGATCGTGGTTTCATACACGTCGAACCCGGCCAGGCGGCGGATGTGACCATCGACCACGCCTGGAAGCGCAACCGGCGTCATGAAGCTCTTGGCCACGATGTCGTCGCCAAGCAGATTGCTGAAGTAGGCGGCATCGAGGACGAGCGCACGGTCTGTGCTCGGCATTCTCGCGGCACCGCAGGATTCCCGCACGCCGAGCACCTTCTTGTAGTCGAAGGCGGTCGAGGCCAGGGCCGCGATTCCGGGTGCGCCGTAGTTGGCGGCGGTGATCTCCGTGAAGATGTCCTGAAGCACATCCTGGGCGAGCTGCTTGACCGCGCTGCCGACGAGAGTTTCCAGCACGTTGAGAGCGGTCTCGGCCGCCTCGCGTGCGGTGACGTGGACGGTCTTGTATTTGTGCCGGTTGAGCTGCACCGGTGCGACGTCGATCGAGGAATCCGCATTCGCCGTGTAGCTTCCGCCGAAATCGCTGGCCGGGCTGGGAGCACCCACGATCGGCACGCGGATCGTGTCGAGCTTGTCAGCGGGCTCGGGCGAGAAGTTGCTGGAGAATGCCCGCATGGGCAGGAGCGTCGCCATGAACGGCTTGAGGGCCGACTGCGCGACTTTGACGTCTTTTGCGTTGGTGAGGATGTTAGGCATGGGATGTTACTTGGTTGAGGACAGGATTTGGTTCTTCTGGTCGGCGGAGAGGCTCTGCCAGAAGGCGGTTTGCTCGGCGGGATCGGTGATCGCGCGGAACCGCTCCAGGAGGCTGGCCGTCTGCGGCTCGCCTTTCGGGGTCACATTGGCCGGAGCCGAAGTGCCGGTTTCTGCGACGATCTGGGCGGCGCGAAGCGAGGCCCTCTTTTCCAAATCCTGCTCGGCGGCTTCCAGGGCGGCGTTGCGGGTCTGGATTTCTTTTAGGCTGAGATTGAGGGAGGCGTTGCTCGTCTCGATTTCCTTGAGCTGAGAGGCGATCGCGTCCTTGTCGCTGGCGAGCGAAGCGTTCGTGGCGCGTGCGGCATCGAGATCGACGCGGAGCTGGGCGAGGGATTCCGCCTCGATCTGGCGCTCGGATTCGAGAACCTCCAGGCGGGATTGCAGGCCGGAAGCTGTGGAGGTTGCCTCGGTGAATTTGGTGTTGGCTTCGGTCAGGAGTGAATCCCGGGCCGCAGCGTCGGCTTCCAAGCGGGTGATTTGCTCACGGGCCTGGGCGAGTTCGTTTTCGATTGTTGGTGCGCTCATTGCACCGGAACCCGTGTCAACCGAACGAACATGGAGTTTCCGCAGACGGGACAGCGCTTCCGCACGACTCGCCACCATTCCGGCCAAGTTGAACCGCATCGCCTTCCGGGCCGAAAATGTCTGTCCCTCCATCGCCTCGTCAGGGATCTTGCGCCCGCGGGCGAGCACGGCGGCGTGAAAGTCAGCGGCGGTTTCCTCGACCTCCGACTGAAGCCAGGCCCGCTGGTCGTCGGTGAGGCTCGTGCCGGGAGTGCCAGCGCTTTTGAATTTGCCCGCCGCAAAGACTTCCACCTTCAGCCCCGCCTGCTCGAAGGCCGCCGAAGAATCCACGACGGGCAGGATCACGCCGATGGATCCGATCCGTGCGCTCGGGGTGGCGTAGATCGCATCCGCCTGGCTCGCGACCCAGTAGGCGGCAGAGCACATCTGGCCGGCACTGAACGCATAGACGTATTTTGTCTTGGAGGCGTCGGCGACTGCCTGGGCGAGTTCGGGAGTGCCATTGACCGATCCGCCAGGGGAATCGATGTCGAGGAAGATGGCCTCGATGTCGGGACGGGCAGCAGCCTCGGCCACGGCATTGATGAGTTCTCCGGTGTCGCAGGCTCCAAAGATGATCCGGTCGAAAATGTCCGGGTTGCGGAGCATCGGGCCGGTGATCGAAATCACGCCCACGCCGTCTTCCACAGAAAGGCATGGCGAGTTCGGGCGCTCAGGAAGATCCGGCGCGTTGTCGAAGAACGATTTCGTGGCGGCGACCATCGCCCCGAGAGCTTCGGGCGCGATCAGCCATGGCTGTTTTTGAAGGAGTGTGAGGTTCACGCCGTGGAACCCCGTGTCAATCAGCCGGGTTGAGCCGGGAGGATCAGCCGGTCATATTTTCTGAGCTATGGATACCGACGAACTCACAGAAATGGCCTACGAGAGCATCGGGCTTGCTGGCGAAGCGAGCGATTGTCTGCGGGCCGAACTCGGGGCGGCGTGCTCGCGATACCAGAATGAGGACGAGTATCTCCTGGGGATTCTTGCCCATGTGAGGTCAATCCAAAAATCCCCCAAAAGCTACATTGATGAGTGGGATGTCACGGAGGACGAGGAGTTGGATTTTATTCCAAAGGTTCGCGAACTGCGAAAGCATATCGAGATGACTCTTGCCGTGCCGCTGGCAGAACGTGGCAAGCCGGGATTCTGATTACCCAGACTGCCGAACCCCTGGGAGCGGCTGCTGGTCTTGGGTTTCTCCAACTGCGGGTGTGGTGGCAATGCCCCCGCTTGTTTTCCATAGCATCTCCAGCGGAATTTGAAATTCGGCCGCCAGATCCACTAGGAACCTCGCGTTGCGGGCGCGGACTCGCATCTCCTCTTCAAAATCGAGGCCCAGTTCACCGTAGCTTTGAGAAATCGTTTTGAGGCCCATTTCCACATCCGCCCGGTTCTGCTGTGATTCGCGCCCAGCATCTACCGAGACCCGCTTTGGTGTGGTCGAAGATATCCTCCACCACTGCGGTTGGGCTGCAAGTTCGCCGCGGGCGATGGCATCACCGATCACATACGCCCACACCGGCTCGATCAGCCGGTTGATGAGGATCAACTGACGATACGAGAACCGCCTGTCCGCTTTCGCAACCACCAACCTGACCCCTGCTCCTCCAATTTTTGATGAATCCGCAGCGAACTCGAATGGCAGCACTCCAAGCGCGGCACTGCGGTGCAGGTGTTCGAGAAAACCAGTAAATGTGGGCGATGGCCGATTCGACTGGAAGCTGTCCAAGGATTCGTCGGGTTTGAGCGCGACCAATTTTCCACCGATGATTTTCTGGAGCTGGGCGGCGTCGCTTGCCTGCGGCTGATTGGCCTGTGCTCCGATGGAAAAGTCTCCGGTATCCTCAATTTCCCCACGGGCCGTTTTGAGGATTCGAGCCACGTCCGCATTGTCCTTCACGGCATGTTTTTCAAGCGCGAGAAGTTCCATCTCGTCGAGCAAGTGATTAATCGAATGCTGGATCGTCGGCGCATTGCGCACCGCACTCACGGACTCGGGTTCAAAAACATGGAGCATCGAAGCCGCCGGGATGTCGCGGGGGCCGGAATCTTCAATGAGTCGGTAGAACGACGGCGAACCGTCCGCTGAGAGCCCGACTCCGTCGCAGGTTTCCTCTGAATCATCGCCGATCCGGTGGGTTTCGATGAGCTGGATGCGCGGCAGGCCGCCGCGGTCGCGGGTTTTTAAGACGAAGAACTCGCCGTCCACATCCATCCCCCGGCAGACGAGCGACTGGCATTCCTCGAAGGAAAACCGATTTGTCACCTCGCACTGGGCAGACCAGCGACGGAAGATTTCCTCGGCGCGGCGGTTCCAGTCCGGATCGGCCGACTGTGCCTGGGGACGGATGCCGTCGCCCGTGGAGTAGATCGCCATGTTGGAGACCATCTCGCGCACGAACCCGGAATTGCGGTGGAGGTAGCGGGATCGGCGGACGAGTTCAGTCCTGACACCGGGGGAGAGATCGAGTTTGGCGTCGCGGGGAGCGGAGCCGGGCACACGGCCACGATTCGGGGACCAATTTGCCGCATCGTAGGGCGACGCCCAGGCTTTCGGCAGGAATGCGGCCGGGACAACGAACCGGGCGAGTTTTGGGATCAGGTTCATCGAGGAATATAGTCAACGGTGGATTGGACGACACGCCGCCCGCGCCCGTAGGTTTCAGGGTCGAATTTGCGAAGGGCGGCTTGGCAGCCTGCGATAATGGCATGAATCTCATCCAACTTACGCTTTTGGACGCTTGATCCGGAATCCGTCCAGGCAGCTATCGTCTTTGGGAGCTCCTCCTGCTGGATAGCTAGGATTTTGCTGACCTGTTCTTTGGTGAACCCGGTGTAGTAGTCGATCACAGCCATGCCGGACGGCGGGTGTCAACGGATGATCCGGATGAACGAGCGAACCAGAGAGGCAGCGCGGCGCTTGCGCCACACGCCGTCGCCCGCATTGCTGTCACGCTGGCCGCTGCCGTTCGTGTTCCCCTCGATGCATTCGATCGACTCCGGTGAAATCTGGTCCTTCACGACGATGCCGATGTGAGAGAACTCGAAAACGACGAGATCCCCGGCCTTCGCGAGTGATTTCTTGTTCAGGACGGCAAGCCCCTTTTCCTTCGCCCACCGCTCGAAGTCGAACGCGCCCGCTGTTTTCGGCCGCCAGTTTTCGGCCTCTTTGTTGTTACGTAACGACAATTTCGCCAAAACCTCCGGCGACTTGAGCCATTCGCGCAAGATCCAGCAGATGAAGGCAGCGCACCACGGCCATGGGGCGGGTTTGAGCCATGTGGCAGATTGGTATGCGACGATGCGGGGGCCGCGGTTGTTGCCGCCTACTTCGTGTGTGCCCACCTCGTGGGTGGCGATTTCCAGGAGTCGTTTGATCAGGTCCATGAACCCGACGCGGCGTCAACCTGAGGTTGCAATGAATCCCTTGCACGGTCAGGACAGCCTGCCTACTTCTCTTTGGGTGGATTACCTTATCAGAGCTGGGGTGGTGTGGTTGTTGATTGCTGTCACCGAGGTCGTGCATGGGGCTCTCCGGGTGAAAATGCTGAATCGTCGTGTCGGCGACAAGCGTGCCCGGCAAATTGCTGTTTTTACAGGCTCCGGACTGATTATTCTCATTGCCTTCATTACCTTGCCTTGGATCGCCGCAACGACTGTGCAGGAATGCCTAGCCACAGGGTTGCTCTGGATTGTCCTTATGTTCGGGTTGGAGATCTATTTCGGACGATTTGTATTTCGCGTTCCGTGGAAGCGGATTTTTGCGGATTTCGACTTCCGGAGAGGGGGATTGCTTTCGATCGGATTTTTAGTCCTGTTCCTCGCACCCTTGATTTCCGCAAAATTGCACGGGGTGCTATGATTCCTCCTCGCTGACGGGCTCTGATGCCGAAAACTCCCGCCCGACCAGCTTGAGCATGACGACGGCCACGACCTGCATGGCCTCGCAGTCCCAGA
>JBAXXX010000146.1:0-5603 GCA_037127695.1 Verrucomicrobiia bacterium | reverse complement strand
GTGCCCACATCGCTCGCCCTCACCCGCAGCAAGAGCACCCGCATCCCCTACATCATGGGCATCGCCCCGCTGCCCGCTGGCTTCGATTCCGTCCGCACCATCCAGCGCACGACCACAGGCATCCGCCTCCAATCCGGGAGCGGCGCGCACATCGATCACGCCGTCGATACCACGTTCATCCAACCACCCGCCAAATCCCGCCCATGAGCACCACCATGAAAAAATACGCCGCTTTCCTTCAGAACATCAGAGGCAAAATCCTGCTTGGCTGTGACGGCTTCGTTGACGAGACATACCAGATTGTCGAAGTCAGGAAGAGTCAGACCGAGTTCACCCCGATGAAAAACCTCAGGCAATTCGGCGAACTGCTCGTCGAGCGCGCAGACGGCGGTGTCGGGGTAGAACTCGTGCCGAAGCGTCGTTGCGAGGGCGGGTTCGGCATCAACACGGGTCGGGTGGCCGCATTTTTGGGCCTGAAGCCCTGCTTGCCTGGCCTTTACGGCAGCCAGACAATCGACCCGGCTTATCATGAGTTCGAGGAGATCTGTGATCTGGTTTCTCTCGGCGACCCCGCGTTGACAATTGCTTTGGAGTTCGGCGACGGGAAGGTTTTGATGAGCAATCTTGAGGCGGTCTCCAGCCTTTCCTGGGAAAACTTTAAAAAGCACTTCGGAGAAGAGAAACTCAAAGAACTATTTTCCGGCGTCGATATTTTGGGGCTGGGCTATTGGTCGCTCACCGCAAACTTTGACGGTCTCTTCAAGGGGTTTATGGAACAGTATGAAACCGGCACTCCTCCACGCCGGATGTTCTTCGACTTCGCCGACATCAAGAAAAAGTCCAGCGAATCATTTATCAAAAGCCTGGACCTGATCAAAACATTCAACAGCAGGATCCCCATGACGTTCAGCCTGAACGAACATGAGGTGTTGGAATTGTTTTCCAGGGTTGGAGTCGAGCGCCCGGAACTGAAACCGGCGGCGATCGCCTCCGCATTGACCATCGCACGGGAAAAAATCGGCTTCGATGAGCTGGTTGTCCATACGCCGGAGTTTGCAGCCGCATCCAGCGCGGCGGAAGGCGAAGCCTATGCACTCCAAGACCGCCAGGCAAATGTCGTTCGTCTGGCTGGTGCAGGAGACAGCTTCAACGGCGGCTACCTCTGCTCATCCCTCGGGGATTTGTCGCTCAAAGAACGCCTCGTCATCGCCAATGCGGTGACCGCCTTCTTCGTCACCCGCGCCACCGCCCCCACCAAGGAAGAACTCCTCGCCCAGATTGAAAAAGCGTCGGACAAGTGACTGTGGCCCTCGTGGCTATCCCGACTTCGATCCAATTGGCGGGGGGGAGGAGGCTGCCCCTCAAAGCGCCCGTGCGGGCTTCTTGATACCATGGCTGCTGACCGGCTTTGCCGTGATCTACTATTCGCTCTATGCGGACGCCGGGCTGAACCTCGGCGGTGAGGGCGGGACGGCCGGGGTCGTGGCGATGCGCCTGATGTCGGGCCAGCTCCCGATCGTGGACACGTTCCTCGGCTACAATGTCCTGTGGTTTTTTCCTGTGGCCGGGCTGTTCGAGCTCACCGGCCCGCACTACCTCGTGCTCCGATGGTATTTTTTTGCGTTCTGCACGGCTTCCGGCCTGCTGACCTACTTCGTGGTCCGCGGCTACACCCGCAGCGCGTGGTATTCTGCCATCCCGGCCGCGATGGTGATCCTGGTTCCGGGCATGCAGTTCCGGAACTACATGCCGTTTCTGGGAATCCTGAACGCGCTCCTGCTGACCCGCGCATTTGTGATGCGCAGGGAAGCCTGGGGGAAGACGCTCGCCTGGATGCTGGCCGCCGGCCTCGGGCTCGGGGTCACGTTCCTCTTCCGCATCGATCTCGGAATCTTCTGCTCCACAGTTTTTCTCGGCCTGGCGGCGATTTATCCGTTTGGCGAGCGAGGCAGATTTCCGAAGCGCGCTGGCCTTGCTGCCGCCGGGGCGGCCGGTGGGCTCGTGCTGGCCTGGGCGGTTCACCTTCCGGTGTGGAACGATGCAAAAGCCCGCGGATACGACCAAGCCTTTCTCGGCCAATACACCGGATGGCTGGAAATGATCAGCTCGGAATTCCGCGTGCAAGCGGCGGATCTTGCGGAGGGTGCCCGGCCGATCGTGCCGCCGATCCCTCCGCCCGCCGCCGCGCCCGCAACAAAAGCTTCAGAGAAAAACCCGCACGCCGATTCCTGGGAGGACCGCGGCGCGCTCGTTCGCGCGCCGGTATCGGATGCGATCTTCGGCCGAAAGTGGACCCGCAAATCCTTTGCAATCAGCACGTATCTTCCGATCGTGATCTCCGCGTTCGCGATTGTTGCCGGGGTTTTCGCGCTGCTCGCCGCGCTGGTCCGACGCGACCCTGAGGCCAAGGAGCGTGCGCTCTACCCGCTCGCAGTTCTCGGGTGCGCGCTCACGCTTTTTCCGCAGTTCTTTTTCTTCCGCCCCGACACCCCGCACCTTTCGGAAATGATGGTGCCGTTCCTCGCGGCGCTCGCGCTCTTCGTTTGGGCCGCCGCCCGCCGGGCGATCTCCGGGGCAGGCACGCTCACGGCCAGACGTTGCGCAGCCGCGTTCGCAGCCCTCTGCGCCGCATCGGGAGCAATCTACTTTTCCCACGCGCTCCCGAAGGAATCCTCCGGCTCGATCGCGGCAAAAAAAATGGCCCCGCACGAATTCCGCGCACTCAATGGGGTGCGCGTCAACGTGCGAGGCCAGGAGGCCGCGTGGCTGGCCGGGCTGCGGGATGCCGTCCTGCGGCATTCCTCGCCAGGCGAATATGTGCTGTGTCTTCCCTACTCCCCCACCATCAATTTCATGACCGACCGGCCGTCACCGCTCCATAACCTGTATGTGGACAACTCGACCGCTGGGAAACATTTTGAATCTTTCTTTGCCGGCCTGATGTCGCGCTCTTCTCCTGCGGTTGTCGTGATCGACCAGCGGCGGATCAACCGGAGCGAGATCTCGCGCTTCCGCAACTGGGCAGCGGGGCCATACCAATGGCTCCACGAGCACTACGTGCTGGTCGGCCGCTACTTCCAGAGCGAGGTCTTTGTCCGGCGGGATCGGGTGCCCGCCCCCGTGATCCCCGAATCCATCGAGGCCTCGGACTAGAGCGGAGTCAGCCGGATCAGATCAAAGCGGCACTCATAATGGTACCGGTTTCTGCGGGCCCTCTCTTCCACGACCGAAAGCGGCGGATAGTTCGGATTGCTTCCGAACTCCCTAGCATCGTCAATCAAGATCACATGCCGGGATTTCGAGAGAGAAAAAACGATGTCCAGCTCCTTGATGATCGGAGTTTCTTGGGAGCCGAGGGCTGTCGTTTTCCCCGAGTAGTGGGCGTCGAGCCAGATCAGGGCAGTTTCTTCCACCGAAGAGATGACACCCGGCAGCAAATCCGCGCTGTCCCCACAAAAAAGCTCAATGCCAGGACGCCCGAAAAACTTTTTTTGAGCGGCCTCAAAGAATTCTCGGGAGAGCTCGATGGAAACCCGCCGGCTGAACTCTGGTTCAAGGAACTCGATCGTCTCCCCACGAAATGTCCCGGTTTCGATGAAGACCTTAGCCCCGGATTTTTTTGCATAATGCCGCAGGGTTTCCCGCTTGCAGATTTCCGGCATCGGATTGATGTTGCCGCGGCATGCAGCCAAGAGGACCGGCCAGGGCTCGTTTGCGAGAACGGCTTGAAACAGGCTGCCAAAGGTTTGGATTTTTCGTTTCAGCACGGATGTTGGCGGTGTGGTCATTGGCTCAAAGAATAGCTGATCGGCATTCTCCTGCAATCGTCAGGTTTTACGGGGCCGGCTCAATCCCTGCAAGAAAGGCGTCGGCCTCCCTGCCGTTGTCGTGGAGGTCCCTCACAAAGCGCATGCACTCTGCCTGGGCCATGGCCAGTGCCGTCTCATTCGAGAGCAGCGAGGACGCCCCGGCGACCAGGCGCTCAAAGTCCCCGGCGGCAAATTCCCCCAGCCGGTAAGTTTCAAAAAGGCCGTCGGGGTTGACATCGAGCGAGAGGAGGGCTGCCGCGCCAAGGCCCGACTGAATAAAGCTGTTCGGCCACCCTTCCCCCTCGGAGGTGTTCACGAAAATCTTTGCTCCATCATAGACGTCCTGGATCTCGTGATACGGAACCCGTTCGATGAACTCGATGTTGGGGATCCCCGCCGCGCGGGCGCTGACCGAGTCCCAAAGCCGGATGTCCTCGCGCGGGCAGACCATCCGGCAGGCGGCATCCGGCAGGCGCTCGGCCAGGTCGAGGAAGAGGTGCGGACGCTTGATCGGCTGGCAGCGGGAAACCCAGAGAAGGTCGGCATTCTTCCTCGCATCGAGCGGGCGGGCGCGCGGAAGAATCAGGTTCCGATACAGACCGCACGACATCCCGTTTTTTTCGAACAGGCGCCGCTGGTCGTTCGTCATCGCGAACAGGGCATCACACCGGCGCATGGCATGTTCGAAGAGCAGTCCCCGGAAGGGGTTTTCGCGCCGGAACCCCCCGTTGACCTCGATGTCGAGTCCGCAGATGAAGCCGAGCCGAAAGCCGAAAAACGGCTTCATCACATGGAGAAAGAACAGCCATGTCGTCCACCCGAGCAGGAAAACCCAGTCAGGCTTTTCCTCGCGGATCACCTGCGCCACGCGGGGCAAAGCGCGGAGGGTGTCCGCCAGGCCGCCGGTCTGGAACTTTCCGGCATTGCGGATTTTTACCCCCTCCCGGATCTCCCCGTCGGCCTGGCCGGTATCGCCTGCCGCGATGACAACTTTTTTTCCCCGCCCCGCAAGCTCCCGGGCCAGCAGCGCGATCTGCAGCTCCGCCCCCCCGGAAACGCGCGTCGTGCTGCGCTCGAGGATCAGATGCGCATGGCTGGATAAAAAAAGAATCTTCATCAAAATCCCCCCATCAGGCGGGCGATGGCCGTGCGCGGCTGCGGGAGCGCAGCGTACCGGCCGGGGCAGATCTCCCGCATGGCGGCCAGCATCTCTGCCGCGCATTTGCGCGAGGCCGCAAGCGCCCGGTGCATCAGCGTGTAGTCCTCTTCTGCAATCAGTCGGGATCCGGGGCGCAGAGCGCAGCCCACGAGGGATTCCCTTGCGGTAAAATACTTGCCCCATCCTGCTCCGCCGGGCATGAGCCATGCCGCTGCGATGCGGGTGGAGGTCTCCGCCTGCGCCCCTGTCCATGCGCGCAGGTTCGAGCGCTGGATCTCCCTCAACCCCTCGCTGCTTGCTTTTTTTGCGGCAGCATTTTCTTTGCCCATGATCGAGCCTCCATGGTTCCGATACGAGACCAGGCATTCAGGATCTCCCATGGCGTCACCGCGCCGAAGAAGCCGCGACCACAAGTCGAAATCTGCCGTCACATTGTCGCCCGCATACCCGCCAAGCTCATCCCTCACCAGCTTCGTTGGAAAAACCGCAGACGTATGGGGAACCGAATTCCGGAAGCACAGATCCCAGCGCAGGCCGTCGGCGTCGAGCGGAGGTCGTAGCGTCCCCCGCCACCACCCCCGCCGGTCGATCAGCGTGGCGCGAGAGTAAAACAACACGGCGGCAGGGTTTTCTTG
>JBAXXX010000145.1:0-5627 GCA_037127695.1 Verrucomicrobiia bacterium | reverse complement strand
GTGCGTCTCGGGAGGAGCGATCCAACTCGTTCACGATCCGCACGCTCCATCCTCCCCCGAACATGCTCCCGTAGGCGAGGGCGTCAATCCACCGGCGGACCGCCTCAAGCGTGATCTCGCGCCCGTTGTGGTCCTCGATCGCGCATGGCTCGCCACCGGTTAGCTCGCGGGCCACCATGTCGGCGATGGTCGTTTTCCCAACGCCCGGCGGCCCATAGAGCAGGATCTTCATCGAGCCGTCCTTGCCGGAGCGGATCCTCCGAGCCTTGGCAACCAGCGCACGCGCGGCAGTCCTGGCCGAGCCGATCAGGTCATCCGGCACGACCGGGCGGAATGAGGCGGGCGCTCTCATACCAAGCCAGCCTCCCGGAAGCTGTAGTGGCTGTTTGCGCCGACGATCACATGGTCAAGCACGCTGATTTGGAGGATCTGCCCCGCCTCCACAAGCCGCTTGGTAATCGCGCGATCCGCCACGCTCGGACTGGCCTCTCCGCTCGGGTGGTTGTGCAGGACGAGCACGCCATAGCTTCCCATGGCCACCGCCCCCCGGAACACATCACGCGCATGGACGACGCATTCATTCAACGACCCAATTCCGACGAGCGTGTGGCCGATGGCCGAGAGGCGGGTGTTGAGCATGATGGACACGCACATTTCCCGCTCGGGGTCATACCACGGCATCACCGCAATTTTCTCCCGCCAGTAGGCGACTGCGGAAACCGGATCATCCACCCGAATTGTTCCGGGCGTCTCGTTGAGCCGCTGGACGCGAACCTCGAACGTGGATTTTCCGTAGCGCGTCATGGCTGGCCCTCCAGTTTGCGGGCGATGGCGGCGACCGCCTCCGCGCCCTTTTTGTAAACAACGACCGCGATGAGGTCGTCCCCGCGCCACACCGCCCAGAACCGGCTCTTGCTGTATTTGGCGATGCGGATCATGGCGCATCCTCCGTAGATGGCGTGCGCCACTCCCAATCCAGGGCGGCGACTTCGGCTTGATCATGGGTGGGGAAGTGCTGCCCGATCCATCGTTCAAACCCTCCGTCCGCATCCCGACCTCCGCGCACCACTGTCCATCCGCGACCGAGCGGGGAAGGAATGACTTCCGGCTGATGAAGCACGTTCATTTTCCCCACCCCTCTCTGCGGATCCGCGCCTTGAGCGTGTTGACTGGCACGTTGAACTGCGCTGCCGTCTGCTTCACGCTCCGGTCGCGCAAGTAGCGGCGTTTGATGCCCTTCCAATCCGGTCCGAGGATCGCGCGGAGAGGGGCTGGAATTGGGCGAATTTCCGCACGCCGCCGGACGTTTGGGATAGCGATGGAGCCGTCATCTGCGATGCTTTCGGGGAGCTGTGCGTCCGCCATCGGGTTGAACCGCTTGGTTTCCTTCCGCGTTTCCAACCGCGACATCCTCTGCTGGATTCCCACAAGCGCCGTGCCCGTGACCGCATTGACCGCCTCACCAACGAGCTTCGGGATGTTCACCGAAGACGCTCCCCGGCGGGTTGTCGTAATCGCGGCCATCTGCGTGGTCACAATCTCGCGGATCAGCTCCAGCGGGATTTCCGTGATCGCATAGACAACTCCGGTCAGGCTCTCCAGCCCGAGCGACTGCTTCATCTTTTCGCGGGCATCGCGGGGAGTTTCAGCTTCGAGCCTCTCGTCGAAGACGATCTCGCTCGACCGGCTGGCAACAAGTTTGAAGAGTTTCATGGTGCCTCCTCCGTGTCCGCCCAGCACAGGGCGAGCTGGTCCGTGGGCTTCGGCTTCCAATGCCGGTGGCAGGAGCGTTCCATCTCATAGAGGAACCCGAGGTTTGAGCACTGCATGCCGTTCCATTCCCGCCACTGTCCGAAGAGGCTGGTCTTCGTCCCGCTCATGAGCACGAACTTCCCCTCCACGCTCTGGAGCAATTCCGGATCGTGCAGGTGATTGACGAGCAGGGCCATGACCCGGCTGTCGCTGATCTCCCCGCCGACCTTCCGCTTTTCCTGCTTCTCAATATACGCAAGCGCGTCTTTGAACCCGATCCACGTTCCATTGTGGAAGAGCACACGGGGCGCTTTCCCGACGAGGTCGGTTTGGGCCGCCCGGCTCACCGGAAACGGATGGCAGAGTTGTGGGCTCACCCCGCCCACGCTCGCGAAGCGGAAGTGGATCACGATCTCCCCCTTGAGCTTGCGCACCAGCTTGTTGACTTCCACCGGGCCGAGATTCTTCGCCCACCGCACCGATCCACTTGCTCTCCATGCCACTCCCGCACCGTGCGGGTTGGAGGAGGCACACGACATCAGGGCGTCGAGGCCCGGCCGCACTTTAGGCGGACATACGATGATTACACACATGGTTTTCCTTTCATTTTATTGTTGGTTGCTCTGTGCCGCCGACTACGCGCATCGCGTAGCCATGAGCACAAAAGATTTAGAGATTTGCATCGGCATACCGTCCGTCGAATTGGCGGCAGAGGCGCAGTGCCTCGCGGCTGTGATTGCCAAAGTCATCGTGCAGGCGACCAAAGAGGCCGAGGGCAACCGGGCGGCTGCGTCCCGTCCATCCGAGGTAATCCCAAAGGAATTGCACCGACTCGGCAGCGTTGCGGGTGCGGGCCTGCTGGAGCTTGTTCTTGGCGAAGCCGCCGAGGCATTGAACCTCATGTGCCCGGCGGCAGAGCCCGATGGCAGTAGCGACATGGTGCTGCACTTTCGCGAGGTTCACAGTGCCGGCGAAGGCGCGGAACTCCACGAGGCCGTGGCTAAAGAGCTTTCGGAACTTTACCATTTCAACTGGGCATCAACGAGATACGCGAGGTCCAGAGGCGTGCATGACAAAAAGCATGACAAACGCGGTTGACGAGGAACCCAAGACAATGAGCAAGAAAAGCCCAATCACCATGAGCGACGGGAAACGCGAAGTGCGGATTTATACGACGCGCAACCGGAGCCGAATCCTTTACCAGATCTCCCACAACTTCGGGGGATCGCGGGAGAGACGCAGCTTCGCCAATTTGCAGGATGCCAAGCGGGAGGCGAACCTCCTGCTCAACACGCGCAACCGGGAGGAAGCGGAGGGAATGGGAATGTCGATGGCCGACATCCAGAGCTACGGGGCCGCGAGGAAAAAGCTCCAGGATCTGAAAATGCCGCTGCATGTGGCGGCAGAGGTCATGGTGGAAGCGAACCGGGAATTAGCCGGCAATGGCACCATCCTTGAAGCCGTGCGCTTCTGGCATCGACACAACGCGAGCATCACGCGAAAGCCGGTGCTGGAATTGATGGAAGAATACATCGCGGACAGGCTGGCGGCGAAAACGGATCCGGCCTACCACTCGAACATCCGGCGGAATCTCACCCTGTTTAATGAGGCGATGGGCGGGATGATGTTGCCGGACATTCGCACGAACGACATTGATGAATGGCTGGAAAAGATCGAGTGGGAGCAGGTCACAAAAAAGAATTCGCGGCAGATACTGGTGACGTTTTCGCGGTGGGCGAAGAAGCGCGGGTATCTGAGCATGGAAAACCGGGAGTTTGAGGCGATCCGGTTTTTCCGGGTCATCCAGAAAGATGCGCTGGTGTTTACTCCGGAGGAAATGTGCAAGCTGCTGGAAGCGGCTGGCAAGAATCCGATCCTTCCCCTGATTGCCATCGGAGGATTTGCGGGAATGCGATTCATGGAGATTCATCGGCTGGACTGGAGCGAAGTCCTATGGGACAGGGGGCTGATCGAAGTGAAGGGCTACAAATCCAAGACGCGGGCGCGGAGGCTGGTTCCTATGACGGATAACCTGCGTGCTTGGCTTGGCCCATTTGCGCGGGAGTCTGGTCCTGTGATCGCCCACGTGCGGCCAGCTGCCGCCTCACAAAAAATTGCAGGCAGGGCCGGGGTGGTGTGGAAGCGGAACGGGCTGAGGCATTCTTTCGCCAGTTATCGGCTCGCCGCGACAAACGACGCGGCCAAGACAGCGCTGGAGAGCGGTCACGCGCAAACGATTCTCTTCCGGTATTACCACGCGTTGGTCAGTCGGGAGCAAGCGCAGGCATGGTTCTCGATCTTTCCCAAGTGGTATGTCCCGGCGAAGCCCAAGAAAGCGGCGGAAAATGCCCAGCAGCCCCAACCGCTCAGGCTTCTCCCCGCCCCGGATGCCGTGGCCCCGGAGATCGTGGGCGACACCGGGCTGAATGATGAGGAGATCCGGCGGGCGCTGTTGGGGTGAAAATATGCAGAAAGGTTGTTACGTAACGACCGGAGTGCAAGTTGACACGGCGGAAGGGGGATGAGTGAAAACACATCCACCAAACCGGGCGAGTGGCTGACAGAACAGCAACTCGCCGATCACCTGCACGTATCCGTCCGCCACATGGCAAACCTCCGAAAGAGAGGTCTGCCGTTTGTGCAACTTGGGTCGAGCGTGCGTTACAAGCTCGCCGAAATCGAAGACTACCTCTGCGGGAACCGTCGGCTGTCGTCGCATGTGGAGCGGAAGCGCCGGCAGGCGAACCTCGCCCCGAATCTTGGGGGGCTCTTGTCATGAATCTTCCAACCTTGTCATGCGAGAAGCTGCCCAACGGCGTCGAGCTTCAAGTGGACCGGGACTGTGATCGGGCGAAGAATACGGCCGCACGCCTGGGGATGATGACCCGGATGACTCAGGAGCTAAGAGCACCAGGGATCGGGGTGAAAATTGCAGTCGGGATCGCGAGGGATGAGGGGTGGCTGCGGGCGATTGTGGCCGGCACGACGGATCCCGATGTGCGGGATGTCGGGTGGATGGGCTTTTCGGTGTCGCCGATCCGCCATGACTCGAGAAAGCAGCTCATCGAAATGGTGGCTGTCGGCCTCAGAACCGACCCGAGAGCACTGCGGATCGTGGAGCCCTGACCCGCCATGAACATCGAATTCATGAAACTCCCGGACCTGTCATATCTGGCGCTGCCCGATGGCGTGCTCTTCCAGCTGAACAAAAAGCCCGAGGTAGCGCGGGCCACGGCCGAGCGCCTGGGGATGATGCCCGAGTTGAACCGGGATCTGACCCGTCCAGGCGAAGGGATCAATGTTGCCGCCGCGATGGGGCGGGATGGCGAATGGATGCGGGCGGTTATTGCGAGCGATTCCCCCGCGATCACCGGGTTTGAATGGATGGAGTTCGCGGTTTCGCCGGTCAACCACACGGCGACGACATGGCTCTTGTTGCTGGTGAGGGTCATGTCTCACGCAGACCCGCACAATGAGCGGCTTGTGGAGCGCGTTCTGCCATGAATATCGAATCCCTTGTATTGCCGAATGGGGCGGTCCTGCTCAAGGACATGGACGATGACCGGTCAAAGGCGACCGCAATCAATCTCGGGCTGTATCCACGCATTGTCGAAGGGCTGGAATCTATTGAGGGACCGTGCGGAGCAGCGGGCATTCAGCGCAATGGGGATTGGCTCGTGGCGGTTCTCGCGTGGGAACGTTGCAGTGGGGGTAACGGTTGGGCCACAGTTTCAATCTCGCCGTTCAATGATGAAACGGCGGCGTTCCTCGTGCGGCTGACGAAGGCTCTCGTGAGAGGGCCTGAAGGCCCACCATGCCGGTGAAGTCTCCACTCCCGGCGTTTGCGCTGAATATGCTGGCATCGTGCCCGAGCA
>JBAXXX010000144.1:0-5738 GCA_037127695.1 Verrucomicrobiia bacterium | reverse complement strand
CCTCCCCGAAGAGCGGGCGCTCCTCGCGAAATAGGCGGCGGCCGATGCGGCGGCCCGCACAGAGGGGCGCGCAGTTTTCCGAGCCCGTTTCAAACGCGCCTCAAGCTCCGCCTCCCAGTCCCCGGGCTGGCTCAGAAAAGCCTTGAAGGCGGGCTAAGGGGCCCAGGGGCCACCGGTCAGCGGCGGTTGCTTGTCAGGAGTCGGGATATGGTTCTGCAGCCAATGGCCGGGATCGATCACAGTGGTATTAGCGTCCGCGAGGCTGACGATTTGCCCCGCCCCCCAGAGGATCGCGAAAACCCCGCTTGAAATCGCCTTGTCCAGATGCCCGGTTTGCCAGTTCTTGTCGGTGCCGGAACTGAGATAGGCGGGGATCGTTGTGATGTCGGCAGGCGGAGTGGCTCCGAAGTAATAGTTGTTGCCGGCGTCCATGGGCGGAAAGACTTTCCCGTCGGGCCCCGGGTTGGGGGTGGATGAGCCATCCGCAGCGGGGTTCACAATAAATGAGGCAAGGTTGCTGGTGTCGCCGGCGATGCTCACATTCGCGTCCCCCAGAAGATACGTCGCATCAGGCGAACCATCGGTCGTCAGCGCCGGGCTTTCGGAGGTCGTCACCAGGTGTCCTCCGGGAATCTGCCACAGCATCACGGGCAAGCCATAAGCGGCCGACAAGTTGCCGATCATCCCGAGCAGCGTGTTCCAGTCGTCGCAATTGTAAACTCCTCCATAGTTATAGGAATACCAGGCGTTGCCAGGCCATCCGTGGGAGTCGAACTCGTCGTAGGACGCCTTGTCGAAAACAATGTAGTCCGGCTTGATGAACTCCTTTGCTGAGCTGGCGTTCCTAAACACATTCAGCGAGTCGAGAAAGGCCGTATATTGTTTAGCCATATCCTCAGGAGAGGAGTAGCACCACCTGCCGGGGTGGACCCAGCTCCCTCCGTTGGGGGCGCTGGAGTTCATGTGCCAGCCGAATCGGGCGTCCGGCGCGAAGGTTCGGACGATCCAATTCTGGGCCTGGATCCACCCGCTCACGTCGTCCGTGAAGTCCTGCGGGACGGTCACGGAGCTCGAGCTGGTGAACGGGGGAGTGAATGCGCTCTGGGTTCCCGTCAGCGGCAGCGATGTCATCGAAGGAACCAGGGTCGCCCAATTTTTGGAGCCGCCCGGATTCGCATTAAACCACTCCACCGGGGATTTTGCCCCTCCGAAAGGAGACGTGGCAAACGTGACGGCCGCCAGGAGCGCCTTGTTCACCTGGACTTTCGCGGCGGCTGCCCCCGCGTAAGGAATCGGGGGAGCGGGGACCCATTCGCTGCCAAGAAAATCCGGGTTGAGGATGATGTTCGGCGAGATCCCGTCAGACTTGGCGTGATTTTGCAGAACCTCGCAGGACAGGATCAAATTAATGAGGTGCATCGTCAGCGTGGGCTGGTCCTCCAGATCGGCGGGACCGGTCGTGCCGGTGCTTAGATTGGACTGGTAGCAGACGAGCACGGGGATGATTTTCGAGTCGGATTTGCGCGCCAGCGATGCGATCTGGGGCACCAGGTTACAGAGGGCGTCCGGCTTTGTTGGATACTCGATCTTCCCGACGGATCCGGCCCCGTCACCATCGTAGGTAAAGATGCAATCGAGGGAAGGCTTGTTGCTGAAATCGTCGGTTGTGCAGGTGCTGGTCACGCTGCCCATCGCCAGGTAATCCGGCCACCCCGTCGGCGGCTTAAAGGTCGCATTTTGGGCCTGCGCGACGGGCAGGGCGGCGGCGAGGCAGAGGGCTGAAGCGATAAGCGATCTGGAGGGAGTTTTCATAAGATCAGGCGGGGGTGTGCGGCGGGTTCACGGCCAACGAAATCCAGCAGCAAATGGAAGTCAACTGACATTGTGAAACAAGGGGGGAAATATCACGGACAAGCCCTGATCCCCCATCGCTTCCATGCCTGGTTTGAAGCTGCCATTCATTGGGCATCCGGCATGACGACCTTGCTGAGCCGGGCGATCCCCTCCCTGGCAAACTGGCTGGGGGGGTAGAGGCGCCGGGCCTCGAGGTAGGCGGCGAGGGCCGATCCGGTCTGGCCGTTCTGTTCAAGCTTCTTGGCTTCGGTGATGGCGTTCACGAAGTTGGCTGCCTTGGTTGTGAGATCCGAGCGGAGCTGGTTGAGCTTGTTGTCCTCGGGGAGAGTGGAGAAGATGGCCTCGATATTTTCCCATGCCCCGAGGTCGTCCCCGCGCTTCGAGATTTCCGACGCCTGGACGATGGCCGTCTCGACCGCCTGCATCGTCTCCAGCACCTTTCGCAATTGCTCCTGCTTGTCCGGCAGCATCGCCGTGGCTGCAATAAAGCGCATCTTGTCGTCGTAGATGCGGCGGTAGTTCTTCTCGCTGATGAGCTGGTCGAACTCCGAGATGGCCAGCCCTTGCACGTCCGCCTGGGCGAAAATTTTTGCGGCGACCTCCTTGAGCTGCGGGTTGGTCGGCCAGATCTCGGTGGCCGCTTTGAGCTCGGTGTCCAACGTGGCCTTGTCGCCGGAGACGGCGGCATTGCGAGCCTTGGCGATGTGCATGTCGGCCGCGGTTTTTGCCGTGTTAATGGCGGCGTCCGCCTCCGTGGTGTCGAGGTCCTGGGCCAGCTCATTGAGGTCGTGGACCAGCGTCTCGGCAAGGCCGTAGTTCCGGACCTGGATCGCGGAGAGAAGCTTCTTTCCCTTGAGGGTGAAAGCGAGGACAAGCTGCTTCTGATTCAATGGCACCTGGCGGATGGTGGAAAGATGTTCGCCGACGATGTAGGCCTCGCTCAGCCGCTTGCTGGCGCTCTGGAGCTGCTTGTTATCAAACATGGCGCCGAAGGCCACGACGCCCTGGTCGGCTTCGTAGGACATGTCGCGGCCCATCGCCTCAAGGTTCCCGAGGGTCGGCGGATTCCCGGAGGTCTTCTCAAAAAGGTTGAGAGCATCCTTCCCGAGCCGCATCTCGTTCTGGCCGCCGCCGAAAATGCTCCGGTAGAATTTGATGCCGACCTCCAGGTGGGCAAACCATCTCTGGAAAAAAAACTGCGTGAGGAGGGTGGAAAAATCAGCCCTCGCACGCTCCTGAGAAATCTCGTTTTTTACCTGGTCGAGCTTCATCGCTGCCTGGACTTCGGCGAGCCGGTCGACGATGGGCTGGACTTCTGCCGTCTGGGCCGCTGCAGGCTGGGCCAAGCTGCCCGGGGATTGGACCGATCCTCCCCCTTTGGATACGTTGGCAGCCGGCGCGTTCGATTGCGAGGAAAGCCCCCCCGCATACTGCGTGGCAACCTTCAGGTTCCACTCGAGGCGCTTGCGTTCAGCCTCCAGAGACTGGACGGCCAGCGCGAGGTTCGTGTTGTCTTTCTGCGCCGCCCATGCCATGAGGATCTGGTTGTAGAGAACATCGCTCATGTGGCCGTCCTGGGGATACATCGAGGCCGTTGTCAGCAGCCGGAACGCCTCGTTGATGTTGCCTGCGGGCAGCGGGTACACGTTCAGGAGCTGGTTGATCCTGTCCAATGTCGCCCGGTAGGCTTTCTCCCTGATCGGCTCGGCCGGCGGCGAGCTGAGATATTTTTCAAGCTGGGACTCGAACAGGCGGTTGTTCGTGACCGACCAGTTCTGGCCGTTCCATTTGACGATTTCGGAGCCGGGGTTTGCCGAAGGCAGCGCGCCAGAAATCGAATTGGCGATGCCCGTGAGATCCGGGGCGGCTGCGGGAACCGCTGCGCCAGCCGTTCCTGCTGCCGGCGGCGCCGGCTGCGCCAGACAGGCTTGGGCCGCAACCAGGGAGATGAGAAGAAAAAGCCGGGGCTTCATTGGACTTTGAGCCCCTTGGTTTTGAGGATCCCCTTTTCATCCACCTCGACAAGGAAATCGATCCGCTGGCCTTTTTGGATGTTCACGGAGTTGAATTTGTCCGTCACTTGCACCGGGAGGATCCGGTTTCCTGCCTCGGTGGCGACAGCGATCAGGCGCCCGCCCGTCGGAGACCACGCGAGCATATCCGAAACCTCGCCGGAGAGCTTGTAGGTGTTCCCTCGCAGGCTCGAGGCATTCGCCAGGTACGAGGCGCTATCGAGCAGCGGCGATGTCCGGAAGGCATCCGACGAGCGGGAGAGGGCGAGGGCGACCAGCACGATCAGAACCACCATGCCAGCGATGAAAACCGGTATCCACTTCGGGAAGCTTTGTGATCTGCGGGGCATTTTATCAGGGCTTTCGTTCAGGGGTTCCCTCTGCACCGGGGCGGAAAAAGACCTTGGTTTGAATTTCCATGAATGACTTCCCCATCAAGGGATCCGTGAGGTCGCTGTAGCTGATGGTCGGTTTCAGGCGCGAAAAAACCTTCTCGGGAAGATAGGAGGCCGGGTTGCCAAGGAACTCCTTGGAGAGCTTCTTTCGAGCCGAAAGATTCGGCGTCATGTAGCGGTATTTTTCAGCGACCAGCTTCGCGATGTCCGGGCGCAGGAGAAAGTTGATCAGCTGGCAGGCCTGCTCATACTTTGCCGTCCCGCCGGGAACCGCCAGGAGATGGAGAAAAAACCGGTTTTCTTCGTCGGGAAAAACCCAGCGAAGGCGCGGGTTCTTTGCGAGGGCGGTGGCCGCCTCTCCGCTCAGCATCGCGCCCGCAACCGCCTTTCCGCTTTCCAAGTCCTCCAGCCGGCCTTCCAGCATGGCAGGCCCCAGCACTCCGACCCATTTTTCCAGAAGAGGCTGCAGCGCCTTGATCCCCTCCTTGGTAACCTGTTGGTCCGGGGTTCCCATGCTGAGAGCCGCCCAGCGGTAAAGCCCGCGAACCCCGTTCCTGACAACGATCCGATTTTTCCACTCCGGCTGAAAAATGTCCGCGTAATGCGCGACCTCCTGTTTGGCGAGGTCGGGGTTCACGACGAGGCCGGTCCATACGACCTGATAGGGGATGCTGAACCGGCTGCCGGGATCATAAGGAAGATCTGTGAAAGCCGGATCGAGATGGCGGATGTTCGGGATCAGCTTATTGTCGAGCGGCCGGAGAAGGTTCGCGGCGATGAGCTCCTGGATGCCGTAGCTGCCCAGTTCGACCACGTCAAAATAGGACGCTCCCTCGCCCGCAAGAAAGCTCGAGAGAATCTCCACCCCGGTCCCCGCCTTCTCGGCCTCGACCGGGATTCCGGTTTCTTTCGCGAAGAGGTCCAGCACCTCGGCCGGAAAGGCATCCTTAAGGCCAAGAACATGGAGCGGCTGAGCCGCCTCCGCCGCCCGTGCCGCCCGCTCCTTCGCATGGGCGACGCACGGCAACACGAGAAGGGTTGCTGCAAGCCACAGAAAGCTGGATTTCATAGCAAAATTCATGGCCGAAGACCCCGGCAAATGGCACCGGGCACCCAGCACAGGCAACTGCTACCAAGGCTTTTCGCCATTGGCAAACAATAGTTTTTTCGCATGTTTCTGCGAGGCTTTAGCCCGCATATTTCACACCCAGGCGGTTCAGATTGCGTAATGCTTTTTGGCTGCCAGGAGGTGAGAACGACCAAGGCATATCCGCAGTGATCTGGTGCGGGAGGACGAATCTGCTGGCGGTCAAATGATTAGCAAGATGGGCCGCCTAGGTGTGAAATATGCGGGTTAGGGTGCGGAGAAGCAGAGCGTTATTGATGCGGTCAAGGGAGCCGGCAGCTTGGGATGGCGCCTCGTTAGGGAGAAAGAAGTTGCCGATATACCGCTGCTATGACATATATCTTGTTCTGT
>JBAXXX010000143.1:0-5771 GCA_037127695.1 Verrucomicrobiia bacterium | reverse complement strand
GCGTGGAATCACGAGCGAGAAATTCCGGTGGCGGGTCTATGGCGCGGGCGTTCCGGTCTCGGAGGCGGTGGGGATGGCACTGGTCGTGGTCGGTGGCACCAGTCTTGCGGGAAGCCTTATGCAATTCCGCGGAGGCAACCTCGATCTGCGTGCCGCGCTGCTCTTCGCCGCAACGGGCATGGCCGGAGCTTATGGCGGCGCGCGGTTCACGCATCTTGTTTCTCAACCGCTGCTTCTGACCCTCTTCTCGGCGATCATGTTCGGTGTGAGCGTGACTCTGCTTCGGGACCGGCGCGAGGCACCAGGCCCGTCCGGCAGGCGGAGGGTATTGGGATGCGCGGTCGCTGGTGCCACCGTGGGTGCGCTGACGGGGTTTCTCGGCATTGGCGGCGGATTCCTGATTGTACCCGCGCTGGTGTGGTTCGCGGGGCTGGATATCCGGAAGGCCACCGGCACGTCCCTGCCGGTCATCGCCCTGAACTCTCTGGCCGGACTCGCCGGCCAAATCGGCCAAGTGCATTTTGACTGGGGAATGGCCTGGGGGTTTCTGTGCGCAGCCACGGTGGGCATGGCAGTTGGTATTGTGGCGAAAGGCAGGCTCTCGGAGCGTGCCATTCGAAAAACATTCGCCCTTTTTGTCTTCGCTTCCGGGGTGGCGATGGCATGGCAGAACGCGGCAAAGCTTCTGACCTCGCGTTGATTTCTTGCCTGTGGCAGCGTTTCTCCGGATCAAGAGGCGAACTGGATTTTTTCGGTGAGTTCGGGTGAAACCGACATCGGGAAACGCGGGTCGGTGACGAGGGTGCCCACCTCTTTCCATGTGAATGCCCGTACCATTTCCCGGCGTTTCCACTTGGAGCTGTCCGCAACGACAACGATCGACTCGGCCACACGGATCATTGCCCGTTCGCTTTCCACCACCATGTGATTGGTGTTTGTCCCGCCCTCGGCATCCAGTCCTCCAACGGAGAGAAATGCCCAGCGCGCATGGTATTGGGAGAGACTTTGCACGGCTTCCGGCCCGACAAGAAGGCCTGAGCCTGGATAAAGGAATCCGCCGGTGAGAAAGACCTCCGCCCCTTCCGTCACGGACCGCAGGGAATCGATTCGGTGGGCAATCAGGATCGAATTCGTCAGGATCCGCACCGGACGGTTTGCAAGATGGTGAGCCATGCAGAGGGTGGTGGTGCCGCCGTCAATCATGAGCACATCTCCGTCCTGAATCAAGCGGCAGGCGGCGCGTGCGATCCGCTCTTTTTCCGCAACATTGAGGCTTTCACGCAAACTGCTGGGCAGCATGTCAACCGCCGGAGACCGGGTGGCTGGGCGTTTGACTCCGCCCCAGGTTTTCTCCACCGTGCCCCGTTTGGTGAGTTCGACAAAATCCCGGCGCGTGGTGGCTGGGGAAATACCAAGCGTGCGGCAGGCTTCTTCGACGGTAAGATCTCCCTGCCGGTCCACAAGGGAGGCAATGGCCCGCTGGCGTTCCAACGGTCTCATGGGATCAGGAGGGGATCTCCCGCATTCGCGCAATGTCCGACGGAGCAATCCTTCCGTTCACGAAAAGGGACGAGGTGCCTGCAACCAAAATATTGGCTCCGGCACCGATCATGCGCGGGATATTTTCCCAGCTCACATTCCCATCAACCTGAACGTCCGCGCCGCTTCCGCATTCGCCAAGCAGGCTGCGGCATTCGGAGATTTTTTCCAGGCAGAATGGGAGCAGTTTCTGTCCCGCGTAGCCCGGGTTGACGGTCATGATGACGACTTGGTCAACCAGGGTGAGCAGGTGGCGGCAGGCGGAGACCGGCATGGCCGGGTCAATCGCAATGCCCGGCGAAGCGCCCAACTCGCGAATGCGTTCAACGACCCTCGCCGGCTGGCGGACGGTTTCCGGGTGGAATGTCACGCGGGCCCCGGGGAATTTCGCGAAGAGTTCGACATGGCGATCAGCCTCCTCGACCATCAAATGGACATCGAGCGGAATGGTGCAGGCATTTGCCACGGCGCGGCAGAAATCCGGGCCCAGCGTGAAGTTGGGAACATAGCGTCCGTCCATCACATCCATGTGGAGCCACTCGATCTCCCCGGCGACCATCACGTCCAGGACCTCGCGCAAGGCCAGCGGGTCAGCGCACATCAGCGAGGGGGAAATTTGGATTGGACGCAAGTTCATAAAAATACTGACATGATTAAAAAATGATTGCTTTAACTATAAAAGTCAATCATTTCTAAATCATGGAGGCCATTTCCTACTCTCTCAACCAGCCCGGCGGGTTTTTTACGAAGGTGGAGGAACCGCTTCTGCCGCCCGGGCCCGGGGAAATTCTTCTGCGGACCCGGCGGGTTTCGGTCTGCCAGTCCGACGTGGTGATCCAGCGGGTCGGGTTGCCGAGGATCAAGAGCTGGCCGGCGATCATTCTGCATGAGGTCAGCGCGACGGTGGAGGCCGTGGGGGCGGGGGTGGAAAAGTTTGCCCCCGGCGGTCTGGTGGGGATCGGCTGCGATATTCCGTGCGGGGACCGTTCGTGCATTTACTGCGGCGATGAGGGAACCGGGGACTGGACGTGCTGCCCGAACACGCAGGCGACCGGGCATGAATTTCCCGGATTTGCGCGGTCGCATGCGATCCTGCCGAAATGGTTTGTCGAGCTGGGGCCGATCGTCAAATTCCCGGACGGCTTCGATCCCGACCATGCCTGCCAGCTCGAACCATTGGCCTGCACGCTCGAGGGCATGACCCGGGTGAACAACTGCATCGCGAACCGGGTCGTGGTCCTGATCGGGGCCGGTTCGCAGAGCACGTATGCGCTGCAGTGCGCCCAGGCGATGGGGGCGCGGAAAATCGTCGTGGTGAATCGCGGGGCGGAGCGCCTCGAGCGCGTGCTCCGGGATTTTGGCGGGGAGGGCGTTGCCGGCGTGAAGTGGGATGCGGATGTCGTGGAGAATGTCTTCCGCGAGTGCCGGCCGTTCAACGATCCGCATTTCGTGATGATGAACGCCCCCTGCCGGGAGGGATACGAGCTGTCGGTCAAGCTGATGGGCTACGGAACCGTTCTGGACGCCCACGCGGGGGTGAAAGGCGCGGAGGGAAAACCCCGGATCGCCCACGAGGTCGATCTCAACAACCAGATCCACTACAAACTCCAATGCTACCAGGCGACGCACGGATCCTCGATGCACGGCATCCGCCTGGCACACGGCCTCCTGACCTCCGGAAAACTTCCCAAGCTCGGCCGCATGACCAATGCCAGCGAGCGGTTCGGGCCGGATCAAATCCTCGAAGCCATCAACCGCGCCGCCGATCCCGACAGCCTGAAAGTCATCATTGATTTTGATTAACATGAAATCCCTCGTCCTCGAATCCCCAGGAAATTTTGTCTTCCATGCCGACCGTCACCTCCCGGAGGAAAATCCGGGGGCCGAATCCCTGCTCGTGCGCGTGGCGGCCTGCGGGATTTGCGGAAGCGACATCCCCCGCGGATTCGATCCCGGCGGCGCCTACCGGTATCCGCTGGTTCTCGGCCACGAGTTCAGCGCCGTCGTGGAAGAGGCCGGCGGGGGATTCCGTGCCGGTGATCGCGTGGCGGTTTTTCCCCTCATCCCGAAACCCGGGCAGCCAGGTTTCGACACGGGCGACTTCGCGCAGACGACGAACTACGATTACTTCGGATCCCGGCGGGACGGGGCGCTGCAGGAATTCCTGCGGGTGCCGGCGGCCTGTTTGTTTCCGCTTCCCGACTGCGTCAAGCTACTGCATGCGGCCTGCACCGAGCCCGCGGCGGTGGCCCTGCACGGCGTGCGCAAACTGCGGATCGGGGTCGGCGACACCGGGCTGGTGATCGGCGCGGGACCGGTCGGCAACATGACCGCCCAGTGGCTTCGGATTCACGGGTGTGCGCGGGTTCTCATCGCGGATGTCGATCCCCGCAAGCTCCGGCTGGCTGAGGAAATGGGGTTTGAAACCGTGGATTCCAAGCTGGGGGATCCGGTGAAACAAGTCCTGGAGCGCACCGGCGGCGGCGGGGCGCAGCGAGTGATCGAAGCCTGCGGGCTCCCGGTGACGTTTGCGCAGGCGATCGCCTGTGCGGCCACGTTCGGAGAGGTCGTATTTATGGGGAACCTTCATGGCGAATTCCAGCTGGGGGAAAAAGCCTTTTCGAGTATTCTCCGCCGGGAGTTGACCCTGCACGGAACCTGGAACAGCAAGGTGGTGCCGCGAGGAACCGACGACTGGTCCACGGTCCTCAAATACATGGACCGCGATCTTCAGATCGCTCCGCTCATCACCGACACCCCCACCCTCGAGGACGGGGTGGCGATCTTTTCCAGCATCCGGGAGCGCAAGGCCTATCACAACAAAGTCATCTTCCGGGTGAGCCCGGACATTTTATGAGCATTCAACTCGGACTCAAAACCGACTGCGTCGAGACGCGCTACAGCTACGACTGGTTGTTCGACCTTCTGGCCGAAGAGGGGATCACGAACGTCCAGCTGGGATCGTTCTATGAACTTTACGTCCTTGAGGACAGTTACTTCACCGACCTGCGCCACAAGGCCGAGTCGCGGGGGCTGCGGATCAAAAGCGTCTTCACGGCGCACCGCGAGCTGGGCGGGTTCTTCGTCGGCGACCCCCGCATGGAACGCGCCGCGCGGCGGGGATTTGACCGGCTGCTCGAAGTGGCCGCACTGGTGGGAGCCGACTATGCGGGATCAAACCCCGGGGCTGTTTACCGGGACAAGTTTTCCAACAAGGCGGTGGGCACTGCCTGTTACCTGCGCCACCTCAAGGAACTCTCCCGCAAGGCCCGGGGCCTGGGACTCAAGGCCCTCACCATGGAGCCGATGTCCTGTCTTGCCGAGCCTCCCACAACGCCGGAGGAAATGCGCGCATACATCGGAGAGATGCGGGCAGAGCACGAACGCTTCCCCGACGAAACTGTCCCGGCCTGGCTCTGCGGCGACATCAGTCACGGCCACTGCGATACGGAAAAGAACGTCCTGCATTCGAACCTCGACCTCTTCGTGGCGGGGCTGCCGATGATGTGCGAGTTCCATTTCAAGAATACCGATGCGATCTACAGCTCGACCTTCGGGTTCAATGAAGCGGAACGGGAACGCGGCATCGTGGATCTCGCCGCGTTCAAGGCGCTCTGCGACGCCCATGTCTCGGAATGGCCGGTGGACGATGTCGTCGGTTACCTCGAAATCATGGGGCCAAAAACCGGACGCGACTACTCCGATCCCCACCTTGCCGACGAGCTTCGCGCCAGCCTGCGGGCGATCAAAAGTGTCTTTTGACCTGCTGGAACCGCAGGGAGGGATCTCAAGAATGGCGGTTTTTCCCAAATGCCACTGACCAATCATCCCCCCTGTAACCAACGCGCCTCCCCCGCCACACGGGCCCTCCTGGGGCGGCTGCAAACTCTGCGCGGAAAGTCCATCCTCTCCGCCCAGCATAACTACATCACAAGCGGCACCCGTTACTTCGATGCCGTCGCCGCTCTCACCGGTCGGCCGCCGTCGATTTTCGGCAGCGACTTCAGTTTTGAATACCATGGGAGCCAGCCCGATGCCATCGGACATTGCGGGCTGGCCAATCTGACCGAGCCGGGCCATAAAACCGAATGGCAATTCGCGCCGGAAAAAATCTTTGCGCCGGAATCCTGTGCGGAGGCCCGCGCCACGGACCTGCATCAACTCCGCCTGGATCTGGTCGAGCGCTGCATCCGGCTGCACCGTGCCGGAACGATCATCACCCTCATGTGGCA